>DASZMZ010000337.1:0-29167 GCA_035551455.1 Candidatus Sulfopaludibacter sp.
GGCCAAGTCGAACAGCCCGGCGTTTTCCTCGCGGCAGAAGTACTGGGAGCGGAAGAGTTCCTGCACGCAGACGATTTGCGCGCCGCGTCCGGCAGCCTCGCGGATGCGCCATTCGGCCTTGGCGAGATTCTCGTTGGGGTCTTTGGAGCAGGCCATCTGAATGAGGCCTACCCGGAACTTTGCTTGGTGCACAAAACTATTGTAGCGGCCTCGCCGAGCGCTTCGTCCGCCATATCGCACTCGGGTGTCTCCGTACATAACCTGAATGACACGTCGTTAGGGTCAGAGTACAATTAGCCAAATTCTCGCGCCTCGGAGACCAACACCATGAGAAAGATCTGTCTGTTCCTGGCGATTGCCGCTGCGGTTTTCGGCGAAAGCCTCCCCTTGAGCTTTGAGGCCAACCGCGGCCAGACGGCTCCCGTCGTGAAGTTCCTGTCGCGAGGTGACGGATACGCGCTGTTCCTGACCCCGGATAGCGCGGTGTTCACTCTGCACCCGGCCCACGCGGCGGCGCCGGCCGTGGTGCGGATGAAACTGGCCGGAGCCAATTCCCATGCGGAGATCACGGGAACGCAAACTCTCCCCGGCACGGTGAACTATTTCCTTGGCAACGACCCGAGTCGCTGGACCCAAGCCGCCGCCACCTTCGGCAAGGTGAACTACCGGCAAATTTATCGCGGAATCGACCTGGTGTATTACGGAACGCAGAGGCAACTCGAGTACGATTTCGTGGTCGCTCCGGGCGCCGATCCCGGCCGCATCGCACTGGAGTTTTCCGGCGCGAAGCCCACGCTGGACCCGGGCGGCGATTTGGTGTTGACGCTGGATGGCGGACCACTCCGCTTCCTGAAGCCGGTTGTCTATCAGAGGAACGACAAGGGCAACAGGGATGTTGTAGCCGCGAGTTACAACTTGACGGGAGACCGCGTGCGTTTCACCCTGGGCAGCTATGACCATAGCCGGCCCCTGGTGATCGATCCGGTGCTCACCTACTTGACTTACCTGGGAGGCGGTAAGACGGACATCGTCGGGTCCACCACCTACAGCCCGGCCGGGAATCCGACGCAGGGCGTGGCTGTCGACCCAACCGGAAATGTGTACGTGACGGGTTCGACCCAGTCTACGGACTTCCCGCTGCAAAGCCCCATTCAGGCCGGAAATACGGCGGGCGGTTACACGGGCTTCGTCGCGAAGCTGAACCCGTCGGGCTCCCAACTGATTTACTCCACTTATTTTGGCGGCAGTGTCTCGGGTGACAACACGCAGACTCAGTCTTATGCCATTGCGGTGGATGGGTCCGGCAGCGCGTACCTCACGGGATTCACCAACTCCAGCAAGTTTCCGGTTACCGCCGGAGCTTACCAGCCGGGTTGCGGGGCCCCGGTAAACGCAACGAACTGTCCGGGCGCCCAGATTGCATTCTTAACCAAACTTAGTCCGACAGGCAGCCTGGCCTATTCGACTTACCTGGGGTATTCCAACGAAGCGGGGGTTGCTGTCGCAGTGGATTCTCGCGGGCAGGCCTATATCGCGGGAAATTCGGGCGACCAATGCACCTCCACAAATCCCACCAACTGCTTCCCCACCACAGCCGGCGCGGCGCTTCCGGGCTCCACTTTTAACACGACTCTGAATCCATCCAACTTCAACCAAGGCTCGGCTTTTGTCGCGGCCTTCGATGCCGCCGGCGCCAAGTTGCTCTATTCGAGTATGTATGGAGGCACCGGCGCGCCCGCGGGCAATCAACATCCCACCTTTGCATCGGGTGTTGCCGTGGATTCATCCGGAGCCTTCTATCTGGCGGGAACCACACTAAGCAATCAGATACCGGTGACGCCTGGCGCCTTTCAGACCACATACTACGGCAATCCCACGGCGGGGTTCGGGACGTCCAGTCGCGGCTTCATCGCGAAATTCAATCCGGTGAGCGCCGGAGCTTCGCCGGTCTATGCCACGTACCTGGGCGGCTTCGACAAAACTCTGGTCAGCTATCAGGACGTCGTCTCAGGGATTGCAGCCGACGCCGCGGGCAATGCTTATATCAGCGGCATCGCCTCTTACGACTTTCCGGCTACCCCCGGTGCGAACAACACGCTCGTGTGCCCGGCCGGCAGCGGCTGCCTGAACCGCGGTTTTCTGGCCAAGCTGAATCCCGCCGGAAGCGCGCTGGTGTGGGCCACCTTTGTCGGGAACCAAGCCAGAGCGGACCTCAGCGCCACCAATACGATCAGTCCCCCAAGGCTCGACGCGGCAGGCAATCTCTATGTGAGTGGAGTGGCCGGCAATAACACCCAGTATCCGCTGGTGAATCCGCTGCAACCCGCCAATGGCTTCGGCGGCGTGTACGTGACGGAGTTCGATCCCACCGGGAGCACAATCAATTTCTCGACGGTGATCTACGACCCGACGGGGAATGGCCAGATCTTCAATAGCGGCGTGGATGTCGATTCGCAAGGCAACGCCTACGTGGCCGGCTACACCGCCCAAGCCCACCTGCCGGCAACGGCCGGCGCTCTCCAAACCACGCTCAAAGCAACCGGAAGCTTTGACGGGTTCATTGCGAAGATCAACACCGCCGCTCCCGCTCCCACAATCACGCTGGTAGCCAATGCAGAGAGCCAGCTACCCAACCTCGCACCGAACACGTGGGTGGAAATCAAGGGCGCCAATCTATCTCCGGCCGGCGATTCGCGTCCCTGGCAGGGCTCGGATTTTGTGGGCGGCCAAATGCCCGTGAAGCTGGACGGCGTGAGCGTGACGGTCAATGGCAAGCCGGCCTACGTCTACTACATCAGCCCGGCGCAGGTGAATATTCTCACGCCCCCCGACGCACTTTCCGGTTCGGTGGCGGTGCAGGTGACAAACAATGGGGTCGCCGGCGCGGCCTTCACCGTGACGGCGCAAACGGTGTCACCCTCGTACTTCGTCTTCAATGGCGGACCTTATATTGCCGCGACTCACGCGGACGGAAGTTACATCGGGCCGGCCTCTCTCTATCCCGGACTGACCACTCCCGCGCAGCCGGGCGAGACGATTGTGCTTTACGCCAACGGCTTCGGAGCCACGTCGACGCCGGTGGTGAATGGGGCTCCCACGCAATCGGGAACACTGACTCCGCTGCCGTCGATCACGATCGGCGGAACGCCTGCCACGGTGGCGTTCGCCGGACTGGTCGCGCCCGGCGAGTTTCAGTTCAACGTGGTGGTTCCCAACTCGGTCCCGAATGGCGACCAGCCGGTCATCGCAACCTACAACGGTTCGAGCACCCAGACCGGCACCCTGATCACCGTACATCAGTAGACCGGCGAACGGAACACGGTATCCCTGCTATCATTCCGCAAGGTGCGCCGCGCGGGGCCGCAGCATCGCGAAGCTTCTCACGCCCGCCGACGCCGGTTGTGAATGGGGCTCCCACGCAATCGGGAACACTGACTCTCTCTGGTTCCAAACTCGGCACTCTGATCACCGTGCATCAGTAGACCAGCGAACCGGCACACGGTATCCCTGCTATCATTCCGCAAGTGACTTACCGTGCTCTGGTGCTTTTCGATATCGACGGGACTCTGGTGCGCCGCGCGGGGCCGCATCATCGCGAAGCTCTGGTGCAGGGCGTGCGCAAGGTGACGGGTCTGGAGACCACCACCGAGGGAATTCCGGTGCAGGGGATGCTCGACCCCGACATTCTGACGCGCATGATGCGGCGGTCCGGGGCTCGGGGCCCGCAGATCCGGGAGGCGCTGCCGGCGGTGCAGCAGGCCGCCGAGAAGTATTATCTGCGCGTCTGCCCGGTGCTGCGGGACAAGCACTGTCCCGGCGTGGAGCCGGTACTGCAGCGCCTGGCGCGGCACGAAATCCTGCTGGCGCTGGTGACCGGCAACTTGACCCGCATCGGCTGGCGAAAACTGGAGCGCGCCGGGCTGCGCGACTATTTTACATTCGGCGCTTTTGGAGAGATGGCGCGGACGCGGACGGGCCTGGCGAAGCTCGCCATGCGGGAAGCGCGACGGCAGAAGTGGATCTCGCGGGAGGCCCCGGTTTCGCTAATCGGCGACGCTCCGCAGGACATCCTGGCGGCTCGCGGAAACGCCATCTGCTCCATCTCCGTGAAGACCGGAATCACCCCTCCCGAGGAACTGGAAGCGCTGCAGCCGGATTACCTGCTGCGCGACCTGCGCGAGTTGCGGCTCCGCTTCGTGGTATAAGGATAGAATTGTCCGCATACTAAGGTTAGTAATGAATAGGGTCCCTCGCATTCTTTCCGTTTTCTTCGCAGCAGGCTCAGTTTGGGCACAGCAGTATGTAGTGAGCACGATCGCCGGGGGTACGGCGCCCACCTCTGCTACTTCCGCGCTCCAGACTTCGATTGGCGATCCGCCCCGAGTGGCGGTGGATGCTTCTGGCAACGTCTATTTCGGCAGCCTGCATTCGGTCTTCAAAGTGACTCCGGCGGGCGCGCTGAGCCGCATCGCGGGAACGGGCAGGGCCGGCAATACCGGTGACGGCGGGGCTGCGACTTCGGCGCAATTGGATTTCCCGGACGGCATCGCGGTGGACGCCGCGGGGAATGTCTATGTAGCCGACCGCAATTCCCATGTAGTCCGCAAGATTTCCGGCGGGAACATTTCCACCGTGGCCGGCAATGGGACGGCCGGGTATACCGGTGATGGCGGCGCGGCCACCTCGGCGCAATTGAATGCGCCTACCGGCATCGCCGTGGACGGCGCGGGCAATCTCTACCTGGGCGATACGGGCAATAACGTGGTCCGCAAGATTGTTCCGGGCGGCGCGATTTCGACCTTCGCCGGAAGCGGCAACCAGGGCTATAGCGGCGATGGCGGCGCGGCGCTCAACGCCTCCTTGAACCAGCCGCAGGGCGAGGCCTGGGATCAGGCGGGCAATCTCTATTTCGCCGACACCGGCAACCATCGCGTGCGCCGGGTTGCGCCAAACGGCGTGATCACCACAGTGGCGGGCAACGGCCTGGCCAACTATTCGGGCGACAACGTGGGCGGCACGGGCGTGGTTTCCTCATCCGGCGACAACGGCCCGGCAACCGCATCGAGCGTGGTGCTGCCGACCGACGTGGCGGTGGACCGCGCGGGCAATCTGTACGTCACCGATTTCGGCAACAGCAAGGTCCGCATCGTCTCGGGCGCGGGCGTGATCACCACGCTGATCGGCAATGCCGATGGCGTGCCGCTGGAAGATGGGCAGGCTGCGGCCTCCATCCGGCTGTCCGGACCGACGGGCGTGGCGGTGGATGCGGCCGGGACTGTCTACTTCACGGAAGGCTCGGTGGGCGCGGGCGCGGGCCTGGTGAAGGGCGACTATCGAGTGTGGAAGGTGGCCGGCGGGCTGTTCAGTTCGGCGGCAGGCACGGGACTGATGAGCTATTCGGGCGACGGCGGCGCGGCCAGCACGGCGCAATTCAACACGCCCTCCAATATCGCCATGGATGCGGCCGGCAATCTGTATATCGCCGACGCGCTCAACAACCGGATTCGCAAGATGACGCCGGCCGGCAGTATGAGTACGGTGGCGGGCACCGGGATCGCGGGCTTCAGCGGCGACGGCAAAGCGGCGCTGACCGCGCAGTTGGACGGTCCGCGCGGAGTGGCTGTGGACGGCAGCACCATCTACATCGCCGACACCAACAACAATCGCGTGCGCGTGGTGAATCCGGACGGCACGATTTACACGCTGGCGGGCAACGGCAATGCAGGCTTCTTCGGCGATGGCGATCTGGCCATCAAAGCGGCGCTGCATGCCCCGCAAGCGGTGGCGGTGGACCACGCCGGCGGCTTCTATATCGCCGATACGCTGGACCATCGCGTCCGCAAAGTCACCCAGGACAACCAGATCACCACCATCGCGGGCAATGGCGTAGTGGGCTTCAGCGGCGATGGCGGACCGGGCAACCAGGCGGCCCTCAATTTCCCGGTGGCACTGGCGCTGGACGCGGCGGGCAACGTCTACATTGCCGATCAGGCCAACGGACGCATCCGCATGGTGGGGCAGAACGGCGTCATCAGCACGGTGGCCGGCAACGGCAACACGCCCGATTCTCCGCTGTACAATCCTTCGGGCGTGGCGGTGGATGCGCAGGGCAATATCGATATCGCCGATAGCGGCCACAATCGCATCCGGCAGGCCTTTTCGGGCGGGCTGGTGACGATTGCCGGCACGGGCGACTGCTGCTATGCGGGCGACGGCGGACCGGCGGCGGCGGCGAAATTCAACGCGCCTTCGGGGATGCTCGTGGCGAATTCCGGGACGGTGTATTTCGCCGATACGGGGAATAACGCCATTCGCGCGCTGAGTGCGGCGTCCAGCCTCACTTCGTCCATCACCTCGGTGACGAACGCGGCCAGCAACTTGAGTGGACCGGTGGCGCCCGGCGAGATTGTGACTATCACGGGCACGGCGCTCGGTCCTCCGCAACTGGTGGCGGGGAATGTGGACATCAACGGAGTGGTCACCACAACGCTTTCCGGCACCACGGTGACGTTCAACGGAATCGCTGCGCCCCTCATCTATACGTCGGCCACCCAGGTGTCGGCGGTGGCGCCGTTCGCTTTGAGCGGCAGCAGCGCGCAGGTGTCGGTGCAGTATCGCGGGCAGACGCCGGCGCAGACCACGGTGGCGGTGGCGGCGGCATCCCCGGCCCTTTTCACGCTGGACTATTCGGGGACGGGGCAGGCGCTGGCGTTGAATCAGGACGGCTCGGCAAACGGCAATTGCGCGCCCAATCTGCCCGGTCAGACGCCGCATCCCGCGTGCTTCCCCGCGGGTCTCAATTCGCTGCTCACGCTGCTGCTGACGGGCGCGGGACAAACGTCGCCGGCGAGTGTGGACGGCCAGATTCTGGGCGCTTCGACGCCGGGTCCGATCCTGCCGGTCACGGTGAAGATCGGCGGAATTCAGGCGCTGGTGCTGTCCACCTCAGGGGTGCAGGGCGAAGTCGCAGGCATCACTCAGGTACAGGTGCAGATTCCGGGCGGCGTGCAACCCGGAACGGCGGTGCCGGTGGTGGTGCAGGTGGGAACGGTCTCCAGCCAGCAGGCGACGGTTTCGATCTCCCAATAAAGCTACGAAGCCTTTTGCTGGGCGACGGCCTGGTATTCCTCGTACGTGCCCTTGAAGTCTTCAATGCGGCCGTTCTCGATGTGCCAGATGCGCGTGGCCACTTCCTCAATGACGTCGTGATCATGCGTCACCAGGAGGACGGTGCCTTCGTACTTCTGGAGGGCGATGTTGAGCGCGTTGATGGATTCCAGGTCCAGGTGATTGGTGGGTTCGTCGAACACCAGGAAGTTCGGCTTCTGCAGCATGAGGCGGCAGAAGATCAGGCGCGCGGCCTCGCCGCCGGAGAGGGCTTGGGTGGGCTTCAGCGCGTCGTCGCCGGAGAAGAGCATCTGGCCGAGCAGACCGCGGAGTTCCTCCTGGGAGGCGGCGGAATCGAAGGAGTGAAGCCATTCGATGGTCTTCATGCCCTTGACGATGGAATCTGCGTGGTCCTGCGAGAAGTAGCCGATGGCGACTTCATGGCCGAGAGTCACGTCGCCGGCATCCACCGGAAATTCGCTGAGGATGGACTTCAGCAGGGTGGTCTTGCCGGCGCCGTTGCGGCCCATGATGGCGATCTTCTCGCCGCGCGCGACGCTGGCGGTGAAGGGCTGGAAGACGCGCAGATCGCCGTAGCTCTTGGTGAGTCCCTTCAGTTCGAGCGGATGACGGCCCGACTGGCGCTTCATCTGGAAGCGAATGAACGGCCGTTGGATATTGGACTTGGCGAGGTCTGAGGTCTGGAGGCGCTCGACTTCCTTCTTGCGCGAGGTGACCTGCGAAGAGCGAGTGCCGGCGGAGAAGCGTGCGATGAATTCGTTGAGCTGGGCGATCTTCTTTTCGCGCTGCGCGTTCTCGGATTCGATGCGCGAGCGGATCTGCGTCTTGGCCAGCACCATATCGTCATAGCCGCCGGTGTACATGATGACGGTTTGGTAATCGATATCGGCGATGTGAGTGGAGACGCTGTTGAGGAAGTGGCGATCGTGGGAGATCACGATCAGGACGCCTTCGTACTCGGCGAGGTAATCCTGCAGCCAGTGGACCGAGTCGAGATCCAAGTGGTTCGTAGGTTCGTCCAGCAGCAGCGCGGGCGGATTGCCGAAGAGGGCTTGGGCCAGCAGGACGCGGATCTTCTGACCGCCCTGCAGCTCGCTCATGGTGCGCTCGTGCAGCGAATCTTCCACGCCCAGTCCGGCCAGCAGCACGGCGGCATCGGACTCGGCGGTGTAGCCGCCTTCATCGCCCACGACGCCTTCGAGTTCGCCGAGGCGCATGCCGTCCTCATCGGTGAGTTCTTCGTGCGGCTTGGCGTAGAGAATGTCGCGCTCTTGCAAGGCGGCCCACAGGGGGGCATTGCCCATGACTACGGTATCGATCACGCGAAACGCATCGAAGGCGAACTGGTCCTGGCGCAGTACGCCGAGTTTCTTGGGACGAGTGACTGTGCCGGCGGCGGGATCGATCTCGCCGCTCAGGATCTTCATCAGGGTGGATTTGCCGGCACCGTTGGGACCGGTGATGGCGTAGCGGCGTCCGGTGAGGAACGTACAAGTGACCTCATCGAACAGAATGCGGGCGCCGAAGCGCATGGATAGGTTTTGGATGGAAAGCAAGGGTAATCCTATTTTAGCAGGTTGAAAACGGGGTTATCGGAGAGGGGTGGCGTTCAGGCGGGCGAGCCAGTGGGCCTTCTTCTCTTTCAGGAGGTCGGGGAGGCCGATGGGCGTGACGTCGTCTGGCAGGGTCTCCAGGATTTCGTACTGGAAGGCGGACTCGCCGTGGAGGTTCCACTGGGCTTGTAAGGACTTGTCGGTGTGGCTATCGATGCGGAGCGAGAACCAGGCGGCGTTGTGCGCGGCGCCGAGATTGCGCGTGACGCCGGCCCAAACCTGACCGGTCGGCATGCACCGGATGGCGTAGGCGCCTATGAGCGGTTTGCGCTCTTTATACTTCCTGATCGCTTCTTTCCGGCTTTCCACCATCGAATTATACCCGGATATAATTATAGCTATTTTTTGGGTAGCATGCCAAGAATAATGTTGACCACGCCAAAGCCGCCGATGGCGATTCCGGCGATGCGATTCATCCAGCACATGGTGTTGTTGTTGATATTGCGGCGCAGGCGATTGACGACGCCGGTGAGCAACACCCACCAGGCCATCGAGCCGCAGAAGATGCCGGCGACCAGGAGCAGGGTCATGGGCACGGTGCGATGCTCGCGCATGCCGAGGGTTGCCAGCACGGCGATGAACGACAGGATCGTGGTGGGATTGGTGAGCGTGAGCAGGAACGTGGAGACGAAGTCGGAATGCGTGGACTCCTCCTCCTGTTCCTTCAGCGGGAGTGGCTTGCGGTGGTAGTAGATCACGCCGATGGCGATCAGGACCAGACCGCCGAGCACGCGGATCCAGAACTGCTCTTTGAGCAGAAAGTCGATCACCAAAGTGATGCCAAAGCCGGCGATGGCGCCGTAGATGGTGTCGGCGGCTGCTGCGCCGAAGCCGGAAAGGAGGCCGGACCTCCAGCCTTTGCCGAGCGTGCGCTGGATGCACAGCACGTTCACCGGACCGACCGGTGCGGCGATAATCAGTCCGGTTACAATCCCGCGGACGGGAAGTTCGTAGTCCATCATGGCGCTAACACTCCGGATCGATGAAAGCAGCCGAGCCGCCCACCCACTCCATCCCTTTATTGTGATCCACGCCCATCTGGCTGCCGCGTCCCATGCGGATAATCGTGTTGACGGGGCGAAGGCTGCCGGCCCACAGGTACATGATGCGCACTTCGATTTTGGTGGCGCCGAACGGCGTCTCAATGACTGGCTGAAAGTTGACGCGCTCCTGTAAGACGTACTCCGCGCGCTGCTCCCGCGGGACGGCGGCAATCTCCGCGGCGGACGGCCCGACGATCACGCCGGTGCCGGCGAAGGACCAGAGCGGCTTCAGCACATACCGCTCGGGATGCGCGACGGCCTCGACGTCGGTCAGGAACTGTGTCCAGGGGACAGCCTGGTGGTGGAGATACGGCAGCGAGAATTTACTGAGGCGGAAAAACCAGTTGGGATGGCCGGCCCACTCGACATCGAGATCGTCGCGGAAATCGAAGGCCAGCGGCACCTGGCGGCGCACCAGTTCATCCACGATGGCGCGGTTGTAAATGCGGCGCACGGGCGTTTCCACGCCGTCGCGATCGTAGTAGAGGCGATTGGCGCGTTTGCGCAGCGCGGCGATATCCACGGTGCGGATGCCGAGCATGCGCTCGGTGAGAAGAAAATCGTGGCGGGTCTTCTGATGCCACGGGTCGATTTCGGCCAGCACCACGTTTTCCGGATCGTGTCCGGCCAGGATGGCGTGGCGCAGCAGGGATTCGTATTCGGCGGTTTCGAGACCGTCCGGCAGCGCCTGCAGGCGCGCGTCGATTCCGTAGGCTTCGCGGTAGGACTCGGCGATCAGGGGCTGATACGCATACAGGGTGGGAAAGCCCTGAACCTCGACGAGTTTGGGCTGGCCGAGGTGGTCCAACCCGAAATCGGCCTGGACGAAGAGGGGGTGCGGATCCTCATTCGGGACGCGGAATTGGGGCGGAATGGCGGCGCGCGAAGCCTCCTGATATTGCGGATCGGCGAGCAACTGCTCCACCATTTCGCGGCCGTACTGCGACATGCGCCCGACCAGCGAGGCAGGCAGGAAGCAGGGCGTCTCGCTATGGCGGAACTGAACGGGCTCGCCGCACTGGCGCTCCAACAGTTCGAGGAAGCGGCCGTACCTGGCAGGTTCGTAATTGCGGTTAAACCAGTGGCGGTGTGAGGGAATCAAGCAGAAAGGCTCCTCCGTGCATGATCTGGCGGCCGTCGATCCAGACGTCGAATTTGCGGCCCACGACGTCGATGTGGGTGGACGAATACCAGTCTGCGCCGGTGTGCGCGCCGTAGGGATTGCCGAAGGCGATGTGAATGCCGGGGATTTTTTCGTCCTGCAGAATATTGCCGATGACGTCGTGCACGGCGATGTTGGTGCCGATGGCGAACTCGCCGACGCGGTCGCTGTTCTCATCGGTGTGGCAGTATTTCCAGAACTCGTCCTCCAGCGCTTTGTTGGCGCAGTGGGCCTCGCGGAGGCGGCTTTCGGAGATGAGAATGGTGAGCGGAGTTTCGCCGAGGTCGCCGTATTTCTCGCAGAGGTAATCGCCCACTACGCCATCGATCACGAAGGTGCCGTCGACGCGTTCGGGCGTGGTGAAGGTCTCGCCGCCCGGCAGGTTGCCCCACTTATTGGGACTGATGATGCCGCTGGTTTTGAGCCACTTCAGATGGGGTGAAAAATGGCCGAGGATGTCGGTGCCGGCCGGGTTTTTGGCGCGAATTTCACGGGCGGTGGAGGCCAACTGCCAGACCTGTGTGCTGATGCGGTCCACCTCCTGAAAATCGGCGCGCATGCCTTCGAGCATGATGCGGCGGTCAATATTCACCATGTGCGCGTGGCGCATCTTGCGGCGATTGACCACGTCCGTCATCTGCATGCGGGTGCGCAGCTCGTTGGTCTGCGCCTTGACGGCGAAGATGCTGACGTCGCTGGTCTCCATATCGTCGAGCACTTCGCGCGGCATGTCGACGAGCGGCCGCGGGGCCAGGTCTTCGAGCACGAATTCGTGATAGCGGAGACCCTTGCTTTCGAGTTCGTGGGCAAGGGCAGCGCCGATTTCGCCGCAGGCGCGGTCTGTAATCAGCGTGGTCTTCTCGTCCGGTTGAATCCGCAGGCACGTCTCAATGGCGTTGCGCGCGCCCGGCATCAACTCGGGATCGATGGCGGTCAATTGGCTGTCCCCGCGGCAAAGAGGCCGCGTTCCGTTTCTTGAATCATGTAATCCACCACTTGTTTAAAGTCGCCGGTCTCGTGATAAACCTTCAATTGACGATCGGCGCCGTTGCCGTGTTCCAGAATCCGGCGGACGTACCCGATCTCTTCCTGGCTGCCGAGTTCTTCGGAAACGTCGGCGACGAATTCCAAAATTTCTTCCACCAACTGGCGGGCCGGCACTTCGGTTTGTTTGCCGAAATCGATCATCTTGCCGTCCAATCCGTAGCGCGCCGCGCGCCACTTATTTTCCATGATGAGCGAGCGGCTGTAGTGACGGAAGGAGAGATTGCGTTCGTGCAACTTATAGAGCTTGGCGATGATGGCCTGGCAGAGGGCCGCGATGGCGATGGTTTCTTCGAGGCGCATGGGCATATCGCAGACGCGAAATTCGAGCGTCGGAAAATGCGGATGGGGCCGGATATCCCACCAGATTTTCTTGGCATTGTCGATGCAGTTGGTCTGGATGAGGAGCTTGACGTAGTTATCGAACTCGCTCCAACTTTGGTAGATGTCCGGGATGTTGGTGCGCGGAAACTTGTCGAAGACTTTGCAGCGGTAGGAGCGGAGGCCGGTGTCCATACCGAGCCAGAAAGGAGAGTTCGCGGACAATGCCAGCAGATGGGGCAGAAAGTACCGCGCGCTGTTCATGAGCTGAATGCCGGTCTCGCGATCCTCCACGCCGATGTGGACGTGCAGACCGAAAATCAGGTTGGCGCGCGCGACCATTCTGAGGTCCTCGACGATGGTCATATAGCGGTCGTCGGGATAGATTTCCTGCTCGCGCCACTCGGCGAAGGGATGGGTGCCGCCGGCGGCAAGCCGCAAGTTATTCTGACGCGCCAAGCCGACAATCTGGCGGCGGATATCGCGAATTTCTTCCTTGGCCTCCTGAATGTTGCGGCACACGCCAGTGCCGATTTCGACGACCGACTGGTGCATTTCGGGTTTGACGCGCTCGGCCAGCAACATCTTGCCCTTCTGCACGATCTCGGCATGGATGTGGGACTTGAGGTCCCGTGTGACCGGGTCGACGGTCTGGTATTCTTCTTCGATCCCAATGCTGAGACTGGGAGGCGTGTTGGCGCTTGTCATGACCGCTCCTTACCGGTGACGCGGGGCGGGGCCAGGAATTGCGCCCAATGGTAGGGCAGGTTCTGCGCGGGACCGGTTGCCCGGTCCACCGCCATCTGCGCCACGGCGTCCACCACCCAGCGGAAATTCTCCGGACCCACGGATTCGAGTCCGGCGTCCGGCGCCGGGTTCATGAAATCGATTGCATACGGAATGCCATCCTGCACGGCGAACTCCACCGTATTCAGGTCATAGCCGAGCGCGCGGCAGATGGTGAGGGCGTCATCGACGATGCGCGTTCCGAGCGCTTCAGCGGGCGGCGGATTGCCGGGCACGTAGCGCAGGTGGTGGGGCTGGCCGGGATCGTAGCGCATGATGTGGACCTTGCGCTGATCGATGACGTAACAGCGGAAGTATTCCTCAAACTGGACTCCGGCCTGGAGAGTCATGCAGAGGTGTTCGCTCTCATCGTAAGCGGCAAAGAAATCGACCGGCGAATCCACTTTGTAGACGCTCTTCCAGCCGCCGCCATCGTGGGGTTTGAGGAAGGCGGGGAAACCCACATATTCGAAAATGGCTTCCCAATCGAGCGGATATTCCAGATTGCGCATGGAGCGATCGGTGGTGCCGGTGGGGTGCTTTTTGTGCGGCAGCAGCACGGTATGCGGGATGGCGATTCCCAGCTTGGAGGCTAGCGCATAGTTGAAGAACTTATCGTCGGCGCTCCACCAGAAAGGATTGTTGATGACCTTCGTGCCGGTGAGCACGGCGTTCTTCAGGTAAGAACGATAGAAGGGAATATCGTGAGAGATGCGGTCAATGATGACGTCGTACCCGCAGGGCACGGCCATTTTGACGCCGCCGACGCGCAGGTGTTCCGCGGTGACGCCGGGAACTTCCATCGCGTTGATACGCTCCACCAGAGCCGGTGGAAACGATTCTTCCATTCCGTACAGCACGCCGATTTTTGCCATGTTATCTCTCTACGAAAAACTTTTGGGCCATCCTATACCACCAGGGCCAATCGTGACCGAAGCCGTCCCACACATCCAACTGATGCGGGATGGCGCGGGTTCCTAATGCATGGGCCATTTTGACATTTTGATCGAACAACGGATCGCCATTGCCCACCGCCAGCACGTAATAATTTTGGCGGAGACGCTCCAGGAACCAGGGATCGCTCAGGTTCAGCAGATTATCCAGCGGGCTGTGAAAGTAGGCGTCATCGTTATAGTATCCATCTAGGAACCTGTTCGGAATGTCGAAAGCGCCGGACATACTCACCGCGTAAGTCACCACATCGGGATGGCGGAGTGCCAGATTGATCGCATGGTAGCCTCCGAAACTGCAACCCGTCAGCCCCATTTGCGGCCACGAGGTACGCTGACGCACGAAGGGCGCGAGTTCGAGCGCGAAATAGGCGTCGAAGGCGTTCTGCCGATGGAGCCGGTCGGCGGGGCGCGCGGCTTTGTTGTACCAGGACTCCTGATCGACGGAATCGAGGCAGATCAACTGCAAGTCGCCGCGGTCGATTTTCGACGCCAGCGCGTTGACCATGCCGCGGTCTTCATATTCGAAAAAGCGGCCGCCCGAAGTGGGGAACACCGCCACGGGGAATCCGCGCTCGCCATACGCGAGCAACTCCATGTCGCGGTGCAGCGAAGGGCTGAACCATTTCACATACTCTCTGCGCATCTCTCTAGGTAGCGTACACTGAAAAATTGTCAGACTGCCGCGCTAAAGACCAAAACAGGATCCGCCTGCATCGTCGTTTTCCTTCCGGGTACCTTTCGACGCCTCGCGATATCGTCGTATATCTGCCTCCGGGGTACGACGAGAGCGATGTTCGGTATCCGGTGTTATACCTGCAAGACGGGCAGAATCTTTTCGACCCGGCTACGGCATTCAACGGACAGGACTGGTGGGCCGATGTCACGGCGGATGAGTTGATCCGTGCGGGGGCAATCGAGCCGGTGATCCTGGTGGGCGTCTATAATGCCGGGGTCCGGCGCATCTCCGAATATACGCCGACGCGCGACCCGGCCCATCGCAAAGGCGGGAAGGGCGACCGGTACGCGAAGATGCTGGCGCGCGAGTTGAAGCCGTTCATCGACCGTACGTATCGGACGCGCAAGGATGCGAGCGGGGTAGGCGGGTCGTCGCTGGGAGGGCTGGTGGCGCTGGAGGCGGCGCTGTTGTATCCGCGAGTCTTCAGCCGGGCGGCGGTGCTTTCGCCGTCGGTGTGGTGGGATTGCCGCTCCATTGTGGGTCTGGTGCGGCGCTACAAAGGCGGAGCGCGGCCGCGGATGTGGTTGGATACGGGGACGCAGGAAGGCAACTCGCCGGGGAAGGTGGTAGAGGATCTCCGGGTGCTGCGCCGCGCGTTACTGGAGATGGGCTGGGTGGAGGGCGCTTCGCTGCACTATTTGGAGGCGGAGGGCGCGGGGCATAACGAGCAGGCGTGGGGCTCGCGCTTCGGCGAGGTGTTGAAGTGGCTGTATCCGGTGAGGAACGAAGGTAATTGAGGGCAGAAGACAGGAGACAGAAGACAGAAGACAGAAGAAAAGGCAGACAGACGGCGAAAGACGACCGTCCGTCCTACGGCGCGGATTGCCGGGGCGCCGAGGAAGCACGGAGGCAGAAGAAGAGGCGCAGTTCGGGCGGGTTCCAGCGATGCGAGCAGGGCTTTGCAGTGTTTGCTGTAGGCATCCTTCTCGGGCCTGGTGAACATCATGACCTGGCCGATCCGGGCCTTAGTTTCCGTTTCCGTTGGTGGGGCGCACGGGCGTCATGAATTTGCGGCTATCCATGGTGACATCGGAGATGGCGACGTCGAGGAAGCCGATCATCATTTCTTCCCAGCTCTGCTCGCCGAAGCGGACTTCGGCTTTGGGATCCGGGTTGTACCGGTTGTTCACGGAGTTATCGAAATGGGCGGTGCATTCCAGGCGGGTGCCCGCCGGCAGGTTGATCTCCTCGGCCGGTTTATAGGCTAACTGCCAGTTGAAATCGTAGTTGGGCACGCGCAGCAGAGTTTGGGTTTCGCCGTTGGGGAAGACGGCGCGATACTCGAAGTCTTTGCCGCGCAGGTGCATGTGCGGGAAGAAGCTGATGATGCGCGCGGAATTGATGAGCCGGGTGCGCGACTGGACTTCGTAATTGGCGTCTTGCGGCGGAATGACGAAGCGCGAGTTACTCACCGCCAGGCTCAGAATGCGTTCGGTGGGCGGCTCTTTCGCCACGATCAGGCCGATTTTGGTCTGGTCTTTGGTGGCCTTTCCATTGGCAGTGTAATGGACCTGGAGCACGATGTCGGAACCGGCCTTGATGAGTTTGGCCTGGTTGGGTTTCCACGCGTCGGGAACCATACCCGGCGTATAGATGGTGAGAATTTCATTGCCTCCGCCGCCGATATCGTTGCGCTTTCCGGTTTTGGGCGGCACGAACGGGACACCGGGTTCAGCCTCTCCGCGCAGCCACTGCGATTGCGGATCGCGCACGAAGACCACCATGTGATGGACCACGCTGCGGTCGGTGGGCCGCGTCTCCGCCATGCGAATCCACTTGTCTTCCTTGAAGTTGGTGGGCAGCACGATGTACTGATACTCGATCTCTCCGCTGGCCGGCACGTTGAACGGCTGGGGCATCTGAATCACGAGATCGGGAGTGGGAATGTTCCATCCTTCCACCCATTTGCGCGGCGGCGGAGCGTCCTTGGCCAGGCCTTCCTTGGCGCCGTGCTCGGCCCACGCGGTCAGCGTGTCGATCTCTTCCTTACTCAGGGAGCGATCATTGGCGAACTTGCCATAGTGCGGATCGGCGAACCATGGCGGCATCTTTTTGAGGAGGACCGATTCCTTGATGGCCGCGGCCCACGGGCGCGTCTGCTGATAGGTGATCAGCGGCATCTTGCCGATTTCGCCGGCGCGGTGGCACTCCTGGCAATGGCTTTGCAGGACGGGCAGGACGTCCTTATAAAATGTGGGATCCTGCGCGGCGGAACTGACTCCCGCAATGGCAAATAACGGCAGGCAAAACGACAGACGGCGCATCCAAAACATGGTGCCCTATTATATCAGCGGCTATAACTCCAGTTTTCCCTGCCAGGTCATGTCTTCGGTGTAGAAAGCGTGGGTGAATTGGAGACGGCCGATCTCGGCGGAGAACTCCACGCGGCGGTCGGCGCGGCGGATTTCGGTTTTGCGAGAGAAGGAGTAAATGACCACGGGGCCGTCGTCGCGCTCGAGAATCTCGACTGACGTGGGCTTCAGGTCCTTTTGTCCATCGCGCCGGATGGCGGCCAGACCTTTCAGTTGCGAGGCGAGGTGTTTGGGATCTCCGCTGAGGTAACGCGTGGGGACGCCATAGACGGCGATGGCGTAACTGTTTTCGTCGACGTCGGGAGCGTTGACTTCGCGTGCTTTCAACTCACCATCGCGAATGGGCAGGGCGCTTTCCCATCGCAAATGCAGGACGGGAGCATCGGCCTGTGGAGAATCCTCTTGCGGAGGTGGTGGAGGCTGACCGCCGGGATAGCCGCCGCGTCCGCGTCCGCCGCCCATGCCGATGCCGGGCAGCCCGATGCTGATGCCGCCGGCATTCAGACCACGGCCGCGCTGCCGGTTGACGGCTTTGGTGAGGGTGGGCGTCACGCTGGCAGCCCAGGGCGAATCGGTGAGCACCTGTTTGGCGTCTTCGATGGTCCAATCGGGGACCGGCTTGCTTTTCCACGCCGGGTCGGCCGCAAAGCACAAGATGGCGGACGTTAGGAACACGAGGAGCGGGCGCGTGGTGGACATGATTGCCTCTGTAAGTGGTTACGCGGAGCACGCCGCCAGCGTTTCACCGGCAATTCGCTCTTGACACCGTCCCGGGAAAGCGCTACATATTGTAGCGATAACATGTTTGGTTCCCGAAAAACCCGTAAACCTCTGAGTGAACTGGAGCACCTGGTGATGTCGGTAGTGTGGGCGCGCCCTTCGGTCACGGCGGAGGATGTGCGCACGGCGCTGGCCGAGGCGCATCCCATGAAGGAATCCACGGTGCGCACGATACTCACGCGCCTGGAAGAGAAGGGCTACCTGGGCCATCACGTGGAAGGCCGCACGAATGTGTACACGGGAATGGACGCGCCGCAAAACGTGGCGGCGAAGGCGGTGCGGCAGATCATCGAGCGATTCTGCGGAGGCTCGGTGGAGCAACTGCTGGTGGGCATGGTGAACAACGACGTGGTGGACGAGCAGGAACTGCAGCGGCTGGCGCAGCGGATTGCGCGGCGCAAGAACCGCGAGGGAGTGTGATATGGACTGGAGCGCGACGGCTCTTTCGTATCTGGCGGGGGTGACGGTACGGTCGCTCGGCCTGGTGGTTGTGGCTCTGGCGGGAGTGGCGGTGTTGCGGGTTCGGACGGCGGCGGCGCGGCACGCTGTGTGGACGGTAACGGTGGCGGGCATGATGCTGCTGGCGGTGCTGGAGCCGGTGATGCCTTCCCTGCCCCTGCGAGTGTTGGGCGCGGCGCCGCCGGAGCAGACGATTCTGTTGCCCGCGGTGGACGGACTGCCGGCATCCGGCGCGCTGACCGGAGGCATTCCAGCCGCGGCGCCGGAGAATCTTCCTGCGATGACGTGGCGGCAAGCGGCGATCTGGATTTACCTGGCGGGAGCGGCGATCTTCCTACTGCGGCTGGCGATGGGATACGTTCTGACGGCGCGGCTGGTGTGGGCAAGCCTTCCGGTGGTGGACGGGCCGGTGGACGAACTGTACGAAGCCTCGTGGATCACGGTGCCGCTGACAGTGGGCTGGCTGCGTCCGCGCATTCTGCTACCGACGGGCTGGCGCAACTGGGAGGCGGCGAAACTGCGGGCGGTGATGGTACACGAACAGACTCACGTCCGGCGCGGCGATTGGGCGGTGGCGCTGCTGGCGGGAGTGAATCGCTGCATCTTCTGGTTCCATCCGGCGGCCTGGTGGCTGGAGCGGCAACTGGCGGGGTTGGCGGAGCAGGCCTGTGACGATGCGGCGCTGCTCGAAATCGGCCAAAGGGAAGACTATGCGCAGGCGCTGCTGGACATGGCGGCGGCGGTGAAGTCGGGCGAAGGTCGATTGGTTTGGGAAGCGATGGCGATGGCGAAGGCATCGGAGGTACGTATGCGAATCGAACGGATTTTGGATGAAACGCGGCAGATTCCGAGTGGAGTTTCGCGGCTGCGGTGGGCGGCGCTGGTGGCGTGCAGTTTGCCGCTGATCTATGTGGCATCGGCGTTGCAGTTGGCTCCGGCGCTGGCACAGCAGCCGGTGGCGACGCAGACCGCGCCGTCGGCGCGTCCGGATTTCGCGGGGATGGAGACGTACGTGGCGGCGCATCCCGACGACCTGTCCGTGCGCGGCACGCTGATTCGCGACTACTATCTCTACTCCATTAAACAGCCGCGGCTGAATCACATCTTCTGGATGATTCAGAATCACCCGGAATCGGATCTGACCGGGCTGAATTCGGTGGGCATCTCGCCGCGGAGTTCGGCGCTGAACGATGCCAATGATTATCAAATGGCGTCGTCGCTGTGGCGGACGCAGGTCTCGCTGCACTCCGGCGATGCGCACGTACTGGCCAACGCGGCGCGATTCTTCGGGCAGCAAGGGGGCGAGCCGGACGAGGCAGAGCGGCTGCTGCTGGCGGCGCGCTTGCTGGAGCCGAACAACGCTTACACGCAACAACTGGCGCGGCTCTACGGGAATGCATTCATCATGAACGCGGGCGATCCGGCGTATCCCACGGGGCCGGGGAATCCGTCATTCGCGGCGAAGGCGAAGAGCGAACTGGAAGCGTCGACGGACGGCCAACTGCTCTCGCAGGTGGGCAGCATGCTGACGGCGATCGGGCGGAATCCGGGACCGTTCGGCGCAGGGGTGGACCTGGCTGCTCATCCGGCACTGGCGGATCTGGTGACGTTCGGCAATCAGCTTGTGGAGCGGTCGCAGAGGTTCGGGATGCTGGCGGCGAGGAGCGTGGCGCCACCGCGTCCGCAGGACATATCGCCGCTGCCGAGGGTGAGCTCGCCGACGGTGATCAGCAGGGTGATGCCGGTATATCCACCGGCGGCGCGCGCGATCCAGCTCTCGGCAGACATGTACCTGACGGTGACGATCGGGACGGACGGACGCGTGAAGGACGCGAGTGTGGATGTGGGACATCCCATGCTGCGAGATGCGGCAATTGAGGCGGTGAAGCAATGGGTGTTCGCGCCGGTGATGCAAAACGGAATTCCCACGGCGGCAATCGCGCGGGTGGTGGTGCCGTTCCGTCTGGATGGCAGCGATGGTCCGCTGGTGTCGCCGAATTTGCAGCAGCAGAGCGCCACTGGCGAGCCGAGGCCCGCGACGCCACAACGCATTCGCGTGGGCGGGAATGTGCAGAAGGCGAAGTTACAATCCTCGGTGGACCCGGTCTATCCGCAGGCGGCGCGTGACGCGGGAATCGAAGGGACGGTCGAACTATCGATCGTCATTGCGAAGGACGGCACGGTGAAGGAGATGAGCGTGGTGGACGGCCATCCACTGTTGGCGGCGGCGGCGCAGCAGGCGGTGGGACGGTGGGTGTATGCGCCTACGCTGCTGAACGGGGATCCGGTGGAAGTGGTGACAATCGTGAGTGTGCCGTTCAAGCAATAGAAGGAGGCAGGAGACAGGAGACAGGAGTCAGGAGGGCGCGAGAGGGTTCGGATCAAGCGGCATTCGGCTGCTGGGGAAGACAGGAGGCAGAAGTCAGGAGGGCGTTGGGCGCGAGAGTTCGGGTTGGACGACAGTTTGGCTGCTGGGGAAGAAGGAGGAGGAAGAAGGCAGTTAGCCTATGGTGGCTAGGATATCTCCGGCGGAGACGGTGGCGCCTTCTCGGGCGGCGAGGGTTTGGACGGTGCCGGGGCGTTGGGATTTCATTTCGTTCTGCATCTTCATGGCTTCGACTACCACGATGCCTTGGCCGGCTTCGACGGTGTCGCCGGCGGCGACCAGGACTCGGACGATTTTGCCGGGCATGGGCGCGGCGAGGGTTTGGACGCCTTCGGCGCCGGTGGCGGCGTGACGGCGGGCGAGGCGGCGGGGGTCGCGGACATCGACTTCGAAGCGGAAGCCATCGATCACGACGACAAGGCCTTGCGGGGTTTCTTCGACGCGGGCTTCGTAACTGCGGCCATCCAGCAGGACGGAATAGACGCAGGGTTCGGGGACTTCGACGTTGGCGGCGCGCTCCGGCCCGTCATCCAACAGGAAGCGGCAGTCCGGACGCGGGGCGAGGATTTCGATGCGGCCGGATTTTCCGTTGACGGTCAGATCCAGTTTCATCGCAGCAGGCCGCTCCTTCCGGTTTCGAGCCACGCGCTGCCGCCGGACTTTTGAGCGGCAGTCGATTGGGGCGCGCGGGACATGGTGTGCAAAGCGGCGGCGAGAGCGGCCACGGCGGCGAGGTCATCGGGCGGACTCGGGGCTTTGTGGCGCTGGAAAAACTCCTCGATGAAACTGGTGTGCAGGTTGGCCGCGCGAAATTCGGCGTCTTCCAAAATCTGGCGAAAGAAGCCGAGATTGGTGCGGATGCCGCCGACGTCGTACTCGCGGAGGGCGCGGATCATGCGGGCGGTGGCAGCTTCGCGGGTGTCGGCCCAGACGGCCAGTTTGGCGAGCAACGGATCGTATTCCATGGGCACGGTCCAGCCATCGTAGACGCAGCCATCGAGGCGGATGCCGGGACCGAGAGGGCGCGTGAGGCGGGTCAATTTACCGGGATACGGAAGGAAATCGTTGTAGGGGTCTTCGGCGTAGACACGGCATTCGATGGCGGAGCCGCGCCAGGCGACGTCGTCCTGCGTAAAGGGCAGGCGGGCGCCGGCGGCGATTTCCACCTGCAATTTGACGAGGTCGAGGCCGGTGACGAGTTCGGTGACCGGGTGCTCGACTTGCAGGCGGGTATTCATTTCGAGGAAGTAGAAGCGGCGGTCCTGGTCCACCAGAAACTCGACGGTGCCGGCGTTGTAGTAGCCGGCGGCGCGGGCAGCTCGAATGGCCGCTTCGCCCATGGCATGGCGCATTTCGGGGTGGCGCTGGACGAGCGGCGAGGGACACTCCTCCATGACCTTCTGATGACGGCGCTGGAGCGAACATTCGCGTTCGCCCAAGTGGACCATGTTGCCGTGCTGATCGCCGAGCAGTTGGATTTCGATGTGGCGCGGCTTTTCGATCAACTTTTCGACGTAGATTTCGGCGCTGCGGAAGGAGCGTTCGGCTTCGCTCGAGGCGTCGCGGAATGCCGAGTCGAGTTCCGCGAAACCATTGACGCGGCGCATGCCCTTGCCTCCGCCGCCGGCGACGGCTTTCAAGAGGATGGGGAAGCCGTGGGTGCGGGCGAAATCGGCGGCCTCTTCGGCGGTGATGGCGTGATCGATGCCGGGGACCACGGGGGCGCCGCCGGCGATGGCGACCTGACGGGCGGCGGTTTTGGCGCCCATGGCGCGGATGGCGGCGGCGGAGGGTCCGATGAAGACGATGCCGGCGGTTTCACAGGCGGCGGCGAATTCGGCATTTTCGCTGAGGAAGCCGTAGCCGGGGTGGATGGCTTCGGCACCGTGTTTGCGGGCGGCATCCAGAATGCGGTCGATGCGCAGGTAGCTTTCGGCGGAGGGAGACGGACCGACATACTCGGCCTCGTCGGCCATGCGGACGTGGAGCGAGGCGCGGTCGGCGTCCGAATAAACGGCCACGGAGGCGATTCCCATTTCGCGCAGCGTGCGCATGACGCGAACGGCGATTTCGCCGCGATTGGCGATCAGGACCTTACGAAACATGCAAAGGGGATTGTAACAGGGGACGTTCGGCGAAGCGGAGGACGACGCGCGTGCCATCGACGGATTCGCGATGCAGGGTACCGTCCAACTGCTTCACCAGAATGTCGACAATGCGGAGTCCGAGGGACTGGCGGCCGCGGTGGTCGCCGGCAGCGAGGCAGCCGATGCCGTTGTCCTCTACGGCGAGTTCGAGGACGCCGGGCTGGGGTTCCGCGAAAGTGACGCGCACTTCGCCGGCGCGGCCGTGGGGGAAGGCATGTTTGAAAACGTTCATGAGCAGTTCGTTCAGAATGAGGGCGCAGGGGACGGCGCGGTGGACATCGACCGCGATGGACGCAGCCTGGACGCTGACCGAAACGCGGGCGCGTTCCGGCACGAAGACGGCTTGCAGCTCCTGCACCAACTGGTGGGCGTATTCGGCGAAGTCGATGCGGTCGAGGTGCTCGCTGCCGTAGAGGTACTCGTGAATGAGGGCGATGGAGCGGACGCGCTGCTGGCTGTCTTCGAGCGCGAGGCGGACGTCGGGAATTTCGGCGGCGTCGGCGCGCATACTGAGGAGGCTGGAGATGACGGCGAGGTTATTTTTGACGCGATGGTGAATCTCCTTGAGCAGGACGGTTTTCTCCAGCAGGGCCTTTTCGAGCGACTCTTCGGCGTGCTTATGGGCGGTGATGTCCTGAACGCAGACCAGGACTCTGCTGCCGTTGAGTTCGACGGGCGCGGTGGAGATGAGCAGGAAGCGGGCGTCGGGCCTACCCGCGGGTAGCCAGGTTTCGATGCCGCGGTGGGGCAGGCCGTTGCGCAAGGTATCGAGCACGGCCTGGCGCAGGGCACAGGGAGCGCAGGCGGAAGCGTGGGTGCAGGCTTCCGGGTTGTTTTTGGAATGAGAGCAGCCGAGAGCGGCGCCCGGCAGCAGGCCTTGCAGCAATTCCGGTCCGGAGCGCGAGGCCATGCGGGCGGCGGCGTGGTTGGCCTTGCGGACGCGGAGTTCCTGATCGACCACCAGGATGGCGACGGGAGAGTTTTCCTGAATGGTGGATAGTTCGTTGGCGGCGGCGCGGTACTGGAGTTGAGCACCGCGCAGACGCACGAAAAGGAAGCAGGCAATTCCGGCCGTGAAAATGAGAGCGGCTTGCGTCACTGGCTATCCCTCAAGGCCTGAAATGCCTCGGGCACGAGTTTCCGCAGGCGGCGGCGAAACTCAAGAATGGGGAAAGGCTTGGGCAGGACGTCGGGTTCGGGGACCTCGTCGTGGCGATAGCCGGAAAGGTAGAGGGCGGGCAGTTTGAGGCGGCAAGCGAGGAGTTCGGAGCCGGCGGGCGCGACCAGGCCATCGAGTTTGCGGCGGCAGGCGGCCGCGACGAGTGCGGCGTCTTCCGGAGTCCGGGCTTCGAGCAGGCGATAGCCGTCACGCTCGATGCAGGCGCACAAGGAGCGGCGGAGGTTGTCCTCCTCTTCGACGATGAGGATGGCGGGGGCGGGTTCGGGAAAGGTGCGCATCATGGGCTGGACGTCCTGGTAGGTGCCGAGGCAAGGCCAGAGGATTTCGAAGACGACGCCGTTTTCCGGTCCGGCGGCGGCGGTGATTTGGCCGCCTCCCTGGACGACGCAACTGTGAGCGATGGCCAGGTCGAGGGCGCTACCCGCGGTTTCGGAAAAGGACGGCTCGAAGATGCGGGACAGGGTGGCGGGGTCTGGCAACGGTCCGTTGTGGCTGACTTCGACACGGACGAACCAGGAGCCGCCGTAGCGGCGGGTGAGCAGGTGGTATGCCGGGAGGTCGAGAATCGAAGTGACGATGCGGAAGGCGCCGGAGGAAGCCATATCGTGGCGGGCGCGGAGGGCGAGGTTGATCAAGACCTGCTCGAAGCGGCTGCGGTCCACCTGGATGAAGCCGGTGTTCAAGTGGAGATTCGTTTCCAGGGCGACATCGGGTCCGAGGCATACGGTGAGGGCGGGGCGCAGAGCGGCGATCGCCTGATTGACGTCGATGACTTCGGGGTAGGCGGGGGCGCGACGGCTGAGGGCGGTCAACTGGCCGCCGAGGGCGGCGGGGAGGCTATCGACTCGCGCGAGTCCGCCGGCAAGGGAGGCGATGGCGTCCATGCGCTGCGACTGGATGGCGTGGTCGTCCCACTCCTGGCGCATGCCGATGTCGCGGAGCACGAGGATGGCGCCGAGGAGTTCGGTATCGTCGCGATTTTCGAAGCAGGCAACCTCGACGAGGCTGGAGCGGGCGTCGCGCGATGCGAGCTGGTAGGCGCGGGTCTCATCGGCGAGGAGTTCGACGAGGGGGTTGCAGGCGGGTTGGCCGAACGGGTCGCGGAGCGCGAGGACGTCCATGAGGGGAAGGCCGGCGGCGGTGGCGGAGTCAAAGCCGGTGAGGCGCTCGGCGGGGGGATTCATGAAGACGATGGCGCCATCGGGGTCGGTGGCGACGATGGCGTCTCCCATACTGCGGAGGGTGGTGGAGAGCCAGGCTTCACTGACGCGGAGGCGGCGCTCCATTTGGTGTTTGTAGAGGGCGATCTGAATAGTGGTGCGGAGGTTGGCGTCGGCGATCGGCTTGAGGATGTAGCCGAAGGGCTCGGTGACGGTGGCGCGGTTGACGGTATCGGGGTCGGCGTGGGCGGTCAGATAGACGACGGGGATTTGGAGATTCTCCTTAATTTTTCGCGCGGCGGCGATGCCATCCATCTCGCCTTTGAGACGGATGTCCATGAGGACGAGGTCGTAGCCGAAGGACGCGGCTAGTTGCAGGGCCTCTTCGCCGGAACTGGCGACGGCCGGGACGGAATAGCCTAACCGCTCGAGGCGGCGGCGGATGTCGTCGGCGATTAAGCCTTCATCTTCGACGACGAGGATGTGTTTCCTGACAGGTTGTTCTGGCTGCATTTTCAAATTTCTCACCCGCGATTGTTATAGCAGCCGCGCAAGTCGAACTTTGGCTGCAAAAAGGGTTAAAACCTTTGGAATGAGCGAAAAATAAAGTTGCTTCCCTTGTGACTGGTTTTTTGAGGGGGGCTGTTTCTTGCTAGAATGAAAACCTCATATATGGCGCTCGACTCGACTCAAGGTTCGCTGAAGGAGCGAGGAGTACGCCTCACCCGTCAGCGCCAGATCCTTCTGGAACTGATCGACAAGACGGGCGAGCATCTGGATGCCGAGCGGCTTTACCAGATGGCCAAGGAGAAGGATCCGAAGCTCAACCGCGTGACCGTGTATCGCACGCTCAAGATGCTGAAGGCGGGCGGACTGGTGGACGAACTGGACCTCATGCACTACGGAGGCGACCAGCATTATTACGAGACGCGGCTGAAGCAGGAGCATGCTCACGTAATCTGTCTGCGATGCGGGAAGGTGGAAGAATTTTTCGGAGAGCCGCTGCAGCGGCTGCGCAAACAGATTGAGAGCCACTTTGGTTTTCAGGTTCTGCTAGCGCGGACGGAAGTGGGCGGCTATTGCGCGCACTGCCAGACCCTGCGGGCGCGGGAAGTGGAAGATTTGCGGACGCTGCCGGCGGATCCGGACGGGCCGAAATCGAAGCCGAAACGGAAGGCGGGGGCGGGCGGTCGCAGCCAGCCCCGAAGCCGTTAAATGGCGGGCACTCCCGGTCCTCAGCCGGCGCCACCGGCATCGCTGATCGTGACGGATCCGAACGGCCACCGCACTCGAGTATCGCTGGAGCCGCTGCCGTTTTCGATTGGCAGGGGCGCCGACAGCAATCTGATCATTCGCGACAGCCGGGCGTCGCGGAATCATGCCCGCATCCTTGTAGAGGACGGCGACTACGTGCTGGAAGATCAGGGCAGCCGGCACGGCACCTTCGTCAACGGGTCGCGCGTGGAGCGGCATACGCTGCGGAATTCGGATCGAGTGGAATTCGGCGCGCACGATTCGTACGTGCTGACATTCGCGCCGGATGGCGAGGAATTGAAGCGGCTGATGGAGCAGGCCGGCGGCGTGGAAAAGAATTCCGTGCCGGGGGTGGGTTCGAATCTGGCCAAGCTGCGCGCGATTCTGGATTTGGCGCGGACGCTGCAGAGTTCCTTTTCGGTAGATGAAGTGCTCGCGCAGGTGGTGGACACGGCACTGGCGATCACGGGGGCGGAACGCGGCTTTCTGATGCTGCGAGGGGAGTCGGGGCTGGAGACGAAAGTGGCGCGCCACCGCAAGGGGCACAAGCTGCACGACACGGATTTGCGAGTGCCGCGGGAAGTGCTGCAGCGGGCGCTGCAACACCGGCGCGAGTTGCTGTCGATGAATTTCGATCCCCTGGTGGAAGGCGAAACGCGGCCGCAGAACAGCATCGCGGATCTGGAATTGCGGAGCGTGATTTGCGTGCCGCTGGTGCGGATCCGGACCGGACAAGGCGAGGCCACCAGCGTACTTTCGACTGGCGCTGAGACGGTGGGTCTGCTGTACATGGATTCCAGGGTGGTGGCGGCCGACCTGGCGGGTGGAAATCGCGAACTGCTGCAGACGCTGGCGATTGAGGCATCCACGGTGCTGGAAAATGCACGCTTGCTGGAAGAAGAGCGCGGCAAGCACAAGATGGAGGAGGAACTGCAGTTGGCGCGCACGATTCAGCAGAGTCTTCTGCCGGGGAAACTGCCGTCGGAGGGGTGGCTGCGGGCGTGCGGCAGCAGCGTGGCGTCGCACGAGGTCGGGGGCGATTACTTCGATGTGACGAAGGTGAACGAGAAGTGCTGGTCGGTGGTGGTGGCCGACGTTTCGGGGAAAGGCGTGAGTTCGGCGCTATTGGCATCGTTACTGCAGGGGGCGTTGATTGCAGCTACGGATCATCCCGAGGCGCTGCGGCATCGGATGGAACAGTTGAATCGCTTTCTGCTGGGTCGCACCGGGGGAGAGAAATACGCCACGGTGTTTTACTCTTTGCTCACGCTGGACGGGAAGCTGTATTACGTGAATGCGGCGCACTGTCAGCCGATGATCGTGCGTCCGGGATCGGTTGTCGAGGAGTTGGAGACGACGGGGATGCCGGTGGGTCTGGTGGATGGGGCATCGTTCGAACTGGCCGAATACCAGTTGCAGGACGGCGACAAAGTTGTCATTTACAGCGATGGCGTGAGTGAAGCGGCAAGTAGCGACGGGAAGTTCTTCGGGAAGAAGCGACTGCTCGAGATATTGAATACGCACGAGCATGGCTCATGCGGGCATATTCACGACGCGATTCAGCTCGGGGTGACGAAGTTTGCCGAGGATGCGCCGCAGTCGGACGATATCACGGTAGTGGTGGTGGAATACCACAAGGCGATTTGATTGAACCGCCGAGGCGCCGAGGCGCCGAGGAAGGCGAAGTTAAGAAGGGCTCCGGGATATGATCCGGAGCCCGAGTGAGGAGGACAAAACTCAACGACTGACTGATGGGGAACTGGATTGTCCGGGCAATGCGCCTACTACGGCGAGGCCACTGAGACTGGCGGCGGTGGCGACCCCGCCGATGACGGCGATGGTGCCTAGCCCGATGCCAGCCCCGGCAGCGCCTGCGGCTCCGGCAGCACCTGCGACGGTAGCGGCACCGATCTTCTTGGCGACGGCGGAGCAACCGCCTTCGGCGACGCGGCGGATTCCGGCGACGTTGACGACCTGCGACGCACCCGGTGCGGAGGGAGTGGAGGCAACCGCGGCGCCATTGATTTCGACGCGGTTACCGAGTTCCTTTTCGAGGCCGGCGCCATGCACTTCCAGGATCACATTGGCTGTCTGATCGACGACGACCAACTTGCCGCCTTTGGATAGGAGGCATCCGGTCACCCGCGTAGTAGTTTCCGGCCCTGCGGTTTGGGGCTCAAAACTCATCGTCTTCCCTGCTTCGACGTTGGCGACCAGGACGCCCGCTGCATTGGAGACACGCACCGGACCGCGCACCGCAGCCACCTGTACGTTCCGCTGATTCCGCACCTGTACCCGCGCCACGCCGTCAGCGGCAGCCGGCACGATATGCAGAGTGTTCGCTTGGACTTCGTAAGCCGAGGCCGATTCGAGTTGGCCGAAATCCAAGACCAGCTTGCGTTGATACACGGTAGCCCGAGTGTCCGCACCCAACCGCACTTCCACGCCGCTCTTCAGGTGTAGTTGCGAGATGGCAGAGTCCGTCTCAATGATATTCCCGTCAAACAGAGTGGTATTCCCTTGCACGCGGGAGTGATCCACCCGAAAAGTGCCGCTGGAAAGAACCATGCCAATGGGGTTGGTCGCTGCTACCAGCGAGCACAACGTGGCCGATACGATGACAAACAACGCTAAACGCCTCATTAAAACCTCCAGGGTCGTGTACTGAATACTCTATCGACGGGTTCGGAGATTTCTTTAGGG
>DASZMZ010000338.1:0-4933 GCA_035551455.1 Candidatus Sulfopaludibacter sp.
CGGAAGCCGAGACCCATGTAGTCCACCTGCGGTGGAGGAACGTGGTCGTACCAACCGCCCCAGTCGTCCCAACTGATCAAGATGGCGGTTGAATTCCAGTACTGGCTCTGGCCGATTGCGTTCACGATGCTGGCCACCCAGTCTGGCCCATTCGCTGTCGCTCCGGAGCCGGCATGATCGGAGTAGAAATAGCCTGGTATGACCCAGGTCATCTGCGCCAGATTGCCGTTCTGGAGGTCGGTGAAGACCTGCTGGTTGGAAACATTTTTGTTCCAGTCAGGGCCGAACCGGATGTGATTGATAGCCTCGAACGGGGACCAGAGGTTCGTAAGCTGGGGCGCGTAGTAGCGCCAGGTAACTCCATTGGCATCGAGCAGATCGGCGACGGTGGGGAATTCGAGACATGGAAATACGTTGGGCAGGTCGGTACCGTTGGGGCCGATCACGGTCACACTGGTATCGACTGTGGCATCACAACCGGCCGGCCGTGCCGTCGTCATGGTCGATGAGCTCGGATTGCCCGAGACAGACCCCTGCTGGCCTTGACTGATAACGCCCGCCTGGCCGGCAATCATGTACATATGCGCTGGGAAGCTGGGTCCGGAATTGGATGCGAACATGCGATCGCCCAGGGTGTAGGCGGAGGCGAGGGCCCACAGAGGCGCCGTCTCGTTACGAGGCACATAGGCATACGGGAAGTCCCGCGCTGGATAGGCGATGCCCGGAAGAGTGAAACCATCCATGTTGCCGTTGTCCCAATCCTGAAGCCACGCGGAGTGTTGGTGATCGAGGTCGGTCCCCTGGGCCAGCGAGACCGGCTGTAACGGGACCGTCTGCCCATTACTTACACCAGACTGGGCCGCGTCCGCGCCGGGGAAACCGCTGAAGATGTTATCGAACGAGCGATTCTCCATCATGATGACCACAATGTGCTGGATGTTGGGGACGCCGGACGTGTAGGTTTTCGCCTTTGCGGTTGCCGACGCGTTTGTGTAATCCGCCATATCGGTGGGAGTGAAGCTTGCGGACAGCGTTACGGCGCCACCCGATGTGATGACCGTGCCGGCCGGCGGAGAATAGTCGAATGTGCCGGGAGCGTTCGCAGAGGCATTCAGCTGGGATGGGCCGAGCGCGCTTCCTAGAGCTACCGCTCCCGGCGACCAGGAGATTACCGGGGTTGCCGGGTTGACCACGATGGGAACCGTCGCCCGGGTCGAGTTGTAATTCTTTGTGTCAGTCGGGGCAAAGTTCACGGCCAGAGTGGTGGTACCGGCGGCCTTCAATTTCGCGCCGGAAGCCGGTGTGTAGGTGAAGGAGCCTGGGACACTGGCCGTGGCATTCAATTGGGCTGGGCCGAGGACGGCGCCCACATAGACGGGGGCTGGAGTGGTCCATGAAATGACGGGAACGCCGCGATTCACCCAGAGACTCCTGCCGGCGGTGACGGTCTGGTAATCGGCGGTATCGGTGGGAGTGAAGGTGACGGTCAGTTTGACGGACCCGGCAGTATTCATGACGGTTCCCGCAGGGGGCGAGTAGGTGAATGATCCGGGCACGATTGCGGTGGCGTTGAGTTGATCGTGGCCGAGGGCCGTTCCGAATGCGACCAGGGGCGGCGCGGGCCAGGAGATAACAGGAACGCCTTTGTTCACCCAGAGACCGCGGGACGTCGTGACTGGTTTGTAATCGGCGGTGTCCGCGGGCGTGAAGGTTGCCGTCAATGTGTTGGCGCCCGCAGTGTTCATGACGGTGCCGGCGGGAGGGGAGTAGACAAAGGCGCCGTCCACATTCGCCGTGGCATTGAGTTTCGACGGGCCGAGCGTGGTTCCCAATGGAACAGCAGACGGGGAGCCCCAGGTGACGATCGGAGTGGCCTTGGCCACCCAGACGCTTTTGGTTACATTGATCGATGAATAGGTGGTTGTGTCCGTGGGAGTGAAGACTGCGGTCAGTTTCTGCGCTCCGGCGGTGTTCATGATGAAGCCGGCGGAGGGCGTATAGACGAACCTACCGGCGACATTCGCGGTGGCATTGAGTTGGGACGGACCAAGCGCGGTTCCGACGGTCAGCGAAGCCGGCGCCCAGGTAACCACGGGTTTGAGTGTCTGGGCACCCGTCCAACTGCTCAGCAGGGATAGGAGACACAACCCCAAGGACGCACGGGAGGAGAACCAGCCGCTCATAAGGCCCTCAATTGGGAAAGTTGGAAATCCGAAGGAAGTCTCGAGGAAAACCGGCTTGCCCTTCGCCTCGCGCGAAGGTGTGTCCAATCCCCCCTGGATCGATTTGGTAATAGGTATCAAACTATGCCCGAAGTGCCCTGTCAATAACTTTCGTTCGGCACCCCTCAAAAAGGTTGCCTGAAATAAAACGATTCTCCGCCACCAATCAAGTATCCTCGTGTGGATGGACAATTTAGCCCCCATGAGGTGCTGAGTGCCAACCGCACGACGGTCGTTCTTTGCTGTATTTGGAATCCTGTTTCTAGCCGCAACCACACAAGCGACACTGGCAGCCGAAACGCCTCAAAAGCAGGCCTTCGTCCGCCTCGACCGGGTCACCGCTTCCCGGCCCATCCCTAACGGTATCGAAATCCACTCCGGCCCCGCCATCATGCAGGTCACCGCGCTCCGCGATGATGTGTTGCGTGTCAGAGTCGGCGCCGCCGGCCAGCTTCCCGAGGACGCCTCCTGGGCCGTCCTCCCTGACTCACGCGCAGCCGGCATTCCCGTCACCCAGGAGAGCAACAGCGTCAGCATCGGCTTCAAAACGGCGAAGCTGCGCGTCACTCTTCATCGCGATCCATTCGAGTTTCATGTCACCGACCTCGATGGCCACGTGATCGCCGAAGACTTGCCCGGCCGCCCCATCGAATACCACGGAAATTCCTTCCGCGTGTACATGAAGTCACCCGCCGACGAGCACTACTTTGGCCTCGGCGACAAGCCCGGTCCCCTGGACCGCCGCAACGAAGCCTTTACGGACTGGAATACCGATGCCTTCGGCTGGCAGGAATCCACCGACCCCATCTACAAGTCGATCCCTTACTTCATCACCTTCCGCAAAGGCATTACCGCCGGCGTCTTCCTCGATAACACGTGGCGCGCCTCCTTCGACTTCAACAAGGAATACCTGGACGCCTACTCCTTCGGCTCCGAAAACGGTCCGCTCGATTACTACATCCTCTACGGCCCCGATCCCAAAACCGTGGTCGAAAACTGGGCGTGGCTTACCGGCAAAAGCCCTCTGCCGCCGCTCTGGTCTTTGGGCTATCAGCAGTCCCGCTACAGCTACTACCCCGAATCCGAAGTCCGCCGTATCGCCGGCCGCCTGCGCAGCGAACATATTCCCGCTGACGTGATCTGGCTAGACATCGACTACCAGTTGAAGAACAGGCCGTTTACCGTTGATCCTGAAACGTTTCCGCACTTCGAAAAGATGGTCCAGGACCTCAAGGCTGACCATTTCAAGACGGTCGTCATCACCGATCTCCACATCGCCGACCTGCCCAATGCCGGCTACAAACCGTACGATGAAGGCAAGGCCGGCGACCACTTTGTCAAGAACCCCGATGGGTCGACCTTTGTGGGCACCGTTTGGCCCGGCAAATCAGTCTTCCCCGACTTCACTCACAAGCCTTCGCGCGAGTGGTGGGGCACGCTCTACTCCGACTTCGTCAAGCAGGGCGTTGCGGGCTTCTGGAACGACATGAACGAGCCCTCCGTGTTCCTCGTTCCGTCCAAGACGATGCCCGAAGACACGGTCCACCGCATCGAGGAGCCGGGCTTCACCACCCGCACCGCCACCCACCTCGAGATCCACAACGTCTTCGGCATGGAGAACAGCCGGGGCACCTACGAGGGCCTGCTCAAGCTCGCGCCTGATACCCGGCCCTTCGTGATGACCCGCGCCAGCTATGCCGGCGGCCACCGTTACGCCGTCACCTGGTCGGGCGACAACTCGGCCACCTGGAACCACCTTCGCCAGACCACTCCGCAGTTGCTCAATCTTGGTTTGAGCGGATTCGCCATGGCGGGCGCCGACGTGGGAGGCTTTGCCGCCTCGCCGCAACCCGAACTTCTCACGCGGTGGCTTGAGCTGGCCGCCTTCCAGCCGATTGATCGCGACCACAGCGCCAAGGGCACCAATCCCCAGGAACCCTGGGAGAACGGCACGCCGGAAGACGTCAATGTCCGCCGCCGCTACATTGAAGAGCGCTACCGGCTGCTCCCCTACCTCTACACCACCGCGGAAGAGATGAGCCGCACCGGCCTGCCCATCATGCGGCCGCTCTTCCTCGAATTTCCGCAGGAGGCCGGCGCCGGTCAGGGCATCGACGCCACCACCGACAACGAATTCCTTCTCGGCCACGACCTCCTCATCGCCAACAGCCCGTTCCCTGACGAGATGGACAACTATTTCGTCGGCCTGCCGCCCGTTGGCTGGTACGACTACTGGACCGGGGATCGCGTTGAGGCGGCCACCCCACACAAGGCCATCGACAATACCCAGGCGCCTCCAGGCGTGAATGAGCAGCGCAATCTGGACACCCTTCCTGTCTTTGTTCGCGCTGGCGCCATCATTCCCGAGCAGCCCCTGGTCCAGAGCACCGACGAGACGCCAAGAGGACCGCTTACGCTCCGCGTCTACCCGCCCGCCGGGTTCAACAAAGACTGTAAGGGTAGCTTGTATCTCGATGACGGCGTGAGTTTTGCCTACAAGAAAGGTAACTACTTGCGCGAACTCTTCACCTGCCGCCTCTCGGCTCAGGGCATCATCGTCACCGTGGCCAAACCGGAGGGCACCTTCGCCCCATGGTGGAAGCTACTGCAGGTGGAAGTCTACGGGGCAGCCCGGCCGGCGGGCGAAGCCACTATTACCTCGCTGGAGATCGCCAAGCCGACGCCCATCTCCACCGCCTTCGACGCCGAGC
>DASZMZ010000339.1:0-7952 GCA_035551455.1 Candidatus Sulfopaludibacter sp.
ATGCGCGGAATCAGGTCTTCCACCGCGATTCCATCTTCGGGTTGCGCCACGTAATTGAAGCGCGAGTAGTCCATGATGGACGGCGTGTGGCCCATCTCGTGGACGAATTTCTTATCGCGGATCTTTTCCTGCGGGTACTCGCTGCTGGCCTTCATGTTGTGCTGGAAGCCGAGCGTGTGGCCGACTTCGTGAGCCACGACGTATTCGAGCAGGCGCCCCATCAGATCGTCGGGCAGCGGCAGCTTCTGCGCGCGCGGATCGAGCGGTCCGACCTGCACGAAGTACCAGTCGCGAGCCAGGTTCATGACGTTGTGATAGAACTGGATGTCGGCATTGAGGATCTCGCCGGTGCGCGGATCGGAGATGTGGGGACCGCTGGCGTTTTCCGTGGTCGACGGCAGCCAGCGAATCACGGAGTGGCGAATGTCCTCGGGGCTCCAATCGGGATCTTCCTGCGCCGTGGGCATCTTCTTCCCGATGATGGCGTGGCGGAAGCCGGCGGCTTCGAACGCGACGTTCCAATCTTCGATACCCTTGATGAGCCACGGCACCCACTTCGCGGGCGTCGCTGCATCGACGTAATAAACGATGGGCTTGACGGGCTCGGAAACGGCAGCGTTGGGGTCCTTCTTTTCCAGGCGCCAGCGAGCGATGTAGCGGGTCTGCTCCGTCTTATACTCGTTGCGCGAATAGTCCATGGTGGTGGTGGTGAAGTAACCCACGCGGTTGTCGAACAGGCGCGGGGTCATGGGCTTTTCGGGGAGCCGGACCATACTGTGATGCAGAACAACGGTAGCGCTGCTGCCGCGCATGGTGCCGCCGCCGAGGCCCCCGCCGCGGCCGCCGGCGGCTGTTGCGCCGCGCCCGCCGGCGTTGGTGTAAGTCATGGTAACTTCCGCTTCGATGTTATCGGGGAAGGGGCGGATGTGTTCCACGAAAGAACGCGTAGCGTCCACACCGCTGGCGCCCATGTGCGTGCGCGCGCTGAATTCGTTGACGTCGCTGGTGAACAGGCGGCTGACCTCCACCACCGGAGCGCCATCCTTGGAGAAAGCGGCTACCGGGAGTGCCATGATGATCGACTCATTGTTGGCCGCTTTAACGGCCATGGCGATGGGTTCATCCGGATTCGCGGTCAGGCCGAAATTCACCTCTTCGAGCAGGACGCGGTTACCTCTCAAGCTCCAACGCACGACCCGGTCGCTCAACTGACCTCCGCCGTAACCCACGCCCGCAGCCGTCTTGGCGATCTGGGAGTTCCAGAGGAAGTCCTTGCCTAGTTCGCTCTTGGGGATCTCATAGTAATACCGTTCCTTGATCTGGTGGACGGTAAACAGACCCTTAGTGGTCTTAGCGTCTTTAGTAATGACGCGGTCGTAAGGAAGCGGGTCGGGGACGGTTCCAGCGGCAGCGCCGCGACCGCCACCACCGCCGCCACCCTGTTGGGGAACTTGAGCTGGTGGATCGTCCTGCGCGGCCAACATGCCGGCTACGCAGAAGCTGAGGGCAAGAGCTGATAGGCTTCGCTTCATTCTGAACTTACTCCTTGGGGCTATGGGTAGTTTAACAGTGTAGCAGAGCACGCCACGCTCACTGGAATGCCGGTTGGAAACAGCGCGCGGTCAGGATGGCGTTACCGGCGGCGTCGGGTAGTGTCCGAAAGATCATTCGACGCTGTACCGGATTCCGGCCGGAGCCTGCGTATACTAGCGGAGGCACCGTAAGGCCCTCCCAATCCAGGTAATCCCCTGGTAAAACCCTTCTAATCAGGCCCCAAAATCTGTAATCTCAGAATTGTGGATATTGAATATCATATTGACCCCAAATGTAAGAATTTGCGACCTTTACACCTCTTATTGGCCCTAATCCACCAAAGTAGATCCGGTTAATACCGGATTGCGGAGCCCGGCCAATCGCCGCACTCACCTGGAACCAGCTTTGTTTTCAGCAGTTTTAATTGATTTAACAAGTTGGTCATCAACATGCTCGGCCAAGGACACAAATTTGTGAGTTCCACAACAATCCTACGAAAGATCGAGGAGCGCATGGTTCAACACGTTACGAGAGGCAGGCTTTACCTGGCAGTGGCTACGGCTCTGCTAGCGGCGCTGGGGGCACCGGCTATGTTTGGCCAGGAGACCACGGCGGGAATTCAGGGGACCGTCAAGGATCCCAGCGGCGCGGTCATCCCTAAGGCGACCGTTGAAGTCACGAGCCCCGCGCTCATTGGCGTCAAAAGAGCCGAGACCGACCAGGGACACTATCGCTTTGTGAACCTCCCGGTCGGCAAATACACATTGACGGTCACGGTGGCGGGTTTCAGGAGTTACAAACAGGACAACATTACACTCGATGCCGGACACCTTCCGACCGTCGACGTGAATATGGAAGTCGGCACGGCGACCGAAACCGTTGAAGTTTCCGCCAATGCGGCGAACATCGACGTAACCCAGAGCAAGGTGCAGGCCAACATTTCGGAACAGGGTCTCATGGACCTTCCGACGCAGAGCTTGTCCTTCCAGAGCGTCATTCAATTTGCCCCGGGCGCCCGCTCGGAACCGCTTCAGGGCGGCTACCAGATCAACGGCGCCAGCAACTCGGAGAACTCCTACCTTGTGGAAGGGCAGGAAACGGCATCCCTGATCGATGGCCACTCCAATGCAAACGTACCCATGGACTTCATTCAGGAAGTGCAAGTGAAGACCAATGGCTTCGAAGCCGAGTACGGCGGCGCCTTGGGCGGCGTCGTTAACGTGATCAGCAAGCGTGGTTCCAACGAATGGCACGGCAGCATTTTTACTTACTACAACTCCGATCGGTTCAACGCCGCTCCCAGTCCGAGCCAAATCAAGAACCCGCAGTTTGCCGCCAATTATAACGGCAACGTCCGCATCGATCAGCCGCAGGAATATTACTATCCCCAGAAGGATCATTCGCGCATTGTGGACCCCGGCTTCACCCTGGGCGGCGACCTGATCAAGGATCGCCTGTGGATTTTCGCATCGGCTGCCCCCGATTTCAACAATCTGGCGCGCACCGTGAACTTCACGTATCCCGGCGCCGTGGGAGCCCGCACGTTCCACGACACCAACAACACCTACTACTCGGTAGCCCGCCTGGATTTCCTGGCAACCCAGAAAATCCGGTTGTTCGGCACGTGGCAGTACAACTATGCGCGCGGCACCGGCACTTCCTTGCCGGGAGCCGATGAAGTACACGGCCAGTTCAACACCTCTTCGACGCAGAACCCCGACATCTACAACAGCAGCATCGGGTACGTGGCGCCGAACCTCCTCTATAACACCGGCGCGGATATCACGATCAGTCCCACCATCGTCGCCACCACGCGGTTCGGCTATTTCGCTTACAACTACGAAGATCGCGGCAAGCCGAGCGGCATCCAATACACCTACCGCGACACCAACTATCCGTATGCCACCGGCAACGCTCCGGCGCTGTCCGGCACCAAGTCCCTCAACGGATCCGTCCTGCCCGCGGCCTATGTCAACTCGGCCGGTTACACCAACATCGGCGGCAACAGCCAGACGCAGTTCGATCTCTGGCAGCGGTTTAACTTCAATCAGGATCTGAGCTTCTTCAAGCCGTGGCATGGAACCCACAACTTCAAGGTGGGCTATGGCTTCACGCATGGCACCGACAATACGCTGGTCGGCTACAACACGGCCGATGTTTACGTGGCGTACAACGTTCAATACGTGCCCACCACTGTGGGTGGAAAAGCCAACTGCAAGACCATCGTCGGCCAGAACACTTCGCTGTACGGCGTAGCCGGCGGCAATGCGGATGGAACGGCATGTCAGGGTAATTGGGGCACTGTGAACCTGCGCGACGTCTCCACCGGCGGCAAGGTGGGCGGCTGGAACCACTCTTTCTACGTGCAGGATGCCTGGACCGTCGGCAAATTCCTGACGTTGAATCTCGGCGTGCGCATGGACAAGGAAAACCTCCCGTCCTACGACACCTCGACTGGTTACCAGGGAGTCAGTTTCGGTTGGGGCCAGAAGGTTGCCCCCCGTTTGGGCGCTGCTTATGATCTGCTGCACAACGGCAAAGTCAAAGTGTACGGCAGCTTCGGCTACTTCTTCGACATCATGAAGTACAACCTGCCGCAGGGAAGCTTCGGCGGCCAGTACTGGCATGATTGCGTATACGCTCTGGATGACCCGAACTACTTCAACATCATCCCGCAGCGCGATATGAGCGCCAACCACACACCCTATTGCCCGGCTACCGGCGGAAGTTCGCCCGCCACCGGACAGATTCCGAATGCTCGCTTTATCGAGAATGTCGACTATCGCGAACCGGCCAACGCTCCCAGCCAGATCGGTTCTCTCGGAGCCACCGGCCTGATCGATCCGAACCTCTCGCCCATGAAGCAGCACGTCACCACCATCGGAGCCGCATGGGAGATTGGTCACAGCTGGCTGTTCGAACCCATCTACACCCGCTCACGCCTCGACCGCACCATCGAAGATTCCGGTGTGATCACATCCGACGGCGAAATTTACTACATCGTCAACCCCGGCTTTGGCGTGAACACGTCCGTGCCCAACTGCTCCGGCTGCCCCAAGAACCCCAAGGCCGTCCGCAACTACGACGGACTGGAACTCCGCGCCACGCGGCGCTTCGCCAGGGACTGGTTCGGCTCTTTCTCCTACACCTATAGCCGCCTGTACGGCAACTATAGCGGTCTCACCTCCACCGATGTCAGCGATGGTATCGGCCGCAACGGCGCCAACACCGATCGCGCGTTCGACGAACCCTTCATGTCGTTCGATGCGCACGGCAACGCCATCAACGGACCCCTCGGCACGGATCGTCCCCACACGGTGAAGATCAATGCCTTCTACACCCCGAAGCTCGGCAAGTTCAACCCCAGCCTCGGTATCTTCCAGCAGGTCTACTCCGGCACGCCTCTGAGTTCCTACATGAGCGTCGCCGGCGCACCGGTCTTCGTGGAAGGACGCGGCAAATTTGTCAACCTGACGCGCGACGCCACCACCGGCAACTTTATTGGCGGCACGGTGAGCGAGGCGCGCACGCCGCATTTCGCACAGACCGACCTCAGCGCTTTCCAAGACTTCCACGTCAACAAGAGCAATGAAAAGATGGTTACCCGCGTGGGCCTGGAATGCACCAATTGCCTCAACCAGCATCACGTCACCATCATCAACCAGAACATGCTCCGCACCGGAACCATCACGCCGTACAAGTGCGGTACGGCGGGCGCCAACTGCTCCGGAGTCACCGACACGCAGGCCGGTTTCGCCTATGCCTCGGTGGAGAAGGGGTATGACTATCTCTCGCTGGCCAATGCGACCGCTCTCACGGTGAACTCTCTGTACGGTTCGCCGCAGGCGTGGCAGGCCAAGAGAACGCTGCGCTTCCAGGTCCGGTTTACTTTCTAATCGGGTACACCTGATCCAAAGTCGTATCACTGAGGGGGCCGGGAAACCGGTCCCCTTTTTTTTTGCGGTTGCTTGCGGGCCGGAGGGTGCGCGACACGAAAGTGGAACGGCGTGAATTCCAATCGGAGCCGCGACTGTTTACGGGCGCGGCTCCGCTTGGTGTACTCCTACGCTAGGGTGCGCTGCCCCAAATCGCTCCTGTGGCACACTGGAGGGGTGCGGCTGGCAGCGCTTCTCGCGATTTTCGCTTCTATTTCGACGGCGCAGGATCTTCGTGCGATCATTCGCCGGGCGGTCGAACTGGATGCGCGGAATGTGCAACTGGGGCGCGGCTATACCTTTCAGGAGCGGCGCGCGCTGCATGAACTGGACGGCTCGGGCAAGGTCCGGCGCGACGAGATCCGCACCTTCGATGTGATCCCCATGGAGGGCACGGCGTATCGCCGGCTGATCGCGCGCAACGACGTCCCGCTTCCAGCCGAAGAGCAGCGCTACGAAGAAGAAAAGCTCCACTTCAATGAGCAGCAGCGCCTGAAGGAGACTCCCGCCGAGCGCCAGAAACGCATCGGCGACTGGGAGCGGCGGCAACAGCAGCGCCTGCACGACCCGCTGAAAGAGCTTCCGGACGCTTTCGATTTCAAGTCCGCCGGTGAAGCCGTTCTGGACGGACGAGCGGTCTACGTGATCGATGCCACGCCGCACAAGGGCTATCAGCCCAAGTCCACCGCGGCGGAATATTTTCCGAAAGTGAAAGCGCGGCTCTGGATCGATAAGGCGGAAGGCCAGTGGGTCAAGGTGGAGGCGCAAACGCTGGACACTATTTCCTTCGCGGCAATTCTGTTTCGCGTCGCCAAAGGCAGCAGGTACGAGGCGGAGCAGACGCGCGTGGCAGAGGGCTTGTGGGCGCCGAAACACGTCTGGTACAAGGCGGCGGCGCGCATCGCTCTTGTGAAGGTGGTGCAACTCGAGGTGGATACGCGCCTCAGCGACTACCGGAAACCGAATGCGCCCACGGCGATTCCCAAAGTGCGAGGCTCCGCCGACGGGCGGAACGGCGGGTCGCACTGAATTCGCATCTGCACCGGGCCGGCGTCCTGCGGCGGTAAGTCCCAAGTGGCGTCTTGCCAGCCAGGGCTGTTGAAGGTGCGCGGTTCGAGGACCCGGTCGTTGAGACTGACGCGAAGGGTCACCGGACCGGCGGCGCGTAGGCGGGCCGGCCCCACCAGCACGCGCAGTGTGAAGCGCTGCACTCCGGCGGGTCGCGTTAGGCGGGCTGTCGCCACGGGGGCCGTCCAGCGGAAGCCGCCCTCCAGACCGAACCAGCCCTCCTCGAGCTGCCAGATCGGGGTGGACTGGTTGAAATCCAGCCAGGCGACGTCGGGGGTGCCGGGCTCGTGCAGGCTGATGATGGACCGGTTGACGCCGGGATTCCAGGCGATATACGCGATCCGCGGGAGTTGCAGGACGGCCTGCGCGGCCGGATCGTCGGCCGAAACCACCTTCAGGTCCTGGCGGAGCAGAAGATGGATGGCGCCCTCCATCCCCCAGGGAGCGAAGCCGGGAATCTCGCCGCCGTAGACCACGCCATCCAGCGACGGCGATGTCCGGGCCAGCTCGCTCACCGGCGCTACCCAGCCTCGAACCTTGCTGGCCAGCGCCAGGGTGTCGTTACGGCGGACGCGCATTTCGTGGAAGTTGAGCGGCATGAAGAGCAGCAGAAAGATGGACGTGGGGATGGGCCCCACGGCTTCGGCCACTCCGGAGAATGCCAGAGCCAGTCCGGTGAACGGCGCATAGCAGTAGGGACTGAAGAGGCGGCCGGGCAGGAACAGCATCGGAAAAAACAAAATGGCGGCCATCGCCAGACCGAACCAGGTGCGACGGTTTTTCGTGGTGAAGGCCGCGACGGGCGCCAGAAAACCCAGGTAGGGCAAGAGGAAGACGCGGCCCGCATAATAGACGCTGGTCTGACGGAGCGCGGCGAAGGTGAAGCGGAACGTGTAATTGTTGTCCCGATTGGGATTGAGCAGCAACCCCTGCAGTCCGAAGGAGAACGATGCGGCGAAAAACGGGATGAGCGGCTTCCACTGGCGCTTACCCAGCCAGTATTCGTAACAGAACAGGACCGCGGGAAGCATCACAGCCACTTCCTTCGACTTATAAGCCAGCCAGAAGGCGGCGAAGCTGAGCAGCCAGCGGCGCTGCGCCCAAAAAAGCAGCGCCAGCAGGCTGAAGGTTCCGCACAGGACGTCGAAAACATACATCGGTTTCCAGAAGGCGTCGAACAACGCCATGTGGAGTCCGAAGAAGATGCAGGCGGCTAAGGCGGCGAACGGCGGGGCGCCCATGCGGCGGGCCAGCATCCATAACAGCCAGACGTTGACCAGATGCAAGAGCTGCAGGGCTGCCACGTACTTGGGAAAACTCAAGCCGAAGAGCCGGCCGGCAGCGAAGAAAAAGAAGTGGCCCACGGGGCGGAAGTTATTGCTCAGGAAACGCGGCGTCAAGACGCCTTCGAGGAAC
>DASZMZ010000340.1:0-7419 GCA_035551455.1 Candidatus Sulfopaludibacter sp.
CGGGCGGCGCTCTCGGTGGAGATCAGGGCATGCGCGTAGTAGCCCCAATCGAATCCTCCGATAAAAAGGAAGATGAGCCAGGGCAGCATGAGCGCTGTTTCCAGGACACTGCCCCCACGCGTTCGCACTCGTCTGGATTTCTGCACGCCCGATTGACGATTGGCGCGTTTGTTTTGCTTACGGCCGCTACGAAGTTCCTGGGATAACCAAAGCTAGCCTTGACGGGAGGTCATCACCGACCCAAACATAGGGACTGTGCCTGATCTGCTTATGCCGGATGACCCAATGCTTTCCAGCCTGCTGGCGGGAATCGAGCAACTCCAGCAGCAATACGCCTCCCCGGAACCGGAGGCGTTGATCACCCGGGTGGCTTCTGAACTCGGGCCGTTCTTCGGAGCTTCAGGAGTGCGCATGGTTTTGAAGCCCGTGTCGGAGGACTCACCGCACCTGCTTTCGTCAATCGAATCGGCTCTGGCGCAGTTCCTCGGAGCGCAAGCCGCAGCGGACTTGGTGACCCATGTCGTGGACCATGCAATTGTGAGACCCTAGGTGGGTGCAGTTGCACCCTGTAAGGGTATCTTGGCCCAGTAGCTCCAAGGACTTACACGATCAGATCGCCGCTTCCACGGTGATTCTGGCGGCTGGCGCGGCCGCCCTGCTGGCCAGCCTTCTCTCCCTGCTCGTATGGCGAGTGACAGGCGACGACCGCTGGGTGGTATATTTGTTCCGGTTTCCAGGCGCTTTTCTGCTGGTAGGCTTCGCCGCCATTCAGCTTTGGTATAGCTGGGGTTGCATCGGCCAGTTTTCCGCCGGGCAGCCGATTCGCCGGGCCTGGATTTTAATCAGTTGGTCGGCAGCCTTCAATGTGGCCGGCACGGTCTGTATCCAGATATTGTCTGTCGGTGACTCGAAGATCCGGGACATCGGCCACCTGTTAGATGGCACCTGCCGCTATTCGTTGCTGGCGGCGGGACTGTGGTGGGCAGTGCGCGCCTACCAACAATCCGGACTGCTGGCACGCCTGACTCTCGCGAACCGCTTGTTGCTCGGCCTGCTGGCAGTCTATATCGCCTGGGAGCTGCAGGGCGTGGTCGCGGCGATTCACCGCGGCAAGCACCTTCCGCTCTCGCAGATTCTCAACTGGCCGGTGGATCCTCTATTGTGTCTCCTCTTGGCGCAGGCTCTATTGCTATACCGTTCCAATCGCCAGATGGGCGATGGTTATATCGGCCGCTGCTGGATGGCCATCAGCGCCGGCATATTCCTCATTTGTATGGGTGATGTCTCGATCTGGGCCGCCGCCTATGGCTATCTGCCCTGGCCCTGGAGCGCGGTGCAGTGGTTTGTCTGGCTGCCTGCCGCCGCGGCATTCGCGGTAGCTCCCATTTTTCAACTGGATGCCAGCTATCGAGCCCGCGCCACCCGCGGTCCGATGCCTTCTTTGCGAGCGCGCTTGCGGTGACCAGCTACGTGGGAAGCACCGCCAGTTGGCCGCGTATCGGCCGGAAGAGTAAATGCAAAGAACTGCGAAGACCGGTCGACTCTTCCTCCGTGCTGGCGCGCCTCAGCTTCTGCTGCACCCGCGTCATGAGTGCTCCAACCGTGCCGATCCGGATGCTCATCGCGTCGGCGATCTCGATATAGCTCAGACCTTCTTTTCGCAGGCTAAAACAGGTGAATTCTCGCGGAGAAAGATGTTCCTTGACCTGTCGCGCCGCCTGCGATCGCTGCACCATTTCTTCCGGATCTTCCCGATTCAGATCGGTCAGCGCATCCAGATCCGCGGCCACTTCCCTTTGATTGGGGGCCGCCTTGGCCCGGTCCAGCACATAATTCCGTAAGACCTGATATAACCAGGCGCCAGGATTTTCGATTTTTCTGCCGAAACGCAGTTCCGTAAAGTAACGCAGGAAAGCTTCCTGTACAGCGTCTCGAGCCAGATCGGGACAACCCGTGAGCTGGGTCCCGAAGCGCAGCAAGGCAGCCGCGTGGTCGTGATACGCCAGCAAAGTTTCTTTTTGCGCCGTGGCGGGCTCGATTTGGAAGTTGTCAGGTATAGTACGCTAACTCCCTTCTGAGGATAGAATCGGGCCGACTCCGCAGCCAAGACTGCCGATGGTTTTTAAGCCAACGCTATCTTTGGTTACGCCGTGTTCTGTAAAGAAAGGGCGCCTCCCAATCGTTCCTCAGGCAAGGAAAATTCTTATGCGCCGCCGCTCTTCTCGTGGACAAACTCTGGTTTTTGTCACCCTTTCGATCCCGGTAGTTTTTGGACTCTTAGGTCTGGTGGTGGACCTTGGCTGGATGTACTGGCGAAGGGAAGCCTGCGTCACCGCCGCGCAGAGCGCCGCGATGGCCGCGGCAGTGGCAGCGTCCAAGGCCGCCAGTTCCTTCCCCGTGAGTTCCTGCAGCAAGACGACCACGGTCTGGTGCAGCGCCACGGCCACCGCCTGCTCCTCCACCATCACCGCGCCGCCCACGAATAACTACCAGACCGCCTGTCTGTACGCCAAAGCCAACGGCTTTGTGGCCGGGGGCAAACAGAACGTCACCGTGAAGGCCAATAACGGCTCAACCACCCTGGTGCCGAATGTCTCGCCGTCGTACTACATCACCGTATCCGTGGCCGAAAAAATTCCAATTACCTTTTTGGCCGCGCTCGGCCACGGCACTTTCGGATGGGCGACGGCAAACGCCACAGCCGGCATCATGGGCTCGGCCGATGGAGCTTGTCTCTATATTCTGGATCCGAGCGGCAAGGATTCCCTCAATGCCAGCAACAACGCCCACATCCGGCCGTCCTGCGGGGTGTATGTGAACTCGACGAACAGCGAGGCCGTGGTCGCCACCGGAAGCGCCAGCGTCATCACTAGCGGGACTCCCCAGCCACCCATCAAAGTCGTGGGCGGCGTGAACACTAATAACGGCGGTTCCCTGAGCCCGACTGTCACCAAGACGACCACCGGCGTCGCGGATCCTTTATCCGGCTTGGATGTGCCGTGGACTCCGTGCACCACCGGAACCTGTCCCACGGTCACCTGCCAGTACACAGGCTGTGCCGGCGCCGCCAACCATTGCGACCACACCAACTTCACGGTGAGTGCCAACTCCTGGAGCGCTCCGTATGTCCACCTGACTCCCGGCACTTACTGCGGAACCGGAGGCAACCCGGCCATTCTCATCAATAACGGCAACAGCGCGATCTTCGATGCCGGAATGTTCGTACTCAATGGCGGCGGGCTGAGCATCCAGAGCGGAACCGGGAACAGCGGTTCCAACGTGATCTTCTATCTCACCGGAACCAACAGCACTTACGGCGGAGTCAACTTCGCCAACGGCACCCAGGTGAATTTCACTGCCCCCTCCACCGGCGATCTGGCCGACATCCTGATCTACGAGGACCGTACTCTCACCGGACCCACCGGGTCCAGCGCCACATCCACATTTCAAGGCGGCGCGAATTCCACTCTCGACGGTATCATCTACCTGCCTCAGACCACCGCCAACTTCGCCAACGGCACCACCACCAGCAATCGCACCTCGCTGGTCGTGAAGGACGCTATCTTTGCCGGCGGAACTTACGTCTTCACCACCGATCCGGCGGGCACACTCCGCGGCACCGGCGCCAGTGCCCCCTTTCTGATCGGCTCCAACTAGCGGTCTACACTTGGGACGCGTGGAGGAAATTCTTTTCACCGCCGAGGAAGACGCGGAGGACAGACGACCAAAGGCGATCGTCTGTCCTACTTGGAAGGTCTAACCAACACCGTTGTGTCTCTGGGCCATGCGGCTCTTCACGGTCTGCCGCATTTGTTCGGCCTTGGCGCGCTGCTCAGGGGTCAGAATCTGGTAGACCTTGGCCATGGCTTCGGCCCGCGCGGCCATCATGCGACCCCGCAACTGACCCTGGGTAGCCGACAGTTTCTCGATTGCCGCTGTATCGTTAGCCTTCACCGCGGAGGCCAGAGCTTCCCGGTTCTGCTTGAGTTCCTGCGCTACCGGCTGGACCGATTGACGAGACTGCTGGAAGATCGTCTTGGCCTGTTGTTTTTGAACGTCAGTCAGATTGAGCGACTGCATCATCTTGTGGTGGCGATGATTCACCTGACCAAATACCAAGCCGGCGGCGAGCGCCCCGACTGCTACGAATTTCATCCAATTTCGTTTCATAATGTGGAGTACCTCTTCTCCACTTCCGAATGTACGGGGCTACTGTAAATCCCGTTTGTCTTCCCGGTAAATGCATGTAAAACGACAGATTACAATCTCTTACGCCCACCCCATATCAGTTGTGATAAGTTTTAGCCGTGAACATCTTATTGGTGGATGACGACGCCGAACTCTGCGGCCTCCTCCGCGAATTTCTGCAGCGCGAAGGCTTCACTGTAGCCTCCGAACACGAAGGCAATCGCGGACTTGCCAAAGCTCTGGAACCGGACGTGGACCTGGTGGTTCTCGACGTCATGCTGCCCGGACTCGACGGCTTCGAAATCCTCCGCCGCCTGCGCACGCAGAGCAAAGTTCCCGTCATCATGCTCACCGCCCGAGGCGAAGATGTGGACCGCATTGTCGGCCTGGAACTTGGCGCAGACGATTATCTGCCCAAGCCCTTCAACCCGCGCGAACTCACCGCCCGCATTCGCGCCATTCTCCGCCGCTACGAACCGCGGACTGAGGCCGTGTCCGCGCGCCTGGAAGTCAACGGCATCCTGCTCGATCCCGGCTCCCGCGAAGTCATGGCTGCCGGCCGCCACGTCGAACTGACTACCTTCGAGTTCGACATTCTGGAAATGCTGATGCGTTCCGCCGGCCGCGTCCTCTCTCGCGACGCCTTGATGGAGAAATTCTTCAATCGCAAGGCCACCCCTTACGATCGCTCCATCGATATGCACATCAGCCACTTGCGCAAGAAACTCGACGGGGGCGATTCGCTGATTAAAACCATCCGCGGAATCGGCTATCAGTTCAGCCGCACGCCGGAGGACGCCGCGGTCGAATGAGAACCCTCTTCGCCAAAATTCTCCTCTGGTTCTGGTGCACGCTCGCCATCACCGTGGTCGGGTCGGCTTTCATCTCCGCGCTGGGCGTGAATCGCAACGATTCCGATACCGAGGCCCCCGCCTCCCGCTTAGTGGCCTTTCAACTGGAAGAGGCGCGCTCCGCCTACGAGACCGGCGGCAGGCCGGCTCTCCAGACGTTTCTCGACACGCTGCATCAGGTGTACAAAGCCCAGGGCGTGCTCACCGACGAGCATGGGCGCGACGTGCTCACCGGTCAGGACCGGTCCGACCTGGTCCGGCGCGCCACCCGCGCCCCTGCCATGCCGTTTATCCGGGTGGGCGAAGCCACCGTGGCCCGGCATGCCGATGACGGCCGCTACTGGTTCTTCTTCATTACTCCGCGGCCGAACGTGGGCCCCTGGTTTCTCACGCCCGACCATCTCTTCGTAATGGGCGCCGCCATCCTGCTCTGTTACTGGCTGGCATTCCACTTGACCGACCCGGTCCGCTCCCTGCAAAAGGCGGTGGAACGCTTTGGCCGCGGCGATCTTTCGGCGCGCGTAGGCTCGACCCGCCGCGACGAATTGGGCCAGCTTGCCCGCACCTTCGACCGCATGGCCGGACGCATCGAAACCCTGCTCGCGGCCGAGCGCCGCCTCTTGCTGGATATCTCCCACGAGCTGCGTTCGCCTCTGGCGCGCCTGGGCGTGGCCATCGAGTTGGCCCGTTCGGGCGAGAATCTCGATTCGGCGCTCAATCGCATTCAAAAAGAGTCCGACCGGCTGAACACACTGGTGGGCCAGCTTCTTCAGGTGACGCGGGCTGAAGGCGATCCGAGCCTGCTGCGCCGCGATCCCCTGCCCCTCGACGAGTTGGTCCAGGAACTGGTGGACGAATCCGGCATCGAAGCCGCCGCTCACGGCTGTCATCTGAAATATGAAAAGCGCGCGCCAGCCCTGGTGCAGGGCGATCCCGAACTTCTGCGCCGCGCGATTGAGAACGTCATCCGCAACGCCATCCGCTACTCACCCCCGCAGTCCACCGTGGAGGTTTCGCTGGCCCGGCGCAATGGTTCGGCGATCGTGGATGTGCGCGATGAAGGCCCCGGCGTGCCCGAAGAGGCGCTGCCCCGCCTGTTCGACGCATTCTATCGCGTGGATGGGGATCGCAATCGCGCCAGCGGCGGCATCGGCCTGGGTCTTTCCATCGCCCGCCGCGCCCTGGAACTGCACAAAGGCGCCATACGCGCCCGCAATGCCCATCCCGGCCTGGAAGTCGAGTTGGAAATTCCAGTGGCCGGCTGACGTGGACTGCGAAGCGAAATGACGGTGGCGTAACTCTCGCCGTCGTGACAACATATAGTGCATGTTCGCTAAATATCAGAAACCGGAAGTGTCTGATCGCCGTCAGTTGTGCATGTCTTTTCGTGGCCTGGCAGCGCTCCTTTCCGCCCTCTTCGCTCTTACTCTACTTTCGATCCCGGGTTTCTCCCAAGGCAGACTGAATCACTACGCGGTGTATCTGAGCGACGCTCCGGTTACGGCGCGCTACTCCCGCGAAGCCCTCGGCACGCTGGGTGCAGTTTCCTACCGGCAGCAGATTGAAGCCCGTCAGTCGGCAGTCACGCGCGAACTCCAGTCGCGCCGCATTCCAGTGACGGGCGCGGTCACTACGCTGCTCAATGCCGTCTTTATCGCCACTACCGAAGATCGCATCGCGGAAGTCGAGAGCATTCCGGGCGTTTCCGGTGTGCGCCGTTTGCCCCCGGCGCTGAAGCGCTTCCTGAATAAGGCCACTGCGGCCGGCGGTGCTGCTGCCGCATGGACGGCGCTGGGCGGCCAGTCCAAAGCCGGCGCCGGTATCAAGATCGGCGTGCTGGATACGGGCATCGATCAGACACACCCGGCATTTCAGGATTCCTCCCTCACCATGCCCGCGGGCTTCCCCAAGTGCACCACCGGCCATCCGGAAGACTGTGCCTTCACCAATAGCAAGGTCATTGTGGCGCGCAGCTACGTTCGCCAGATTGTCGCGGCCAACGAAGCCGACCCGAAGAATCCCGCAGCCGATTCCATGCCGGACGATTATTCTCCGCGCGACCGTACGGGCCACGGCACCGCGCTGGCATCGGCCGCCGCGGGCAACATCACCAGCGCCCCGGCGGTGGGTATCAGCGGCATGGCGCCGAAAGCTTACCTGGGCAATTACAAGATCTGGGGTACCGAAGGCGTGAACGATTACCCCTCTACCGATGTCTGGATTCAGGCGCTGAACGATGCCGTCAGCGATGGCATGGACGTCATCAATCTGTCGGATGGCGGCCCGGCCTTCACGGGCGCGCTCAATCAAGGCGTGGATTGCGGCCTGCCCGCGGTGGGCGCCGGTCAGCAGCCGAACTACTGCGATCCGCTAGCGGCCG
>DASZMZ010000341.1:0-5776 GCA_035551455.1 Candidatus Sulfopaludibacter sp.
TGCCTGGGCGGCCGATTTCCCCTGCCGACCTGGCGGTGCGAGAATCAGTTCATGCGAGTGCAGCTGCAACTCGGCCGATCACGTGGCCTGTGGGGGGTGGGTGTTACCTCATCGATCTGCATCCTACTTGTTGCGCAGTCGTGCGCGGCACAAACTAGCTCTACGCCCGGCACAATCCGCGGCACCGTCGCGGACTCCTCTGGATCGATGGTGGAGGCCGCCATCGTCAGATTACAGGCGCCCGGGTCCACCGCCCCGCGCACTACTCTTACCGACGAGACGGGCTCGTTCCACTTTTCCGCGGTCGAGCCCGGGGCCTACACCCTCAACGTCACCGCCGGTGGTTTCACGGACCAGAAGACCGATGTTTCCGTGGTTTCCGGGGAGAATCCACCGCTCCCTCTACTCGTCCTGCAAATCGCACCCGCCGTCAGCCAAGTGGATGTGACTCTGCCACCGCACGAACTTGCCCTCCAGCAGGTGCACGCCGAGGAGAAACAGCGTTTGCTCGGGATTATTCCGAATTTCTACGTCACCTACGATCCCAATGCCGTGCCTCTGACCGCCGCCCAGAAGTTTCACCTTGGGTTGCGAACCCTGATCGATCCGGAGACCATCCTGGGCAATGCAGCCGGCGCCGGAATCGAACAATGGCGCAACACCACCGACCGGCAATACGGCCAGGGAATGGAAGGGTACGGGAAGCGCTTTGGCGTGGACTACGCCGCCAGCGTGACCCACGTCTTGATCGGTCACACTCTCACCCAAGCCGTGTTTCACCAGGATCCGCGTTATTTCTATAAAGGAACGGGCAGTTTCCGCGCGCGATTTCTTTACGCCGTCGGGACCGCGTTCGTTGCCAAGGGCGATAACGGCCATTGGCAGCCCGACTACTCGGATATAATCGGAGGCCTTGCCACGCGGGAGATCTTATCTCCTCTCCACTCCTACACGTCTCGCCCGGGACTGCGTGCTTTCCATGGTTTTCTGCTGGGTTTCAGCGGCAGGGCATCCGATCATCTCATACAGGAATTCGTCTACCGCTGGGTGACGACCCATGTCCCGAAAACGGTGGGACGGCGACAGCCCGTTCTGCGCGACGGCACGCCGGTGCCGCTGTTTTCCGTGGAAGACCTGCGTTCCGCCACGTCAGGAACCGCGAGGCCGGTTACCTTCGTGCTCTCCAAAGACGTGGAGGCAGACGGCATTATCGCCGCTAAAGCCGGAACCAAGGTCATGGGACAGGTGACTTCCACGGCCTCACCGTCCGCCTCAGGCAGCGTTGATTCCATGCACCTTTCTTTGGACAACGTACACCTCAAAATCGGCGACACGGACGTTCCGCTCCGAAGCACGGCGCAAAAAGCAGGAGCCGGTGGCGTGGAATATCACTGGCTGGAAGATACCGGGCGCATCTCGCTCGTCCTATATCTCGCCAGGGATGTCACACTCGCACCCAGCCGGTAGCGCCTGCTCTTTTTCACGGCGAGGTTTTGGCGATGGGGCGTTTGCCGGCGCTGCTCGGCTGAACAGAGTCAGCTGATTACGAACGGTCGCACAGTTGCGGCCCCGTTATATAGCTGACGCACCCGCCGCCGGATCAACCGCGCCTGAAAGCCTTACTTCCCGACCATCACGATCGTAAACGAACCGGGAATCGCCGGCGCACGTCCGCCTCGTCCGCCCGGTTGCGGGCTGGTCGGCGCCGGCCCGCGCTCCTGGCTCATGGTCAGGATGTGGTTTGTCTTCGTGTCCAGGGTTATCGTGCGCGCACCGTCCATCGTCTGGAGATTCTGCTCGACTTCGAACTCTTTCGGGCTCTTCTCCTTGACCACGGTCAGCGTGCCGTTTCCATGTGTACTGAACGCTTCCATCGTTGCAGGATTGAACACTGCGCCGTCGGAGCCGCCGGCCAGCGGCAAGTTCGCGAGAACCTTCCCGTCCTTTGCGTTCAGCACTACCATCATCGGCTGCGCGGGCTGCGAGGCGGGATTTCCCGAATTGGCGCAGGCTGCGAACAGGACGTCGTTTTTCACGTCCAGCGCCAACCCGTTACACCGTCCCTTATCGCCGAGCGGATAGTGCGCGACCGCCTTCATGGTCTTCGCGTCCACTGCGGTCACGCTGCCCTCGGCGTCCTGCATCACCACGTAGAGCATGCCCTTGCCGTCGCCCACGGCCTGCTCGGGCACGCCGCCCAGATCCACCGTGCCGAGCACTGCACCGTCCTTCGCGTCGATGACCGTTGCATCTTTCGTCGGATGGCTGAACACGTAGACACGGCTGTTGAATGGGTCGAAATAGATCCCGTCCGGCGCGGCCTTTCCTACGTCAATGGTCTTGATCATCGTCATGGATTTCGTGTCGAACATCGACACGGGTCGGCTGCTCGTGAAACCGTGTCCGGATTTCGGATCGACTGCGGCCCCGTTTCCGCCCACGCCAGCGATCTCGCCGATCAGTTCCAGGGTTTCCACGTTGTAAATCGACAGGCGCGTTGGAATTGCGTCCGCTGCAGGACGCGTGTCGCTGGCCGCTGCTGCCGGCGACCCGCGGCGCGGGATGTAAAGCCGTCTGCCTGCCGAGTCGGCATAGATATAATCCCAGCCGCCTTCCCCGCCGACTCGCGCTCGTTTCAGCACTTTGTATGGGCCGTTTTCTTGAGCCGGTCCGTTCATGGGCAGCACCGCAAACGCCAGGGCCGTGCAAAGCACTATTCGTCGCATAGGAACTCCTTCCGCAGGAACTGAAATATATCACGACACGACCGGATCTGGTGCTTTGCCGTCAAAGCTAGTAACGAGCTCTTCTCTTTTTTGGTCGGAATAGCCAACTGATGGTTGCTCATAGGCCGAGGCCGGAAGCTCGTCTACCGATAGACGGAACACCATCTATGCTCAGACAAGCCGGCTCGATGTGAGCTCTAACGTCCTGCGGTGACATTATCGTTTCGACGGCACAGGAAATGCTGTCAAGCCGCTGGGAGGAAACAGCATGCCAGATCAAATGTCTCGCCGAGGGCTTGGAGTGGCGCTTCTGTTTGCGGGAGCCACTCTTTGCAGGAAGGGGTCAGCCGCTAAGAACGACAAGAATCGCCAGCAGGCATTCCTGCGGGGCGAAACTGGCGAAAGCCGCCTCATCAGCGCTGTTCGTCACGAGTTGCTGATGCTGCCGTATTACGGAGTTTTCGACGACATCGCATTCCGGGCGAATCCCGATGGGAGTGTGACGCTGATGGGGGCGGTGGTCCGGCCCACGCTGAGAAGCGATGCCGAAGCCGCGGTCAAACGGGTCGAAGGGGTCACGAGAGTGGTGAACAATATCGAGGTGTTGCCTCCGTCTCCGGAAGATGACCGCATCCGTATGGCCGAGTATCGCGCCATCTACGGGGACCCGGCACTGAGCACCCGATACGGCTACCGCGCGCTGCCGCCGATCCACATCATCGTCAAGAACGGACACGTCACTCTGGAAGGGGTCGTGGCGAGCGAGGCTGACAAGAATCTGGTGAATCTCCGAGCGAACAGCGTGCCGGGCGTATTTTCGGTGACTAACGACCTGCAAGTGGAATCTTAAACTGGGTGTATCTCGCCGGTGACGGTCCGATGGCTTTCCGCTCTGCTGGCCTGGGGCCGCAAGAGGAAAGCCAAGCCGGCCAGTAGCGCCCCAAAAAGAAGGGCGTAGGCGGCCAGCCAGAGTGCGAAGTCGTTCCTCCCGCTCAACGAGAGAGCGACCATGAAGGCTCCGAGCACCAGAGAGGCGATACCGGCGAGCGTCAGCAGCGACCTTCCACGGGATCGCTTGGGTGTTCTCAGCGCGGCTGCGATCTCAACAGCCCCGGTGGCCAGTCCCCAGGCACCGATGATGTCGATCAGCCCGACGGCGGTCACACCGGGAACCGCCACACCAGCTACCGCCGCCGCAATTCCGATGAGGCCCTCAAGAGCAAGAAGCCCCCACTTCTGGCGAAGCTGAGCGGAACTGATCGCACCCGCCAGATTCAGCAGTCCATCGATCATGGCATAGCCGAAGAATATGAGTTCTATTCGACTAAGCGGAAGACCTCGCCATACGACCGCGAGAACGCCGAGTGAGATTGCGGCGAGGCTGCGGAGGAGGAGCGCCCACCAGTTGAATGCAAAGTTCCGTGACATAGTAAGTATCCGTGCACGCCACTCACCACGCGGGAGTCCCCTCCCTGGAACGCGAACTGCACCACTTTAGGACATGAAAAGAACCAGTGTAAGTAGCGAGTCCGGCACGATGGAGATCGCTCGGGATGGGTGGATACCATTTATGGCCGAGTTCACGCGCGAGAACCGGGGCGCCCATGCCCGGCTGGAAGTCGTTGGCGCCGATCGTGAGACCGGCTATCGAGTAGAGACGGAAAACCGGCCTTTCGACGGAATTGCCGCAGACATCAAAGATGGCGAACGGGTAGTCTGGATCTACCTTGATTCCGGGACGGCCGATCACATCGCTCATGGCATTCATGAAGCTGCCGCAGTGCGCGTGTTGCCTGCGTCCAAAGCTCGGGGAGCCGTTCTCGAAGTCGAGGCGGCCGACGGCACGAAGACCATACTAGAGCTGACCTTACCTGAGAAGACCGCTCTGCCGCCCGCGAATTCCCAATGAGTATGGCGACGGAAATGCGCACTGAATCGCGGGTTCAGTTAGGGGAAACCATGCAAACCATTCTTTTAGTTGACGATGAACCAATGATCTTGACGTACTGCCTCAGGGTTCTATCCGATGCTGGCGGATTTCACGTTCTTCCAGCCGATAGGGGCCGTCGAGCCATCGATATTGCGTCCGATTACTCGGGCGCCATTGAGCTGCTGATTTCGGACATCTCAATGCCCGGTGGGATCACCGGGATTGAATTGGCGAGCCAACTCGGGCCGGGCCGCCCGGAGATGAAGGTGCTGCTGATGTCCGGTCTGGTGTCATTGGATTTCATGCGTGGCGGCTCATGGCAGTTTTTGGGGAAGCCGTTCCGCCCCGACGAGTTATTAGCAAAGGTGCGGAGCATGCTGCCGGTACAGTATCGACCCATGCCCCTGGCCTGGCCGTTCGCAACGCGGATTTCATCGCACGATGCTCTCGCGAGGCAGAAATGAAATGCGGCGCTTGATCTACACGGTGCAGATGCGGGGGCGGACCTCGGGCACGCCGCAGTCCATGCGCACTACCGGCAGCGCTGCGAGTTGCGCGCTGACGACGGCCATCTCACCGTCTGGCGTAGAAAGCGAGCTTAAGCTCTCAGCCGGCGGGTTTGCCTTCTTCGAATCGAAGTTGCAACGCACTGCAGCCACTCAATATCAGGAATCCGGCGAACTCATGTTTGGGGAGCCAGCGGGCCACTCCTTGCGTTTCTCAACGGCCAGCCCGGGCCATCTCGCAGATGGTTTCGAACCACACACGATTGCCGGAACGGCGAGTTGGCGAGTGGAGAGCGGGACTGGGCAGTTCGCCGGCGCACACGGGTTTATCACCTCCAACTTCACCCTAACCTCGAGCGGCGACAGGTGCGATTTTCTCTGTGGCGTGATCTTCCTCCCCGATTGAAAGGATAGCGGCCCGGCCGGTGGAGGCGTCGGAAACCAGCCGGGCCGTTTGCGCAGACCCACTACGGAGCGATCGTGATGTGGTTGTCCACGTATGTGATGCCGGGCGCCGACCAGGCCGCCCGCTCGGCTTCCTGCTTCTCCGCAAACGAGCGAACAGTGCCGTAGAGCTTCGCTCGATTGCTGTCGACTTCTACGGTGATGCGGCG
>DASZMZ010000342.1:0-5001 GCA_035551455.1 Candidatus Sulfopaludibacter sp.
CATAATCTCTCCGAAACCGCATACTATGTTCCACACGGGGGCCACTACGAACTGCGCTGGTTTACGCCCGAAGTAGAAGTGGATCTGTGCGGGCACGCGACGGTGGCTTCCGCGCACGTGATCCTAGACCTGCGCCGCGAAGTGGCGGGAAATCGGGTGACCTTCAGGTCAAAGAGCGGCGAACTCGGTGTGGACAGGGTCTCGGAGAACGGAACCATTCTTTATGCGCTGGATTTCCCTTCGCGGCCTCCGCAGCCGCAGGCGGCCTCTCCCGCTTTGGAGCAGGCACTTGGGGCGGCGCCGCAGCAGTTACTGAAAGCGCGCGATTACTTGTGCGTCTTCGGGAGTGAAGACGAGGTGCTCGCGCTGAAACCAGACATGGCAAAGGTCGCGGCGCTCGATTGCTTTGCCGTGATTGTGACGGCTCCCGGTAAGGATTGCGATTTCGTGTCACGGTTTTTTGCACCCGCGAAGGGAGTGGACGAGGATCCGGTAACCGGCTCGGCCCACTGCACACTCATTCCTTACTGGGCCGAGCGGCTCGGAAAAACCAGGCTGTTCGCGCGTCAGCGCTCGCAGCGCGGCGGAGAACTGTGGTGTGAGCAGCGCGGAGACCGCGTATCCATCGCGGGCCGCGCCGTGAAGTTTTCCGAGGGTACGATCGAGTTGGAAGCGTTCTAGCTTTGGACCGGCTCGGCGCCCACTACTAACACCGGCGCCGAGACGTGGTGACGAACCGCATTGATCGTGTTTCCGAAAACCAGATCCTTGAATCCGCGGTGGCCGTGCGCTCCCATGACGATGAGGTCGGGCTGAATTTCGCGGGCCTTGCGGACGATTGCGTCAGTGGGAGTGAGTCCGTGCTGAATCGTCAGTTCGGCGGAGATTCCCGCGGCGGCGAGCGACTGCACGATGGCGCCGAAGTATTGCTCGCCGGAAAGAATCTCTTCGGTGGAAGAGAGCGCACCGAACAACTGGCTGGTGACCCCTTCTTCCACATGCAGCAAGTGGAGTGCGGCGCCGTGGAAGCGCGCCATGGCTACGGCGTGAGCCAGCGCCGTGCGGTCGCGAGCGGAGTGATCGAGCGGCACCAGGATACTGCGATAATGCGGCACCGGGAGATCGGCGGCCACTGCCAGTCCACTATTCTGGGCTCCGGCGGTTTCGACGCGGGGAACGGGCGCCGATGTTCCGCCGAAAGAAACGAACGCCAGCAGAGCGAGGGTTGCCAGCATCGGCGGTCCCACCAGCCAGGCGTGCCAGGCGGTTTCCGTCATCCATGGTCCGACGGTGGTTGCGACCAGCCATAAGTTGAGGCCGACAATGATCGCAGCCGTGCTCCAGGCGAGTATTCGCACCCAAGCGCGATTGGCGAACTCGCCCATCCGGTGGGAGTCGTTAGTGAAGCGGATGAGAGGGATGACGGCGAACGGAAGCTGCATGCTGAGGATCACCTGGCTCAGGATCAGGAGTTTGAAAGTGCCGCCGTCGCCGAAATAATAAATCGTCAGCACCGCCGGGACGATGGCGAGCGCTCGCGTCACCAGGCGGCGCAGCCAGGGGCGCAGTCGCAGGTTGAGGAAACCTTCCATCACGATCTGTCCCGCGAAGGTTCCTGTAAGAGTAGACGACTGGCCGCTCGCCAAGAGCGCCACGGCAAACAGGCTGCCGGCAAATGCCGTGCCCAGCAGCGGTGTCAGCAGCAGCTGCGCCTGCTCGATCTGAGTTACCAGGATGCCGTGTTTGAAGAATACCGCCGCCGCTAACACCAAGATGGCCGCGTTGACGATCAGCGCGCCGTTCAATGCCAGCACAGAATCGAACAGATTAAAGCGGCAAGCTTCGCGGCGTTCGGATACGGAACGGCCCAGCCGGCGGGTCTGCACCAGCGCCGAATGAAGATACAAATTGTGCGGCATCACGGTGGCACCCAGGATTCCGATGGCGACGTAGAGGCTGCTGTTATTCAGGCGCGGCAGCAGACCAGCCGCCATTTCGTGCCAGGCAGGCTTGGCCCACGCCAGTTCCACCAGAAAGCAGCCGGTCACGATGGCGATCAGGCTCAGGATTACAGCTTCGATCAGACGGATGCCATAGCGCGAGAGCCACAGCACCAGCAGGGTATCGAGCGCCGTCACCAGAACGCCGGCAATGAGAGGCAATCCGAACAGGATCCGCAGCGCGATTGCAGCGCCCAGAACTTCGGCCAGATCGCAAGCCGCAATGGCAATCTCGCACAGCACCCACAGCGCATTGCACACGCGGCGCGAATACGATTCCTTGCAGGCCTGCGCCAGATCGCGTCCGGCGACGATCCCGAGGCGAGCCGCTAAAGTTTGCAGCAGAATCGCCATGAAGTTCGACACCATCAGCACCCATAGAAGCTGGTAGCCGAAGCGCGCGCCGCCTTCAAGGTCGGTGGCCCAGTTACCGGGGTCCATGTAGCCGACGCTTACCAGGTAGGCGGGGCCGGCGAACGCCAGCATCCGGCGAAAAAGGGTGGCGTGCGTGGTCAAGACGCTCCCGTGAACTTCCGGGAGGGAGGCGCTCGATGATAGCTCCGCTTTCAGCAAGACAGTTAACTATAGTTTACAGATTTCCGGCGCGTGATGCCGGCGGTACATGACCGCCTGATCGGCACTTCCCCGGATGGCGATTAGCGGTTATGCGCGGCGACCGGCAACGCAGGTACCCGACGGAACGCTGCGAGTTTCTGAAACTCCGTTTTCTGGAACTCCGTTTTCTGGGAACTCCGGGGCCTCGAGCCCCGTAGAATGGTACAGGAGGCCCGAATGAATCGTTATGCAATCGTTCCGGCGCTAGCGCTTCTGGTCTCGGCCACGGCCGGCGCTGCTGTCGATCCCAACCTGCTGGGTCTGGTGATGCCCGAGGCCAAGGTGCTTTACGGCGTCCAGGTTCAGCAGACGCTGGCGTCGCCGTTTGGGCAATTTGCGATCTCGCATTTGCCGCAGAACGCCGCGATGACACGCTTTGAGGCGGCTACCGGATTCGACCTGCAACGCGATCTGCGCGAGATCCTGGTGGCAAGCTCCAGTACCGGCAACCTCAGTGACGGCTCGGATGTCTTGGTACTGGCTAGCGGAGCGTTCGCGCCCGACAAAGTCCTGGCGCTGGCCGGCGTCATTGGCGCCAAGGTTTCCGACTACCAGGGCGTCTCGATGATTACGCCGCCGCAGCAGCATGATGCTCGGGTCTTCGCATTCCTGGATGCCTCGACGATCGCCATCGGAAGCGAGTCGGCGGTGCGCGGAGTGATTGACCGCCGTTCCGCCCAAGCGGTTTTCGCGGGGCCGTTGTTCCAGAAGGCACTCGACGCCAGCGCCACTCACGACGCATGGTTCGCGACCGTGACACCACTCACCGACTTGATACCCGCCAACTCGACGGGCGGCTTCGACCCCACGGCTCTTTTGCAGAGCGTAATCGAAAGCTGGGTGGGCGTGCATTTCGATATCAATGGCCTGACTCTCGCCGCGGAGGCGCTTACGCACTCGCCGAATGAAGCCCAGGGATTGGCCGGCATGTTGAAGCTAGTCTCCGGCATGTTGAAAGGCACTCCGGCGGCTGCGCTGCAAAACGCCCAGATTAGCGCCAGCGGAGCGGTGATGCGAGTGATTCTGACGGTGCCCGAGCAGGATCTGGAGCGTTCGTTCCCAGGGGCAGCTCCCCGCCGGGCTGCGCGTTAGCCGGTTCTCTCTAGCGGCCCGCCGTAATACCCAGACGGCTTTGCAGGATCAGAAGCGTTCGCTCCAACTGCTGAATGCGCGCCGCCTGTTGTCCGGATTGCAGGCGCAGGCGCGTGACTTCGTCCTGCAGCGCATCGCGCTCCACTTTGAGCTCTTCCGCCTCATTGGTATCGCCTTGCGCAGGGGCCGCGCCGAGGAACCGGGATGCCTCTACCATCGTCTGCCCGCCGGAACCGATCACTGTGAGGCGAACTTGAACGTCTCCATTTTGCCGCGCATACGTGAAACTGCCTTGCTGGAGTTCGCTGCGGTTCATAGGGATATCGCGCTTGTCCTGACCATCCACAATTTCCAGCGTTCCGGAAGCCGCGTTCAAAATGCTGCGGGATGCGTGGTTCCATTGAATCTGCAACTGGCCGTTTTGTTCAACCATTCCCAGCGAAAGCGGCTCCGCGTTCAATTGCGGACCGAGATACTTCAAGCCGACGACCGCGGCCACGAGCGCCGCCACCACTACCCCAATGATGGCCCACGGAATTTTGCGCCCGGTATTCGGATAGGGAGAGTCTTCAGGAATCGGGCGAGACGGTTGCCCGAACAAAGGAGCGTCGAAGCGCGCGCGCGGCTCGTCCAATAACTCGCGCGGGTCACTTGTCTCGCGTGAACCGGGGGCATCCGGCACAACGGGGTAACGGACGGAAGGGATCCGCTCAGCCGGCGGCGGATCCATGACCGGACGCCGTTCCCGCGGGGCGCGGTCTAACACTCCTGCAAGGCGATCCGGGAAATTGAATTCCTGATAGCTGCGTTCGCCCTTAACCGTGCCATCGGGCTCGCGCACAAAGAAGCCGGCTCGCATGGCGCCCGCGCGGCCGGGGTGCACCACCATAGTCACTTGCCAAGGCTCCGCGAAAAACGCGCTGTAGGTGTCCAGATCGGACTGCTGCAACGTGACATCGCTGCGGGTATGCGACAGGAACCAGCCCACCACCAGCAGGCCTTCGAGACGCATGTCTTCCTTATCGCGCGCGAGCTGCGCGGTCAAGGCTGCGCGATCGTTATCGGAAAGATGAAAGGTGGGGCCGCGCGCATGTTCGCAGGCGATTTCGCGCATAGCCAGAATGCGGACGACACGGTCTTCGCGGGTGCCGTAGAGGACTCCGCCAACCTCGATTCCGCCGCGCTGGAGGCGCTGAAAACCATCTGCCACTACCTGGCGGATTTCTTCGATGACCACCAGTGAATACTCGACGTCGACCGGGCTTTCCGGGACCAACCAGGTTCCGAATTTCGC
>DASZMZ010000343.1:0-8486 GCA_035551455.1 Candidatus Sulfopaludibacter sp.
ATCTCCACCGAGAGCGCCGCCCGCGTTGCCGGGTTGTATGCGTCGTCCACCCAAACTACGGCGACCGACACCACCACGATTTGCAAATTCGCAGTGGAAGAGCTGAGAATCGCGCCGAATATTTCGACCAGTCAGACGTGCGCCGCCAACAAGCCGGTGAACGTGACTGCGTCGTTGATTGGTCCGGGACAGACTGTGACGACGAGCCCCGATAATCAGCTTGCATCGAAAGTTGCCGTGACGTACACCACGCTCCAGTTGATTCCGATACCGGGACTGTTGAAAGGCAAGGCCACGCTCTACCGCACGGTACAAATGCGGATCCGGGGTTGACGATGCGAAGAGGCAGGAAAGAAACCGGCAGCGCCATCCTGGAATTCACGTTCACGGGCGTCACATTGATGTTCGTCTGGATCTGCATCGTGCAGATGGCGCTCGGCATGTGGCACTACCACACCCTGCAGTATGCGGTGAAGCGGGGCGGGGAGTATCTGGCCCTGCACGGTTCCAGTGCCGGGTATTGCAAGAGCAACAGTTGCAGGGTGGAAGAGGTGGCCGCGGTGATTGCCAAATACGCGGTCGGGATGCAGAAGAGCGACATCAAGCTCACTTTTACGCCGGTCTCTTCATCGGATCATTCCACCACGGGCACGGCAACCTCTTGCGCGCTATCCGCGTGCATTACCAATACGACGGCGTTTCCGGGTTCATTCGGGGAATTCGAAATCAAGGCGGAGTACCAGTTCAGTAACGCGCTCGCCATGTTCGCGGTCGGGTCCGGGGCGGTGAAGTTCGGCAAACCCTGGTTCCCGGGCTACACGCACCAGGTGGTTCTGTTTTAATGATGCGGGCCTACGGTCTGTTACAATACTTACCACGATCGTGCGCTGCATGGTATGGACTTCGATCAGCTCCACACTTTTCTTGAAATCGTCAGGCTGAAGAGTTTTTCCAAGGCTGCTCAGACGTGTTATCGCACGCAGCCGGCAATCAGCGCGCAAGTACGCCAACTCGAACAGGAACTGCGCACGGAGTTGTTCGAGCGGTTCGGCAGCCGGATTTCGCTGACCACGGCGGGCAAGATTTTTGCCGACTATGCCGAGCAGATGCTGGATTTGCGGCGGCGGGCGCAGGATACCATCGCCGAGTTGGAGAGCAATCCACGCGGCGAGCTGGTGATCGCGGCCAATGAAGCCACGTGCATCTACGTCCTGCCCAAGGTTTTCTCCCAGTACCGTCAACTCTTCCCCGCGGTGCAGTTGCAGGTGGACCGGTCGTATGCGGCCCACGTGGTGGAATCGGTTATGGACAATTCCGCGGATTTTGGGCTGACCCAGCTTCCGGTAGACGAAAAGCGGATCCAGGTGGTGAGCATCCACCGCGACGAGATCCGCCTGATTGTGCCGGCGGGACATAGTTTGGCGAAACGGGCCAGCGTGACCCCGCAAGACCTGGCCGAAGATTATTTGCTGCTGCCCAAACAGGGCAAGACGCGCACCCGTTTGAACGCCTGGCTGGAGCCGATGGAGACTGAGATCCGCATCTCGATGGAACTGGATTCCACCGAGATGATGAAGCGCTTCGTGATCGCAGGATTAGGGTTAAGCTTCCTGGCTGCTTCGAATTGCCAGGCCGAGATTGCATCCGGGGAACTGGCCGCCATTCCGCTGGCCCCGGAGCCGATGGTCCGGCGGCTGGGACTCATTTATCGAAAAGACAAGGCGTTATCCAAAGCAGCCTTAGGATTTATCCAGGTTGTGCTGGATAATGTGGGGGATGACGCTTTGGGCAAGTCCAAGGCGAAGGCAAAAATGCCGCAGGTAATTGCGTGATGAATTGCAGGAAGTGCCGGAAGCGTTTCGAGACCGAGGAAGTGCGGTGTCCGTATTGCGGCGAGCCGAATCCAGAGGCTTCGGGCATGTTCCACACCTCGAGCGTGCTGATTTCGGCGGGCGGCTCGGATCTGGTGTTCCGGTCGGTGGACGAGGTGCCGGCGCGGCTGCGAAGTAAGCTGCTGAAGTCCACCAACGGCGCCAATTCGGCGACCATTCTGATTGCCGACCGGCGCGGCCGCAAGGAAATCGCCAAGGCGATGCGCAAACTGCCGGGTCCGGCTCAGCGGCGGCTGATGCAATCGGTGCTGGGAGTAGAGGCCTCGTCGAACCTGCTGGAGTGGCTGACGCCGCTGCGGAAGCGGGCGATTTTGGCGGCCATTCTACTGGCAACCGTGGGCTTGATCGGCTTTGTTTTTACCCACCACTGGCAATAAGCCTACAGGCTTTTGGGTTTTCCACCGATTAGTGAAGCATGGACAAACGGTGCGAACCCCGTTTCGCGACTGATCAGAGCGTCACCATCACCACACTGGGAAACCAGCGCTTCCAGCAAAGCGGTCTGGTCAGGAACTTTTCGGAGACCGGTCTCGGGCTGTTGGTGCAGACCGAAATCCCGGCCGGAATGGCCGTACGCATCGAACTGGAAGACTCGATCCTGTTAGGTGAGGTGATGTACAGCCGGCCGTTGGAAAAGGGCTTCTTCGCCGGCGTGCATTTGGAACAAATTCTCTCTGGTTTGCGCGAGTTACAGCGAATCAAGCGGCGCTTCCAGGAGGCTACGCAAGAGGTTCCTGTAACGACGCATTGACCGCCATGCGCTATGCTGTGAGTTTCTATGAGTCGAAGAGCGGTAGTGTTTGGAGCGTCGGGCCAACTCGGAGTCGAACTGGTGCGGGAACTGCGCACCCGGGATTACGACGTCAGAGGCTGGGATCGGAGTCAGGTGGACATCACGGATTCCGCGGCGGTAGAGAAGAGCCTGGCGGAGTTCGACGCACAAGTGGTATTCAACTCCGCGGCATACAACCAGGTGGATGTCGCCGAAAAGGAGCCGCAGGCGGCCTTCCTGGTGAATGGTCTGGCGGTGCGGAATCTGGCTTTGGCGTGCCGGCAGGTGGATGCCCGCCTGGTCCACTTTTCCACCGATTACGTCTTCGACGGCACGGCGCGTCATCCCTATGTGGAGGAGGACCCGACACATCCGCTGGGCGCGTACGCCGTCTCGAAGCTTGCCGGCGAGTTATACGCGCAGGCTTACCTCGATCGGGCGCTGGTGGTTCGAACTTCGGGAGTCTTCGGGCCGGGCGGGTTGGACACGGCGCGCGGGAATTTCGTGGAGCTGATGCTGCGGGTGGCGCGGACCTCCCAACCGATCCGCGTGGTGGAGGATCACGTTGCCTCTCCGACGTTTGCGCCGTTGCTGGCGTCGAGAACGATCGATCTGGTGGAGCAGGAACAGGCTGGAGTCTTTCACGTGGGCGGCGGCATGCCCACCTCGTGGTTCCAGTTTGCGCGTCTGATTTTTGAGGCTGCCGGCCTGAAGCCGGTGTTAACGGCAACCAATGAGCGCGAGTATCGGACTCCGGCGCGGCGTCCGCGGTATTCGGCTCTATCCAACGCCAAAATGGAGCGCGTGGGGCTGGCGCCGATGCCGCCTCTGGCGCAGGCGCTGGAGGCATATTTCGAGGAGCGGAAGCGGAAGGTTAGCGGCTCTCCGGCTTGATGGCGTAGTAACCCTTGCGCGCCTGAGCTTTATAGTCTTTGTTTGCCAGTTTCAGTTCGAGCTTGCGGTAGGAGCCATCCTTGCGGTCGTTGGTCGGCGAGTAGGCGATGGAATACTGGCTGCGCATTTCGTCCTGCAGTTCCTTGAAAACCTGATCGAGGCTGGTGCGGCGGTCGACCTTGTAGACGTGTCCGCCGGTTTCATCGGACAGTTTATGCAGGGCGGATTCACCGCCGCCTCCGCCGAAGCCGAACGCACCATAGAAACGCGGATCCTGGTAGTCGATGCTGTAGACGACGCAGTCGGCCTTTTGGGCGGCTTCGACTGCCTGATTGATCGTGAGACGGCTGCCTTCGTCTACACCGTCGGTGATGACGACCACGACTTTACGGCCGACTTCGGTGCGTAGTTTCTCGCTGGCCGCGAGATAGATGGCGTCATAGAGGACCGTACCGCGGGGTCCTCCGGCAGTGGGAACGGGTCCCGGACCGAGGCCGCCAACGCCGGAACTGACTCGCAGGCCTTTGAGTCCTTCCTGCAGGAGACGGGGACTGCTGGTGTAGTCCTGCAACAATTCCGATTCTTCACCAAAGCTGATGAGGAATGCCTCATCTTTTTTGCGGAGGACCTGGGAGAAAAACTGAGAGGCGGCATTCTGCTCGATGCCGATCAGATTTTCCTGACTGCGGCTGACGTCAATCAGCAGACCGATGGTGAGCGGCAGGTCGCTTTCGCGGGTGAAGTACTTGATTGTCTGCGGTTTACCGTCTTCGAGGACGGTGAAATCGGTCTTTTCCAGATTGGGAATAAGGCCGCCCTTTTTGTCGCGGACAGAGGCCAGAACGTTGACCAAATCAACATCCACTTTGATGGACGGCAGTTCGTCCTCGATGGGCTTCTGGGGGGCCTGCGGTTTAGGCGGAGTCTGCGCCCAAAGCGCCAGCGTCACTGTGAAAGCAAGTAAGATTCGCATCCCGGTACAATAGGGCTGACGTACTCTCGCGCCCGGATGTTTCAACATGAAAGACGCCATTGTGCACCTTAAGCGGCAGGATCCCGTTCTTTCGGAGATTATAGACCGCGTAGGAGAATATCGTATCCAATTTCGCGATCCGGCATTCGAAACGCTGGTGCGCTCGATTGTGTACCAACAGCTGAGCGGGCGTGTGGCCTCGGTGATTTTCGGGCGGCTCGAGGCTGCCGTGGGCAAGATCACCCCCGCGAGCATCTTGAAACTGAGGCCGGCGCGGATGCGGAAACTGGGGCTTTCCACGCAGAAGACAGCTTACATTCGGGACCTGGCGCGGCACACGCGCGACGGGTCCGTAGTGTTTGACCGATTGCCGGGCCTGAGCGATGAAGGCGTAATCGAGCACCTGACGCAGGTGAAGGGGATTGGCGTGTGGACGGCGCATATGTTCCTGATGTTCGCGCTGCAGAGGCACGACATTCTGCCCACCGGAGATCTGGGGATTCGGACGGCCATGCGGAAAGCTTACGGGTTGAAGGAACTGCCCAAGCCGGCTGAAATGGAGGAAATTGCGGGCCGATGGAGGCCGTACTGCAGCGTGGCAAGCTGGTACCTTTGGCGCAGTCTGGAGTCCGAGGCGGCGATTTGATTAAGAACGCTGCGCGATTTGGCCCACGGATTCAGAGATTTGACTCCGTTTAGATTAAATCGTGTTGTATATCCCGACAAGTTATCCGATAATCAAAACAGCAATATTGATACCTCAGGATGCGGTACTCTGAGGGAATTTAGGAGAAAGCAATGCGCACTTTGAAACTCGCGCTTCCGGCGGCGATCCTCACGGCCGGCTTCCTGGTCTGCAATATCTCGAGCTACGGTAAGCCCGCCTACGCCACCAAGGAAAAGAAGCAGTGCACGTTCTGCCATGAGAAAATGCTGACCGGCCCTGCGATGAAGGACATGAAAGACAACCTGAACGATGCCGGCAAGTACTATGCCGCGCACGATCATTCGCTCGACGGCTACAAAGGCAAATAGTTTCTGGCAGCCCGGCAAGCGGGTGTTCCCACCCGCGAGTCACGGTCCGGCATGGAATCGGCCCGGGCTGCACTTCCCTTCCCCGCTCCTTACCTTTCACGAATCCTACGACGAGTAATTCTGCTTCCAGCGGGTAATTTCGCCTGTCAGGCGGGTCTTGACATCCAGATACTCGGGAACCTCATACAGGTTAGCCTTCTCGCCAGGGTCGGCGGTCATGTCATATAACTCGTTAGACCCTTTTCCGCCGTCGCGGAGCACGAGTTTATAACGCTCTTCGCGAGCCATATCGGTATTCTGGGTGTGGGCACAGACGATTTTGCGCCACGGCAGCTTCTTCGGCAGTTTCTTTCGCTCGGCCACGGGCAGATAACTGCGTCCGCACAGATTACGGCTCGGGACCGTAATGGAAAGCAGATCGCAGAGCGTGGGCAGCATGTCGTAGGCGCTGGTCATTTCGATGACGACGCCTTGCGGAGGCATGCGGTGAGGCCAGGACCAGATGATGGGGGTATTGACCACTTCGTCGTACATATTGATGGGGTCGGAGGCTGTGCCGGCGTCCCACAGGCCGTGGCGTCCATAGAGGGCGCCGGAAGTGGACACGAAAATCACCAGGGTATTGTCGAGCAGTTGCTTCTGCGAGAGTTTGGCGAGCAGGGCGCCGATGTGGTCATCGATGGCGGTGATGGTGGCGGCGACTTTACGCAGATTGCCGGTGCGGTTCAGGAGCATTTCCTTACCGGCGCGCGCGTTGGCCGCGACCGGATCCGCGGCATAGGTGTCGAACCGCTCGCCGGCATAGATGTCGAGATACTTCTGCGGCACGCCGTCGTAGGGCACTTTGAGGTCGCCGAAGCAGAGGGCGAGGCCGAAGCTCTTGGAGGCAGTCTGCTGGTCCAGGAACTCGAGGGCGTCGGGGCCGGCGGCCGACATGGGTTGGCCCACAATGCTGTGGGTGGTGTAGCCGGCGTCGTCAAGAACTTTGCCGAGGGTGATTTCGGCGGCGCCGGGGGGGCCGGATTCGCCGAGTTGCATGGGCGTGCGTCCGCTGACCAGGGTGGCGCGATTCAGGTCCGGCGTACAGGCTGCGGAGAAGTGGTTCATACAGCGTGTGCCGGTGTCGTTGAGCCGCTGGATGTTGGGGGTCCGCACCTCTTTGTTGCCGTAGCAGGACAGCATCCAGGCGGGGAGATTGTCCACGGCGATCAAAAGGACGTTGGGCCTTTCGGCGGTGGGTTTCTTAGCGGCCAGCGCGGGCAAGGCGAGGCTGCCGAAAAAAAAGTGTCGACGAGAAACAAGCATGGCGAAATACAAGTATAAGCGTTGTTTCGGCTTGAGCTGAAAGGATCGGTTTCGAGCGGCGCCGCGGCCACGTACGTTATCCTTGTGGTTTATGCTTAGCGAGCAGTTGCGGGAGATGGGTGTGGTGGGCGCCGGCGGGGCCGGGTTTCCCGCGTATGTGAAGGCGCAATCGCAGGTGGAGTTCATGATCGCCAACGGGGCGGAATGCGAGCCGCTGATCCACAAAGACGCCGAGTTGATGAAGCATTTTCCAGACGGGATTCTCAGCGGGATGACCCGCATGATGGATCTGACCGGCGCCCGGGCCGGCAAGTTCGGCATCAAAACCAAGAATGCGGAATCGCTGGAGGCGCTGAAGGGCAGCCTGAAGGACCCGCGCATCGAATTTGTGATGCTGGGCGATTTCTATCCGTCGGGCGATGAGTACGAACTGGTGTACACGGCAACGGGGCGGCTGATTCCGGCGGCGGGGATTCCACTGCAGGTGGGCTGCGTGGTCAACAACGTGGAAACGCTGTACAACGTTCACCAGGCCGGGCAGGGGATCCCGGTGACGCAGAAGTTCCTCTCCGTGTGCGGAGCGGTGAAGGAGCCGAAATCGTTGTGGGCTCCGGTGGGCACGTCGTTCCGCGAGTTGCTGGCGATGGCGGGCGGCACCACGACAGAGAGTTTCGGCGTGTTTATCAGCGGCCTGATGATGGGCACTCTGACGTTCGATCTGGACGACGTGGTGACGAAGACCACCGGCGGTTTGATTGTGCTGCCGAGCGATCATTACCTGATGACGCGTAAGACGCGGACACAGGAGGAGATGAATCAGATCGGCAAATCGGCGTGCGACCAGTGCAGTTATTGCACCGAATTCTGCCCGCGGTACCTGTTGGGATACGAAGTAATGCCGCACAAGGTGATGCGCAGCCTGGGCTTCACGCTGACGGGCGGCGACATCTGGAATCAGTGGTCGGAGCTGTGCTGCAGTTGCGGATTGTGCACCCTGTACGCCTGTCCCGAGGATCTGTATCCAAAAGAGGCGTGTGACGACGGAAAGCGGGACCGGCGCGCGGCAGGTCTGAAATTCGTCCAGCAGAAGCCGGTGCAGGTGCATCCGATGAAGGAATATCGGCGGGTGCCGCTCTCGCAACTGCGGAAGCGTTTGCATGTGGAGGAGTACGAGGGTGAGACGCCGTATGTCGCCGATGAGGTCCGCCCGTCGATGGTGCGTATCAAGTTGCGGCAGCACGCGGGGCAGGCGGCGGCGGCGATTGTGGAGCCGGGCGGGAAAGTGAAGAAGGGACAGATGGTGGGTCGGGTGGAGGATGCCAAATTGGGGGCGCACGTGCACGCCAGTATCGACGGGAAAGTACGCACGGTGACTGCGGAATATATCGAGATTGTGTCGTAAGCCATGTCGAAGAATTCAATTGGACTGATCGAATTGACGAGCATTGCGGCGGGTTATCTGGCCTGCGATGCGATGTTGAAGGCCGCGGATGTCGATTTACTGCTGTCGCGGTCCATCTGCTCCGGGAAATATATGGTGATGGTGAAGGGCGAAGTGGGGGCGGTGCAGGCGTCGGTCTCGGCCGGTATTAGCCAGGGGAACTTCGCCATCATC
>DASZMZ010000344.1:0-59633 GCA_035551455.1 Candidatus Sulfopaludibacter sp.
GGGCCAAAACGCAACTGATGGTATGCCCAGGTTCCGGTCTGCACGGGATTTTTGTTGCCCGGCTTCTGCCCCTCTGTCATGGCATTCCAATACCACTCCGCGTACGCCAACTTTCCGGGAATCACCGGCGCGTAGGCAGGCACCGAATAGACTCCCCAGTGAATGAAGATTCCGAACTTGGCTTCGGTGAACCAGCCCGGCGTCGGGCGTCGATCGATAGAGTCCCACGTGGCATCGTAATGCTGCGCACGAAGCAGCGTCGCGGCAGTCAGTAGAAGAAGGGTCCGCATGCATGAACAGCTTACACCGTAGCGAATGGTGTGTGCTAGACTCGCTCTTCTCTTATGCGTTTCACTCGAATCGCCACACTCCTCCTGGGTATCACGGCGCTCGCCGCCATCCTTCCCGGTCAGACTCCCAAAAGCGGCAAGCCCAACTGGTTCGCCTACGTGGGCACCTACACGCGCCAGAAGAGCAAGGGCATTTACGTGTACCACTACGACCCGGCCACCGGCAAACTCACCGACGGCGCGCTCGCGGCCGAAAGCAGCAATCCCTCTTTCCTGGCCGTATCGCCCAACCAGAAATATGTCTACGCCGCCAACGAAAACAACAATGGTATGGTCAGCGCCTACGCCATCGACCCGGCAACCGGCACGCTGAAGCTGCTGAACTCCGTCTCCTCCAAGGGTTCGGGACCCTGCCACGTTTCCACGGATAAGACCGGCAAGCTGGTCTTCGTCGCCAACTATAATGACGGCGCTGCCGCGGCGTATCCCGTGAAGGCCGATGGTTCACTGGGCGATGCCGTCTGGAACATCAAGGACAGCGGCAGCAGCGTCGACAAGCAGCGGCAGAGCGGACCCCATGCCCACTCCGCCAACATTTCCCCCGATAACAAATTCATGCTCCTGAACGATCTGGGGCTGGACGAAGTTCTGGTCTTCAAAATCGATCCCGTCAAGGCCACCGTCACCCCCAACGATCCGCCCTTCGGCAAGGTGCCGCCCGGTTCCGGACCCCGCCATCTTGCCTTCAGCGCCAACGGAAAATACGCCTACGTGATCAACGAAATGTCCGCCACCGTCACCGCATTTCGCTGGGACGCCGCCCACGGCAAGCTCGACGACATCCAGAATATTTCCACCATGGCCGCCGGATACACCGGTCCGAAGAGCACCGCCGAAATCTTCGTTCATCCCAACGGCAAGTTCCTCTACGCCTCCAATCGCGGCAACAGCACCATCGCGCTCTTCGATATCGACGCGGCCACCGGCAAGCTGACCTTCGTCGACACCTTCCCCATACAGGGCAAGACGCCGCGCAATTTCGCCATCGCGCCGGATGGCAAATTCCTGCTGGCCGCAGGACAGGATTCCGACACCATCGCGGGCTTCGCCATCGACGCCAAGACGGGCCGCCTCGCACCCACGGGCCAGTCGGTGGAAGTCGGCGCGCCGGTCTGCATCGTCTTCGCGCGCGCTCAATAGGGAGACTCGATGAACCAGCCGTGGCTGCAGAATTTTGACCCGTTAGGCAATCCCTGGCTTTCCACGCTGGCAGCCGCCATCCCGGTCTGCACGCTTTTCTACTTTCTGGCCGTGCGCCGCGCTCCGGCATGGCGCGCCGCCGTCTACGCCTTCATCGCAGCCGTCGCGGTCGCCCTGGCGGTTTTCCGCATGCCGCCCATCATGGTGGCTGGCGCCGTTGCCGATGGTCTGGTCTTCGGCTGGTTCCGCATTGCATGGATCGTGGTGGCCGCCGTATTTGTGTACGACATTTCGGTGGCCTCGGGACAGTTCGAAATCGTCAAGCAATCTATCGGCGATATTTCGGACGACCGCCGCTTGCAGGTGCTGCTGATCGCCTTCGCTTTCGGCGCGCTGCTCGAAGGCGCGGGCGGCGGCGGCGCTCCGGTGGCCGTCTGCGGCGCCATGATGATCGGCCTGGGCTTTCCTCCGTTCCAAACGGCTCTGCTCTGTCTGATCGCTAACTCCGCGCCGGTCGCCTATGGCGGTCTCGGAAATCCCGTGCGCACGCTGGTCGCGGTCACCGGACTCGGCGAGGCCGATTTCAGCGCGATGATCGGACGCATCCTGCCGCTCACCACGTTGGTGCTGCCCTTCTGGCTGGTGCGCCTGCTTTGCGATCGCCGGCGGACTCTCGAAGTCTGGCCCGGCCTGCTGGCCTGCGGCGTCTGCTTCGGCGGCATCCAGTTCTTCTGGTCGAATTACATGAATGCGTCGCTCGTGGATATCATGGGCGGCATCGGCACGCTGCTCATGCTCGCGGTCTTCTTCAAATACGTCTGGCATCCCAAAAAACTGTGGCGCTACGAAGGCGAGGCGGCGGCGGTCAAGAAGCAGAAGCACGAAGAACTGTCGCTCGGCCGCATTCTGCTGGCATGGTCGCCCTTCCTGTTGCTGGCCGGATTCGTCGTCCTCTGGGGCGTCCCTTCAGTCATCAAAATTCTGGACAAAGTCTCGATCAAAGCGCCCGTCCCCGGCCTCCACATGCTGGTGATGCGCATGCCCCCCGTGGTCGCCAAGCCTTACGCCGAACCCGCCTTCTTCGACGTCTCGTGGCTCTCCACCGCCGGCACCGGGACGCTGTTCGCGGGCCTGATCGCCGGTCCGCTGACCGGTCTCTCGTTCAAGCGGACTCTGCAGGTCTTCTGCGGCTCGCTCGCGCGCCTCAAGCTCAGTCTGGTGGCCATCATGGCGATGCTCGGCGTCGGCTACGTGACGCGCTATTGCGGTATGGACGCCACCATGGGCATGGCGATGTCGCACACCGGTGTGCTGTTCCCCTTCTTCGGCACCATGATCGGCTGGCTGGGCGTGTCGCTGAGCGGCACCGACGCCGGCTCCAACGCGCTGTTTGGCAGCCTGCAGGTAATCACGGCCAACAAGCTGGGACTCAGTCCCATTCTGATGGGCGCGGCCAACAGCGCCGGCGGCGTCATGGGCAAAATGGTGGCGGCCCAATCGCTGGTGATCGGCTGCGCGGTCACTAATCAGGAAGGCAAAGAGGGACTGCTGTTCCGCGCCGTGCTGAAGCACAGTCTGGCTCTGATGGTGCTCGTCGGGCTGATCGTGATGATGTACGCGTATATCTTCCCGGCCGCCATCCCCAACGGCCACAAATTCTGGTAGGAGGTCTCATGAAACGCACTCTCTGGTTTGCCGCCGCGGCTATCGCCGCGCTCGGCATCGTGCGCCTCACCGCGCAGCCGCAACCCGCCGGCGACCCGACCATCGAGGGCTTCCGCAATGTCGAAGTCGCCAGCGTGGCCGACGCCATCGAGCAACTCTACGGGCAGAAGGCCTACATGTCGCACGAGATGCGCGCGCTCAGCACCACCAAATTCGCCGGTCCCGCGGTCACCGTGCTGCTCAAGAAGGAGGAGCACAAGGAAGGCGCCAAGGCGTCGGAAGGCATGCTCGACGCCATCGATAATGCCAAGCCCGGCTCGGTCTACGTGATGGTGCTCGAAGATGGCGCGGACTACGCGGGCATCGGCGGCCTGATGGCCACCGCCATGAAGGTGCGCGGTTTCGCAGGCGCGGTGATCGATGGCGGAGTCCGCGACACACCGCAAATTCGCCGCCTCGAATTCCCGGTCTTCAGCCGCGGAGTCGTCCCCTCCACCACCATCAATCACTATCGCTTTGTCGGCGTGAATGTCCCCGTAAAATGCGCCGGAGCCACCGTCAACGCCGGCGACATCGTCACCGCCGATGAAGACGGAGTCGCCGTAGTGCCGAAGGCGCACGCCGCTGAAGTCCTCAAGAAGGCCCAAGACCTGGACAACACCGAGCACTCGATGCTCCCCTTCATCGAAAAGTTCAAATCGATCAAGGAAGCCGTAGCGAAGTTCGGCCGCATCTAGATTCGTCTCCGGTCTACCGCCCCATCCACCCGCCGTCGACGGTCAGCACCGTCCCGCTGACGTAGTCCGATGCCGGCGACGCCAGGAACACCACGGCGCCCGCCAGATCCCCCGGCTCGCCCCAACGACCCGCCGGGATCCGCGACAAAATCGCCGGATTGCGCACCGGATCCGCGCGCAAAGCCGACGTATTGTCCGTGGCGATATACCCCGGCGCAATCGCATTCACCTGTACATTGCGGCCGGCCCATTCGTTGGCCAGCGCCTTGGTCAACTGCGCCACGCCGCCTTTGGCTGCCGCGTACCCCGGCACCGTAATCCCGCCCTGAAAGCTCAGCAGAGACGCCGTGAAGATGATCTTCCCCGCCCCGCGCGCCAGCATGTCCCGCCCGAATTCCCGCGCCAGCACAAACTGCGCGCTCAGATCCACCTCGATCACCTTGTCCCAGTAATCGTCCGGATGTTCGGCCGCCGGCGTGCGCAGAATCGTGCCGCCGTTGTTCACCAGAATGTCGATGGGTGGACACTCGCGCTTCACCTGCTCCACGAAAGCGCGCACGGCCGGACGGTCGCCCAGGTCGCACGCCATTCCCCAGAACTTGCGGCCCACCGCCGCCACTTCGTGCTCCACGGCGCTGCCGTGCGGTTCCAGGCCGGCGCTGGTGGCCACGATATCGGCGCCCGCCTCGGCCAGCGCGATCGCCATGGCCTTCCCCAGGCCGCGCCGCGCGCCCGTCACCAGTGCGGTCTTGCCGCTCAGTTTGAAACTGTCGAGTATGGACATGAACTATTAGGGCGTGAAGCAGGCGGCAATGGTGAGATAGGCAAACGTTCCCACCGCGATCACCACGCCATGCGGCTGCCGCAGAGCCTTGGAGCTCTTCACGTCCAGCTCTTCTCTCTTCAAATAGGCTGGACGGCCACTCTTGAACTCAGTCAAAATGAAACCCACATTGAACAGCGTATTCTTCAGACGCCCGCGCATCACTGAAAGCACTAGCGCCGAGATGCCTCCCAGAATCGCCGTGAGGATGAAGATGCCCACCCAATCTTCCCAACCCACAATGGCGCCCACCGCGGCCATCAGTTTCACGTCGCCCGCACCCATGGCGCGCAGCGCATAAAGCAGGAAGTAGGCGCCGAAACCCAAAGCCATGCCTTTCAAGGCGAACAACAGACCCGACAGCGGCGAGCCACCCATGTGCAGCCATGCATTCATGGCGAAGCCCAGCACGACGCCCGTAACGTTTAGCCAGTTGGGAATGCGCCGGTACTTCAAATCGTATAGTGCCGCGGCGATCACCAATGGCAGTAGAATCATTTCGATTTCGCGCGGCGGCAGGGTCAACGTCATCGAGGGGATTATAGCGCGCTTACCGTGCCCTTCCATCAGGTATAGAATAAGACTTTCAAGTCTGAATACCGAGAGGCACTCATGAACGGGTCCCGACGCACTTTCCTCGCCGCCGGCATCGCTTTGCCGGCCGCGCTTTCCGCCCAGCAACCGCAGATCCAACCCACGCCGCGATATCGCACGCTCGGCAAGACCGGCCTCAACGTCACTACCGTGGGATACGGCTGCATGATCACCTCCGACGCCAGCGTGATCGCACGGGCCGTGGATCTGGGTATCAACTATTTCGATACGTCCCGCAATTATCAGAACGGCCAGAACGAGCGCATGGTCGGCGCGGCATTGGGCGCGCGGCGCAAAGACATCCTGCTGGCCAGCAAGTCCAGCGACAATCCCAGCAGCGGACCCGGCATCCTAGCGGAAATCGAGACCAGCCTCAAGGAACTGAATACCAGCTATCTCGACGTCTGGCATTTGCACGGACTCAGCAATCCGGCGCAGATTACCGACGAGTTGCTCGAGGCGCAGCGCAAGGCCAAACAGCAGGGAAAGATCCGCTTCACCGGAGTGAGCACGCACAATTTGCCGGCCATCGTGGACCGCGCCATCGAAGCCAAGGTCGAAGTCGTTCAGGCGCAGTACAGTTTCGCCTCGGCTGCCAGTTACGGTCCAGCCATCGAGAAACTCCATCAGGCGGGTATCGGAGTCATCGGAATGAAGGTGATGGCGCGGGGCCGCGGGCGAGGGGCCAATTTCGCTTCCGCCGCACTGAAATGGGCCATCCGGAATCCCGGCATCGCCACCACCGTTCCCAGCATGACGGATCACGACCAGCTTCAGGAAAACTTCCGCGCGATGTCGGACACTTTCACCGACGCCGATTCCCAAATTCTGGCTGCCCGTCTGGACCAAATCGGACCGTACTTCTGCCGCATGTGCGGCGTCTGCGAGGGACGGTGTCCCAAGGGCCTGCCCGTGGGAGACATCGTCCGCTTCGTGATGTATGCCGACGGCTACGGCCAGTTCCCGTTGGGCCGGGAACACTACCAGCGCCTGTCCGCCGAGCATCAGGATGTCCGCTGCGCCGACTGCGCCACTTGCGCCGTCCACTGTCCCAACGGAGTCCACGTGGCGGCGCGCCTCACCAGAGCGCAGCAACTTTTCGCCTGAGTACTGGCGCTATACTCTTCGTTCCACGCGGTATCAGGAAAGGAGCCAATTGTGGCATTATCCAGACGTCACTTCTTCTACGGCAGTCTGCTGGCGGGAGCGATCCCCAAAGGCGGCTTCAGTAGCACCCCCTCCCTCAAGGCAGCCGGTTTCAAGTCGCCGAACGAGAAACTGAATTTCGCCAGCATTGGCGCGGGCGGTCAGGCCGCTTCCAATATCGGAGCCGCCGCGCCCACGGAAAACATCGTCGCCCTCTGCGACGTGGACGATCGCCGCGCCGCCGGCATGTACACCCGCTTCCCCAACGCGCCCAAGTATAAAGACTTCCGCAAGATGCTCGACAAGGAAGACAAGAATGTGGACGCCGTCATCGTGGCCATTCCCGACCACATGCACGCCACCGCTGCAATGTGGGCGATGGAGCGCGGCAAACACGTCTACGTTCAGAAGCCGCTGGTCCGCACCGTGTGGGAAGCCCGGCAATTGAAGGAAGCCGCCGTCAAATACAAGGTCGCCACGCAGATGGGCAACCAGGGCTATTCCAATGAAGGCACGCGACAGTGCGCCGAGATCATCTGGAACGGCGATATCGGCGGAGTCACCGAAGTTCACGCCTGGAGCGACCGTCCCATGTGGCCGCAAGGTCTCACGGAGATCCCGAAGGAAGACTCGGTCCCCGCCACGCTCGATTGGGATCTTTGGCTCGGAGTCGCCGAAAAGCGGCCCTTCACCGCCAACGGCAAAACCGATCCCGACCGGAACGGCGGATTCTTCTACCAGCCCTTCAACTGGCGCGGCTTTTACGATTTCGGCTGCGGCGCCCTCGGCGATATGGCCTGCCACATTCTGGGCGCGCCCAACATGGCGCTGCATCTCTCCAAGAGGAAAGTGCTGGGCGTCGAGTGCATCAAGAAGGAAGGGGCCAGCCCCTTCATGTTCCCCAAGAGCTCCGTTATCCGGTTCGATTTCGCGGCGTACGGCAACATGCCCGCGCTCAAGGTTTTCTGGTACGACGGCATGAAGGAAACGCCCAAAATCCCAGGCGTACCCGAGGGCGAATGGCTGGGCGATCCTCCCAGCGCGGGCGGCGCCGGTGGACGGGGTGGCGGCGCGCGAGTGGCCGGCAACGATTTCCGCTCTCCGGGCCGCGTGTTTAACTACGACGATTTCGTCGCCCTCAAGGCTTCTACGACGCCGCTGCGCTTCCCCCAACCGGACGGCAGCCTGTTTGTCGGCGACAAGGGCATGCTCACCACGGGCACCTACGGCGACGTCACGCGCCTCCTCCCCATCGAGAAGATGAAGGACTATCGCATGCCCGCGCCGCTGCTCACGCGCTCGCCCGGCCACATGCGCGATTTCATCCGCGCCTGCAAAGGCGGCGATCCGGCCTGTTCCAACTTCGATGTGGCCGCGCCTTTCGTGGAGTGGATGCTCCTCGGCGTGATCGCGCTACGCAACGAAGGCAAGTTGGAATACGACCCCGACAAGATGCGCTTCACCAACAACAACGACGCCAACAAATATCTCCGCCCCATGCTCCGCAAGGGCTGGGAATTTCACACGATCAAATCGTAGGTTGAGCAGGGCCGGCGCTTGCGCCTGACATAACCTTGCGGGCCGTCTCTACTCCGCAAACGGGTAGAGACGGATCCGTCAATAATCCGAGCTGTTTCAGCACCGAAGCCTGGTCCCAGTAAATGTGCTCGTGGGCCAGTTTGCCGTCGCGGAATCGCACGATCGCCACCAGCGGAATCTCGACGCGCCGGTGTGTTGGAGCAACGCCCGGCAGCATCCACGGCATCTCCTGCGTATGCGTGAAGGCGAAGATCATCTCGTCCACCAGTTGGTCCCTGCCCACCGTGCGCGAGATTGGGGTGAGCGTCGTGTCCGGCGGCATGCTCGGAATGAAATTCTGCGAATAGAACCGCCGCAGCGCCGCCTTCCCGTACCCGCCGGTCAACACGGGAATGTGATTCACGTAAGCGTCTTCCACCATCGTCTCTAGCGTGGACTCGGTGTCGCGCGAGACGAACTCGTGACTCGTGTGCGCATTCCACAGCTCTTCCAGGTCTAATTCCGGCATGCAGACAATTCTACGCCACTCGCCGGTTTACGGCGGGGGGAAGTACCAGAGCAGGATCGACTTGCCGACCCGCTCCTGGGGCTTGATGGCGTCGGGCCACAGCACCAGGCGGGACTCCTTCCACAGGCCGACGCCGATGGCATTCCAACCGACCGAGGGCGAGTACTGATTCAGCTTGTAGATCTTCGGGAAGCCGTGTTCCTTCTCCCAGTCGCCGACAATGTACCGGTCGAAGGAGACGCTGGTGGCGCCGACCTGGTGGAGGCGGGCGCTGAGGCGCTTGAGATCCTGGCCCCAGTCCAGATCCGAATCGGCCAGGATCTTTTCTGGCTCGCTGCCGGCCAGGGCGTTGAAGTACGGCAGATAGTCGGGATGACTGAGCAGGCTCGAGCCGGCGTACCAGAGCATCATCACGCCCAGACCGATTCGGATCCAGCGGCGGGTTTCGGCCAGTTCCATCATGCGGACAACGGCTATGGCCGCGAGCATCGTGAAGCCCAGATAAATGGGCAGAATGTGCCGGACGCCGATATTGATGCTGCTGAAGAGGCTGGGAATCAGGATCGCGGCGGAGAAGGCCAGCGGGATCCACGGGCGCGCGTAAAGCTTGTGTTTTCTGAATACTAGCGCGATTCCGACGAATAGAAAAAACAAAAAGGCGAGGGGCGTTTTGACGCTGAGGGCCACCGGAAAGAACCAGAAGAAGCCGGTGTGGCCGCGGACGCCGAGCAGGTAGGAATCGTGTCCGTAGGCGTTGTGCTCGGCCACCTGTCGAATGCCGGCGAAGAGTTCGGGCGCCGGCAGTTTCAGGTGGGCAATGCCCGAATCGCCAAACGAGAAGCGGAAGCCGGCCCAGATCACCAGCACGGCGACCAGGACGGCCAGCGCCAGAGACGGGAGGCGCTGCTTCAGGGCGGAAGCTATGAAGCCCATGCCGGGCCGCTCGGTGACCAGGTACCAGACCAGACAGAAGGCCACCACGGCGGGGAAGAAGAGGAGCACGGAGTACTTGCACAGCACCATCACGCCGGTGGCCGCGCCGAAGCCGGCGCCGCGCGCCCACGAAGGCCGTTCCAGCCAGTAGGAGCCGGCGACGAAGGCGATGGCCATTCCCGCCGTGCAGGCCATATCCGTGGTGGCCAATCCGCCATGACCCAGCACCGGAGGGAGAAAGCTAAAAAGAAAGACCGCGACCACTGCCAGCGCGCGGCTATAGTAGCGGACGCCCCACCAGTACACGGCGGCGCAGGCCAGCCAGAAAAACGGCAGATTGCCCAGCCGGGCCAGGGCCAGAGTGCGGTCATAATGGTGGCCCGAGTAGAGAACGGCGAGGCCTTCGTAGGACATGGCCAGGAATTTGTCTCGCGGCGTATTCTGCGACCGAATGCCGCATAAATAAGGACCGAGGGCGACGGCCACACGCGACAGCGGCGGATGCTGCGGCTCCCAGCGGTAGACTCCTTTATCCAGCCACTCCATGCCGCAAGCGATGTGAGCAGGCTCGTCGGAGGTGTGGTTGTAGACCGTGTAGGTGGCGGCCATGCGGAGCGATGCCAGCAGCACCAGGGCCACGGTGAAGACGAGGCTGTGGCGTTCGAGCGTTGCGAGGATTCTGCGTTCCAGACCCGGACCCGGCGCCGGGGTGACGAGTGTGGCTAGCTTTCTGCGTTCCTCTTTCGGCGTTCGCGCCATCATTCCAATGTATCTATTTCCGGTGGATCGATGCGCGGCTGTTCCACGCAAAACGTCGAAAGCCGCGTCTCCCGAAGGAAACGCGGCTTCCAGACTTACGTAGACGAGCGACTGCCGGTTAGAACCTGTAGTAGGCTCCGATTTGGATGACCCTGGGCCCGTAATTCATGCTCGTGATCTTTCCAAACGTGGTGCTGTTGATAGTGAACGGACCCGTTGCGCCGTAGTCTCCGGAGGTCGGAGGAACATAGAACGTAGGGTGGTTCATGTAGTTGAAGAAATCGAAATGCAAATCGACGGTGTGCTTTTCGAAGAACGTGAACGACTTCTTCATGGAAGCGTCCCAACTCCACTGCCACGGACCGGAGAACATACGACGCTGCGTATTTCCGACCTGTCCTGCCAGGGGATTGGAGAAGATCTGGCCGGCGAAAGCCGCCGAACCGGAGGGAGCCGCACCGCGGCCATCCCCGCTCGGATTGCTGCTGCTAACCAGGTTGATGACAGACGGAGAGATGAAATACGGACCGTTGCCAGTCATGAACGTGGTGTTGGTGAGCGACTGCAGCGCCGAGCCGCCGATGCCGGTGATCGATGCCGTATTGGTGCTGGTAGAGCGGGCAGCGCGATTGAGCGTGCCGTAGCCGGAGAGAATGGAGTAGGGCGAACCCGACTCATAACCCCAGATTCCGCTAATGGCCCATCCGCCGAGGACGGTGTTCATCAGGCCGTTGCCGCTCCACTTTTTGCCTTTTCCATAAGGCAGTTCGTAGTAGTAGTTGGCCTTGAACACGTGGTTCTGGTCGAACGGAGAGCGTGCATATTCCAGGCTCGGGTTGTTGTTGTCCAGCAGGGGTTCCAGTCCGCTCTGTGCATCGCCTGTTGTATTCGAGAGGCTCTTGCTGAAGCTATAGCTGAACTGAAGTTGGAGGCCGGAATGTAAGCGACGGGTAACTTCCGCTTGCAGACCGTGATAGGTGGAGTAACCGCCGTTGGTCATGACGTTAGCGCCCTGGACCTTGGGGTTGGTATAGAAGGCGACGGAATTGTTCCAACCGTTTACCATGTACTGGTTGGCCAGTTCGCCGACCTGTCCCTGTTGCAGATAGGTCTGAATGGTGGCGTTGGTGAAGTTGCCGCCGTTGAAGAGGAGCGGGAACACCGTTAACTGCTGGCTACCGGCGATATTCGAATTGTATGAACCGTTATAGCTGCCGGTGGCCTTCTGCGCCAGGCTGGCGTTGCTCTGGGCTCTCTGGAAATCGGCGAGGAAACCGCTGGCGTTGTACAGAATCTGGTTGTAGTCCACGCCGCGAATCAACTGGCTGCCGTGGTTTCCAACGTACCGTACCGCTACCAGCGTGCCCTTGAATTCATGCTGCACGCCTAAAGTCCACTGGTGCACATACGGCGTCACCAGGTTGGGATCGGGAATTCCGGTGGCGCTCGTCGTGGTGATGGCGTAATTGTCGGCCAGCGTGCGCGGCACTTTATAGGTGGGAGACGTCACTGTGGGCGGACTTGCCAGATTGGCAACCAGGTTGGATAGTGTGTTGCCGAAGCTGAGACCACTGCTGGTTCCGACGCTGTTGCGGATGGCGGCCACGACGTTGTCGTTCACGTAGGAGATCATGTAACCGCCGCGGATGGAAGTCTTGCCATCCTTGAACGGATCCCACGCGAAGCCCACGTTGGGGGCGAAGTTGTTCTTGTCGGCCTTGTAGAACGGGCGACCGGAAGGTCCGCCGATGAAATTCAGGACGGCGTTCGGATCGAGGACCGTAGCCTTTACGTCGTTATTCTCCAGCACCGGGGCCAGAAACAGGCCATCCTTTTCGTCCAGGGGTGTCCAATATTCATAGCGCATGCCCAGATTGAGAGTCAGGTTCGGAAGCACCTTCCACTTGTCCTGGAAGTATCCCGAATAGGTGTCCCATTTGAAGTTGCGCAGATTGGTGGCGCCGGGAACGAAACCGGAAGTCGCGCTGGTCACGTTGAAGGTCTGGCTGGCGCTGCTGATGATGCCTGCCAGGTTCGCATACAGGTTGCTGGCGGTGGTGGCATCGCTCGAACGGCCGCCGGCCAGGTCTGCCGTCGTGATACCAGTCGTATTGGCGGTGCTGATTCCCAGGTTGTAGGTGGGAACGATTCCGGCGTCATTGAAGGGCGCCGTCCGCAGGAACTGGGTCTGAACTCCGAACGTGAATTCGTGGCGTCCTTTGAGCCAGGTGGCGCTGTCCTGCACATTGTACGTGTTGACCTTGCGGCCCTGGTTGAGGAACGTATTCACCGGATTGCTGAACAACAGACCGCCCACGATCTGTTTCGGGTAGCTATTGCTGTCGAGGAAAGAAGTATCGCTGCGCATGAAGCCGCCGCGCAATTCATTGGTAAGTGTGGGTGAAGCCGTCCAGCGCCAGCTCAGTGCCAGCAGGTTGTCCTGAATGGTATTGCTGACGGGAGGAACGGTGGTAAAGAAGGCGCCCTGGTCGGGACGGTCCGTCGGATTATTGATGTAGTTATACGTGGCGCTGAAGCCGTGTTTGGACGAAAGATAGTAGTCGCCCTTGAACACGAACTGGTCGCGGAACTCGTTACCGCGCGCGTTGAAGCGGTAGCTGGCGGTGTTCAATCCGTCGCCGGCTTCGGTGCCATTGGGTTCCGGGAGCATGCCGATGGCGGCTTTCACCGTGGGGTCGGTCACGAAATTGCGCAGGCTCGACAGAGGCACCGTGCGACGCACGCCCGTGGTGTCGTTATAAGTAAAGATGCCAGCGCGCGCCGAATCCGTCAAGACGGTGCGCAGCGTGCTGGTCTGCTGCTTATTGCGGTAGAGTTCGTAGTTCGTGTAGAAGAACAGTTTGTCGCGAATAATGCGGCCGCTCAGTGCCGCCCCGGGCTGATTCAGATCGAGAAATGTCCGTGCCGTGCCGTGCTGGTTGTTGAACCAGTTATTGCCGGCCAGATCGCTGTTCCGGTTGTACCAGTAAACGCGGGCATGGTAATCGTTGGAACCGCTCTTGGTGGAAAGCACCATTTGCGATGCTCCGCCGCCGATTCCGGCGCCTGCGTTCGACGTCTTCACCGTAATTTCGGCCACCTGATCGATGGTGGTGCGCATCGGCGCATAGTCCAGATCGTTGGTGCGGATGAAGTTGTCCTGGATGTTGATGCCGTCCAGTGTCACGCTCGTGAAGGACGGTCGCAGGCCATTGACTGTAGTGGTGTTGCTTCCGGAAGTCACGCCCGGTTGGGTTTGGAACAAGCTGGTTACCTGCCGGCCTAACACGGGAAGATTCTGGACCTGGGTCGCGGTAATCGTGGTCGTGTTTTCATTGCCGGATAACTGGACCGTCGGGACTTCGGCTGCAACGTCCACACTCGTGGTGGCCGATTGCACCTCCATTTTGATGGCGCCGAGGGCTCGCTCCTGGAGCGGATCCACTTTCACGCCACGTAGGAAGGTTCGGGTGAAACCTGTCATTTCCAAACCGACATCGTAGGTGTCGGGTCTGACGGCCATGAAGGTAAACAATCCCACTTCATTGGTTTTACCCGTCAGCACAGGCTCTCTGCCGCCGGGAACAAAAACGTTCACGGTAGCGCCTGGAATGGCGGCGCCGGACTGGTCCACAACGCTGCCGCTCAAACGCCCCGCAACCTGTGCGTTCGCGCTAAGAGCAAAAATAAGAAGCACGGCAGCCAAGCCGAGCATATAGCGGAAGTTCCGTGTATTCAGCATATTCTCCGGAAAACCAGACCCCGCAAGCGTGTAGAAAACCTTGCGGACTGGACTGTGAAACGCTTACTGATTTCCGGACGCATCTAGACCAAGGGCGACCCGGAAACCGTGACCACAAGGGTCAAACTAACCTCGATAGCAAGAGATGGACTCAGTATATCTGGATGTCGCTGGCATTTTCAACTGTTCGGGTCTTAAACTCCCGTTGGTGTTGAGTTCTACAGCGGTTCGAAGTCGCATCCTTGGCAGCTCACGCTATAATACGATTCCACTCCTGTCATGCCTGCGTCTATCCAGCCGGGTCGCTCCGCCCAAATCTGTACCGCCGTTCGCCGCCCGCTGCTGGTGTCCGTCGTGATCGGCTCTTCGATTTCGTTGATGGATGCGGGGACGGTCACGCTGCGTCTGGCGTTGCCGTCGGCGTTCTGGTGGAGCTTCCTGCCCGTCCTGGAGATTGTGGCGCTGTTTGCCGCCAGTCCCGCGGCGCGGCGGGCCGGCGCATGGCCGCTGACGATCGACCGGTTCTTTCGGGGACATGGTCCCAGCCTGCTCTGGCTGGTGGTGCTGGCCGCCTGCTGCGCCTATATACCGACGCCGACGCTTTACGCCTGGCCGGCACGCGATCGGGTGTTTCTCTGGGCGGGCTGCGTGGCGATTGTCTGGTCGGCGGCACTGGATTTCCGGTTCTTCCATGGCGGCCTGAAGCAGAATGTCTGGCGCGCCGCTCGCGACCTGCTGCTGCAGCGCTGCATCGCCTGGAGCGTGGGAGTGACCCTTTTCGTGGGGGCGGCGGCATATCAGACAATCGCCACGAGGCTCGGGCTGTGATGCGACTGCGGAGCGCCTCATGGGGATTGCTGGCGGCAGCGCTCGCCATTGGCACGTTCACCGATACCGCGGCGCATCCCGCTCCGATGTTTCTGGGCGGATACCGCGTACTCTCCGGCGATCTTCACCTGCATCCCTTTCCGCTGAGCGCGAGCAGTCTCACACCGTGGGACCTGATGTGGGACGCGCAGCACGATGGCGTGGACGTAGTGGCGATCAGCGGCCACAACGAGGTCTGGTCGGGACGCGCGGCGCGCTGGATTTCGCGCCATCTCGGCGGACCCACGGTGCTGGCCGCGGAAGAGATTCACGGGCCCCGGTTTCACATGATTGCGGCGGGGATTCACTCGAACATCAGTTGGCGGCTTTCGGCCGCGGAGGCCATCGAGGAGATCCATCGACAGGGCGGCGTGGCCATCGCGGCGCACCCCACGGGCGGCGCGTGGCGCGCCTATGACTCGGCGGCGATGCGCCAACTGGACGGGTCGGAGGTGCTGCAGCCTACGGCGTACAACTCGGCGCAGTCGGAATGGGAACTTCGCAAGTTTTATGGGCGGAAACCGATGGCGGCCATCGGGTCGTCAGACTGGCATGGGCTAGGACGGCCGGGGCTGTGCCGCACGTGGCTGTTCGTGCATGCCGATAACGAGCGGGAGGTGCTGCAGGCGATTCGGGACAGGCACACGGTGGTTTACGATCGCGGCGAGTATTTCGGCGATCCGGCACTGGTGGCGTTGGCGCGGACGGAGCCCCGGTTGACCCAGTCTCCGCGCCCGCCGCCCTGGGCGGTTCTGAGCCGGACGTTGGGGCTGGTGGGACTGCTGGGGCTGTTGTGGACGGTGACTATGCCAGGTCCGGAATGAGGAAGCGCTGCGGCTTGCCCGCCGCCTGCGCCACTTCTTCGGCCGCCAGATAGCCGCTGCGCACGGCGCCTTCCATGGTGGCGGGCCAACCGGTGCGGGTCCAATCGCCGGCCAGTACGACGTTGGGCAGCGTGGCGCGGGGAGTGGGACGCAGCGATTCGGTTTCCGGCGCCGCCGAATACGTGGCGCGCTGCTCCTTGACGACGTGCGCCTTCAGAAGTTTGGCGTCGCGGACGCGCGGGAAGTACAAGCGCAGATCGCCCACCGCGATTTCGATGATCTCATTGCGGGATAGATCGGTGAGGTCGCGCGAGGCACTGACCACAAGCTGGAGGTAGCGGCCGCCATCCTTATTGAACATCCACTGCATGGTGCGGTCGAGCAGGGTGGCGTGGGGCAGGGTGGTGACTTCGCGATCGAACCAGAGGTGCACGCCGGTGATGGGGGAATGGTCAAAAGCCGGCGCGGGCAGGCCGACGGCTTCCAGGCGTTCGAAGGGCAGGGCGCAAATCAGGAAATCGGCATTGCGGCGCTCGCCGGCTACGACGAAGCCCTGCTCATCGATGCGCTCCACGGGCGACCGGAAATGAATCTTCACGCTGCCCAGACGTTTCCAGCTTTCCTCGCTGTAGAGTTGGCCCAGAGGCACGTTGGGGATGCCCATTTCGTAGGCATCGGCACGCGACAGGAAGCCCAGCCAGAAGACCTGGAAGCCGTGGCAGGCGGCCATGCGATCCAGATCCTCGTTGATGGCGCTGACGAGAATCTGACGCCAGAAGCGATCGATGGCGTGCGGCGTCTGGCGTTTCTGGAGGAGCCAGTCGAGCATGCTGATCCGGTCGAGATCCTTGCGGCGGGTCCGCTCGCGCTTCATGGCCCAAATGGCTTTGGCGATGGCCATTTTGTCGGCGCGCGAGAGGCAATGCATTTTCAGGAAGGAGCCCGTGAAATGGAGCGGCGCGGGGAGACGGCCGCGGCTTAGGACGGAGATGCGGCCGCCCGGTTCCAGGAAATAGAACTCTTTGTAGAATTTGATGCGGTCGCGGACGCCGAGCCGGGTGTAGAAATCGAGCAGGTTGCCGCAGCAGCGGAGGAGGATGTGCTGGCAATTGTCGATGGTCTCGGGGGTTTCCTCGCCGCCGGCGGGCACGTTGTAAGACGTGGCGCGTCCGCCTACAAAGGCTCGCGATTCGAAGAGATCCACATCGAAACCCGCTCCACCGAGGGCGGCGGCGGCGGAAAGACCGGCCAATCCACCACCGGCGATCAGAACTTTGGCCATTTAGCAGTAGTATCCCATGTGAGGCCCTTGACAGAGCGGCATTCCTCCATTAGACGATTGAACCCGATTTTAGTTCCGTTGCTGGCGGGGGCAGTTCTTACAAAACGTTTACGGTTTCTGCATCGCCTTTTTCTTCAGAGGGGCGCAAAGTAGCATCATGCACCGCATACACACCAACTCAACTCAGCAAATCAACCGGCTCAGGGACGAACGCGCGCTGCTGGAAGAAGAAGTCCGGCAACTGCGCGCCGCGGTACAGATTTATGCAGAAGTGGCGCGACGAATGTCACAGCGCACAGGTTTTACAACTTCTTTACGAGTTTCGCACGACCTCCAATCGGCCACTTCGTAAGATTGACACAGAAGTTAACAAAGAGCGGAGAAAACATGGGACCCTTCCAAACGGCAGCCAATCAGATACCTGAGTACAGCGACGACCATCTGTCCATCGACTTCAAACGCGGCGTGGTGAAAGTAGATTCCACCCCGGCCACCTTCACGCGCAAGCAATATGAACTGCTGCGCATGCTGGTGGAGCACGCCGGACAGGTGATTCCCCGCGAGACCCTGCTTCAGAACGTATGGGGATATAGCAACCAGATAAGGACGCGTACGCTGGACGTGCATCTGAGCCACCTGCGGAAGAAACTGGCTCCGTATGGCGATCAGTACATCGAGCGCGTATTTCGCGTGGGATGCCGGTTTCAGCCGCATGTGGACCGGGCGCGGACGGCGCTGCAGTAGTCAGCCGAGCAGCGCCTGAATGGTTTCGATGCTGTCCGCCTCTGCCGCCGGCTTGTCCTTCCGCCAGCGGGCCATGCGCGGAAAGCGGACAGCGATGCCGCTGCGGTGTCGGGTGGATCGCTGAATGGCCTCGAATGCGAGTTCGAAGACCAGTTCGGGTTTCACGGCGTGCACCGGTCCGAATTTCTCGAGGGTGTTGCGGCGAACGAAAGTATCCACCTCGCGAATTTCTTCATCACTGAGTCCGGAATAAGCCTTGGCGAAGGGCACCAGTTTTCCGTTATCCCAGATGCCGAATGTGTAATCGGTGAACAGGCTGGCGCGCCTGCCACTGCCGGCCTGCGCATAGATCAGGACGGCGTCCACCGAGTAGGGTTCGATCTTCCACTTCCACCAGTCGCCGCGGCGCCTGCCCACCCGGTAAGGCGAACCGCGGCGTTTTAGCATGAAGCCCTCCACCTTGCGCTGGCGCGATTGCTGGCGGAGTTCCCGCAGTTCCTGCCAGGATGCCGTTTCGACAAGCGGCGAAATCACCAGCGCACTTTGGCGCGGCGCGATGCGCTCTAGTTCCGCGCGTCTCCATTCGAGCGGCCGCTCGCGCACATCTTCCGCCGCGAGTTCCAGCAGATCGTACGCCATCAGCACCACGGGCACTTCGCTGAGAATTTTGTGACCCAGCACTTTGCGTCCGATGCGGCGCTGCATTTGGGCGAAGGGCAGCGGCTCGCCGTTTTTCCACGGCAGGATCTCGCCATCGAGCACGGTGCCTTCGGGCAACAGCGCGCCGAGAGCCTCGAGTTCGGGGAAGCGATCGGTGATGAGCTCCTCGCCGCGCGACCAGAGGAAGGTGCGGCCGGCGCGGCGGATCAACTGGCTGCGAATGCCATCCCACTTCCACTCCACCTGCCACTCGCCGATCGCGCCCAGCATTTCCACCTCGCCCTCGACGGGGTAGGCGAGGAAGAAGGGATAGGGGCGGCTGGTATCGGCGTCGCGGACATCGGCGGCGATGAGTCGACGCCAGAAATCGGGCGTGGCCTGCCATTCGCCCATGAGGCGGTGGGAGATCACTTCGGCTGCGATGCCGCTGACTTCGGCGATGGCGCGGACCACGAGGCTTTGGGAAACGCCGACCCGAAATTCGCCGGTGATGAGTTTGTTCCAGGCGAAGCGCTGGCGCTCATCCATCTCGCGCCAGGCGGCGGTGAGGGAGGCGCGGCGGGTTGCGTCATCGGCATCGCGGAGGGGCAGCAGACGCTCTTCGACCCAGTAGTGTAAGGGCAGCGGGGAGGATGCGGCGGCCGGGGGCAGCAGGAGCGCGATGGTCTCGGCGAAATCGCCCACGGCCTGATACGATTCGCCGAAGAGCCAGTCGGGCACACCGGCCTCTTCGATGGCCCACTGCGCCAGTTTGCGCGATTCGAGCAGGCGTTTGGGACGGCGGCCGATGAGGAAGTTGACGGCCCAGGCGGCGTCCTCGGCGGGTGCGTGGGAAAGGTAATGCGTGAGGGCGGCGATTTTCGCGTTGGTCTTGGTGGTCTCGTCGAGCGCGGCGTAGAGTTCCGCGAAGGCTTTCATTCGGCGGCCTCCTGCGCTTCAAAGTGGGTGTCGACGGCCACGGCGTTGCGGCCGCCTTCGTTGAGCCAGCGCACCAGGGGCGCGCGAAAGCCGTGGGTCACCCACACGGTCTCGGCGTTCGTCGCGTCTATGGCGGTCAGCAGGCCGGCCCAATCGGCATGGTCGCTCATGACGAAGCCGCGGTCGAGCGAGCGGCGGCGGCGGGGGCCGCGAATCCGCATCCAGCCGGAGACGAAGGCGGTGGATGCGCCGGGGTATCGCTCCGTCAGGCCGGGCGGGGCCAGCAGCAGGCAGCCGGGCGAGGGCGCCGAGGTCTCGGGTACGTCGATTCCCTGCCCCCGATAGATGGCGTTGTACCGCTCCACGGAAGGGTGGGCCGAGATCGGGCCGATGGAGCGGTCCAAGCCGGCCAGCAGGCGCTGCGCCTTGCCGAGCGGATAGGCGAAGAGCAGGCTGGTACGGCCGGCATCGCGATTGGCGCGCCACCAGGAGTGAATGGCGGCGAGGGTTTCGTCGGGGTCGGGCCACCGGAAGATGGGCAGGGCGAAGGTGGATTCGGTGACGAAGGTGTGGCAGCGGAGGGGCTCGAACGGAGCGCAGGTGGGGTCGGGCGCGAGTTTGTAATCGCCGGAGACCACCCAGATTTCGCCCGCGGATTCCAGGCGCACCTGGGCGGAGCCGAGGATGTGTCCGGCGGGATGGAGGGAGACGGAGACACCGCCGATTTGAAGAGGGTCGCCGTAAGGGGCCGTTTGGATGACGGCGTCGGGACCGAGGCGGGCGCGGAGAATCGCTTCGCCGGGGGCGGCAGTGAGGTAGTGGCGGGATCCGGGAAAGGCGTGGTCGGAGTGGCTGTGGGTGAGGATGGCGCGATCGACGGCCATCGACGGATCGATATAGAAGTCGCCTCGAGGGCAGTACAGGCCGGCCTCGCGGACCTCAAGAAGCGCCACAGTTTGATTGTAGGATAGGCTTCCGAGGTACGGGCAGACAGACGACCAAAGGCGATCGTCTGTCCTACGCTGATGTGGGCGTCGTGGGCATCCGCCCTACACGCCTGGATCGGACGGCTCGAACAGCCTAGCGGGGCTTTTCTGAGGCGCCTAAATATCGTAAGCTGAAAGTGTGTTGAGGCGATGACGATGAACGTGCAGAACGTCGCAGATTACTTCTTGACGCTCGTTGATGATGAAGCAGGAGACTCCCTGTCAAATCTTAAGCTGCAAAAACTCGTCTATTACGCTCAAGGCTTCCATCTCGCACTGGCAGATAAACCGCTGTTCAATGAGCCAATCGAGGCATGGGAACACGGCCCGGTAGTTCCATCCTTATATCGCAAATTCAAACAGCACGGATCTGCGCCCATACCACGGCCTGAGAACGGCATCGACATCGATTCCTATCCAGCGGATGTTCGTGATTTGCTGGATGAGGTTTATCAAGTGTATGGTCAGTACTCTGCTTGGAAACTTCGCAACATGACCCACGCTGAACCACCGTGGATTGAAGCTCATAACATCTCTCCTTCGACCGTGATCTCTCACGATTCCATGAGGACCTACTTCCGAACGCTCGTCAATGGGTGATAAACACAAACTCAAGAAGCCCAAATCCGAGCAAGGGAAGCGGATTGCAACAGATGAGGATAAGGCAATTGATACTTTCAACTTGCCGCCAAAATTCTGTCTTAGGCAGCTTAGGCACGGCTATTCTCTAACTGATTGCGAGAAAGACGAGAAAGCGGCATTTGCTGACCGGCTTTACGAACTGAGCAGATTGACATGGGCACAGATAAGGCAAGCTGGCAGGCACGGTCAGGGATACGAAAAAATAGATCGAAACGCTTTCCGAGGCGATAAGGTCCCTGACACGATCAGCGCAGACGTAAACATCATTGCGTTCCGATGCATTGGCCTCGCACCGATGGTCGGATACCGATCAGCAGATGGCGTGCTTAACATCCTATGGATCGACCGAGCGCTCACGCTCTACAAGCACGGATGAGCCTGATATTCGTCTAGTCCATTTTGTCCAGTATAGGAACGCCCTAATTTGCGGTGGGGGTTTTTTCGATGTGATCGATGACGATCATATCGAGCGGGGCCTTGCGGGATTCCAGTTTCAGCCCGAGATTCTGGAGCGATTCGACCACCGAGCTGCCGAAGTTGTCCGACGCCATATCAGCGGGACGGGCGGCATCGGGGCCGCCTGCGGGGGCGTTGGGACCGGCACCGCCGAGGCCGAGTGATTTCTGCATGGCCATGATGTCCGCCATGGAAATGTCCAGCGCGGCGTTGTAATCGCCTTTGAGACCGGTCATATCGACGATGGGACGGCCCACGAAGCGGAAGAGCCCTTCGCAGAGCATGGTCATCGGCACCTTAGTGAAGGCGATGTGAATCGACTTGCCATCCGGGGACGGCGTGACAGTCTGTTGCAATCCGGTGCCGTCGGAAACGGTCTGCCCGCCGCGTCCGCCGCTGATGGACATCTCGTTGCTGCCGGTGACGCCGCTAGTGGCGGCTTCCGGATCGGCTTTGTACGGCGTCACTTTCGGGCCGCCTTTGCCCACCACGAGGGCGAAGACCGCCTGATCCTTCTTATCGCGATGCATCTTCAGGCCGAAGCGCGTTTCGAGCAGGGTCTGGAGCATCTCCGGCACCTGTTCCTTGGTTGCGCCCTCCGGCATCTTAGCGACGATATCGTAGGGGGTCAGGAGCATCCAATCCGGTCCGGTGACCTGATACTGCTTGACGTCATACGCCTTGGTGATCAGCTGTATCATGGACATCAGGCCGATATCGACGCGGGCATTATCGATCTTCATGCCGGCGTGGAGTTTTCCGGACTGGACCATGGCGGGTGTGGGGATTTCGGCGATTTTCACGGAAGCCACTTCAAATTCGAGCCGCGGCTTTGGCGCCTGGGCAAAGGCTGCGCCTGCCGAGAGCGCCAGACAAGCGATTCCCGATACAACACGTTTGGACATAATCTTCGTTTCCTGATTCCTTAGACTCCACATTTGGCGATTTCTTACAAAAAAATCGGCCCGGAAAAAGGACGATCCAGACGCTAACTCCACCAGCGATCGTTGGTGCGATCGACGTCCCACTGCGGGGTGGGCTCGAAATAGCCGTTGTCCGCGGGAAGCAGGTGCTGCTTCACCACGGCTTCATTCAGCGTGACGCCCAAGCCGGGTTTGTCGGGAACCGTGATGAAACCCTTATTAACGATGGGCTTTTCGACACCGTTTACCAGATCGCCCCACCAGGGAACATCCACCGAATGATTCTCCAGCACCAGGAAATTTTCGGTGGCCGCCGCGCAATGGACGTTGGCCATGCAGGAAACCGGCGAGCCAGCGAAGTGCATCGCCATCGGGACGCCGAGTTCCATGGCAGCGTCGCCGATCTTCTTCGTCTCGAGGATGCCTCCCGATGTAGCGAGATCGGGATGAATGATATCCACGGCGTGGGCACGGCACAACTCGATGAAGCTTTCCTTGAGATAAATATCCTCGCCGGTGAGGATCGGAATATCGACGGCGTCGCTGATTTTTTTCAGCAGTTCGGTATTCTGCCAGGGGATCATGTCCTCCAGCCACGCCATGTTGTGCTTCTCCAGGGCCTTGCCCAAACGGATGCAGCTATTGACGCCGATGTGGCCGAAGTGGTCGGCGGAAAGCGGGACGTCCATGCCCACCTGCTCGCGGACTGCAGCCACGAAGTCGCTCATCAAGGCTGCGCCCTTCTCGGTGAGTTCAATGCCGGTGAACATGTGCGGCACGGTGTCGCCGCCACCCAGACTTACGCCGGCGGGCCGTGTGACGGCGCCGGGGACCTTGCCGACGAGGTCGACACCCAGATCCATCTTCAGCCAGGTGAAGCCTTCGTCCATGCGAGCTTTGAGGCGCTGGCCGAAAATCTTGGGGTCGGGCGATTCGGTGGTGTCGGCGTAGCAGCGGATCTTGTCGCGGAACTTGCCGCCGATCATCTGGTAGACGGGGACATTGTAGGCTTTACCGGCCAGATCCCACAGCGCCATCTCAACTCCGCAGACTCCACCGGCCTGGCGCGAATGATTGCCGAACTGTTTGATGCGGCGGAAGAGGCGATCCACATTGCAGGGATTCTGACCGAGCAATTTGCTCTTGAGCATGAGGGCGTAATTCTTGCTGGCGCCATCCCGCACTTCGCCGAGACCGTAGATGCCCTCGTTGGTATCGATGCGGATGATGGGGCACGTCATGGGGGCGCGGGCCACCACGGCGATCCGCAGATCGGTGATTTTCAGGTCCGACGGCTTGGAATTGGTCTGTGTATTCTGCGGCAGTGCTTCCAGGGTTTCGTCAGCCCAGAAGCCTGCTGCCAATGCGCCCGCGCCTTTCAGGAATGAACGGCGGGCAGTCCGGTTAGATAGTTTCATCGAGGAATCCTCCTTCTATACCGTGAGTGCGGCTAGCATCTGGCACGAGTATATCCAAGGTTGCAGTCTGTAGCGAGTCAGCCTCGAATGCCGGCGGCGGGCAGGGGCGCGGAGCGGCGCTTCTGGCGAATCGCGGCGAAATCGAAGCGGGCCTGGGCGATGGGAGTGCCGCGCAGATCGATCCGCGCCAGATCGCGCGTGCCGATGCCGACCTCCTCGGCCAGTTTCACGATACTATCGCAGCGCTCGAATGGCGGCGTGCCGCGGTCGGCCATGGGGTCGAAGCCCATTACGGACATGGCGACGGCATCGGTATTGATCGGGTTGAGACCGGCCACCATCACGCCGGGAGCCACGGCGAGTTGCTCTTCACGAATCCACGGCCCTTCGCCGCCGGTCATGGTGCGGATGCCGTCGATGATCGCCAGATGAATGGGCCGCGCCGCCACCAGATCCACCACCGTACGCGGCACGCGCCAGCCGTCCTGCCGCGGGGCTTTGGGATCCTTCTCGGGAGGCGCGCTGGCCGAGGGCTGGCGGTTGCCGGAATGGATCGGCGTGCGGCCGCCTTTGGGTACGAGAGCGGGCTCGTCCTTCCCCGCTCCAGTGCCGTAGATGGTGCAGGGCGTGAGGCCGAAGCAGTTCTTCATGGAGAGTGTGACGCCCGCGGTGGCATGTTCCTTGAGTTTGGCGACACTCACGAAGACGTCGCAGTCTTCGTACGAATGATTCAGGTCGAAGGCGGGATAGACGTAGCCGCCGAACGGCACAAGCATGCGTGAGTACTTCTTGGCCTGACCCAGGTAGTTGGTGTTTTCAAACTCCACGTTGGGCGCGGCGCGTAGAATGTCGCGCGGCTCCCAGTTGGCCTGGAGCAGATATTCCTCCACGGGATCGGCCGTGGACCAGGGACTCTCCAGAATGCGGATGCGGCGGGCGCCGGCCTGGGACAGCAGGTGTGCGGTGGCGGCGATCACATTGGGGTGGGTGTAGTGGGTATCTTCGAGCGGCAGGTAGCCCAGACGGTAGGTGGGAGCGCCGGTGAGATTGATCTTCATGGCGACGGTTTTGTTTTTCACCAGGCTGCCGAGTCCGCCCAACTGGTCGAACATCTTCTGCAGAGTGGGCAGCACCTCGGCCGGATCGTAGGTTTTACAGCGGGCGACGCTGACGGGTCCGGCGGGCGCTGCTGCGCCACGCAGGAAGGCCGGCCCGGCCAGGCAGGCTGCCGAAGTACCAAGAAGAAAATCTCGACGAGTTTGCATATGTTTCTACTCCAACTGTAGTGCCACGTATTGAGATACCGGGGGCAGGTGAATTTCGATGCCGCCTTTTTGAGGGAGCGTTCCCAGTTTTTCCAGCTTGGGATGTTCGACCGTGGAGGCGGTGGCCGCGCGAAAATTCCCGGCTACGCGCACGGATGCCGAGTCGGGGCCGCGCATGGAATAGAAGAGGAGATGGACGACGCTTTTCTTCCCATCCGGCGCGCTACTGACGAAGGACCCGGTGGCGCCGCCGTTCCAGAAACGCACCAAATCGTAGCGATGACTCAACTGGACCACGGCGTCATTCGCCCACAAATAGGGATCGTCCGCCGGTCGCTTTTCCGACGTCATGAGCAGCCCGCCGCCCTTCACGAAGGCGTCGAATTGCTTGCGCAGTGGGGCCGAAGGCGGCGCCGCGTCGGGATAGATCAGCATACGCAGACCGTCCAGAGATTTGCCAGGGGTCAGAGAGCGCGCATGCGCCCCCGCGCGGCCGAGCAGATTGAGAAGTTCCTGCCCGAAGAACTCATTGGCGCCGGCAAAATCCGAGACCACGCCGATGTTGGCCGTCTCGCCATAGCCAGACCAATCCTTGTGCGCGGCGAAAAAGGCGGTGGTCTCCAGAATTCGTTTCCAGGCCTTCTGCGCGTCGGGTTTTTTCGCGGCCAGCGATGCGGCCAATGGCGCATCCAGCGTGACGATCCAGCGGCCGCCGTACGCGGCGGTGTCGGCGATGGCAATCAGGTACGAATCGGCGGTGACGAAAGTGGCTGCTTCCGGCGCGGCGTCCACCCAGACGGCGCTCTCGGGTTTCTGCATCAGGGCCAGCCGCACGGCCCAGCCATTGGAATTCACCCAGGGCACGCCGGTGGGTCCCGCGGCTGCATTCCTGCCCCGCTCCATTTTGACGCCCGGCCATTCGCCTTTGATCACGGAGACGCCGGACGGCGGGCCTATCTGGATGCCGCGCGCCTGAGCCTGCGCACGCACGGCGGACAGCTCCTCGCCGGGTCCGATCAACAGACTGTCGATGGCCGTGTCCTTCAGCAGATCGAGCAGCGCCGGGTCCTTCCAGCCATCGGGCCAGCGCATTGGCGTCCATCGGGCTTCCATTTAACCCCCAGGATTCAGACTTGGTTCACCGAATAGAGTAACGGATGTTGCCATCCGTTGTCCTGAGTGGCGATGCGCACCGGTCGAAAGGACACAGATTACATGATGGCGGCCGGTGGGGCCGGCTCGTTGGGATCACCCGCGTTCTTCAGCGGAATGCGCACCAGGATCAGGCCGATGAGCGCCAGCACGACGACGCCCCCGAGGTACGAGGGTTCGAAATTCCAGTGGCCGAGGCCGTAGAGTCCTTTGCTGAAGTCCGGGAGTTTCCAATCCTGGAAGTTGAAGACGGCGGTCACGAGCCCGGCCAGCGCCTCGCCTGCGATGAGGCCTGAGGCTACCAGCACCCCGCAATTCTCCACGCGCGCCTTCTGATTTTCGTTATAGCCTTTGCGGCGGCCAGCAGCATCGGTAATCCAGCGAATGACGCCGCCCACGAAAATCGCCGAAGTGATGGAGATGGGAAGGTACATGCCGATGGCGACCAGCATGGGACTCTTCACTTTAAACATGATCATGGCGATGCCGAAGAGTATGCCCGTTACCACCAGCGGCCACGCCATGTCGCCGCCCACGATGCCCTGCGCGAGCGAAGCCATCAGGCCCGCCTGCGGGGCTGAAAGAGCTTTGTCGCCAAAGCCGATCCCGCCCTTGTTGATGTTGCCCTGATAGAGGATCATGAGCGGGAAGTACATGACCAGACTAGCCACCGCCACGGCGATCAATTCGACAATCTGAATGGATCGCGGAGTGCCGCCGAGGATGTAGCCGACTTTGAAATCCTGAAGCAGCTCGCCGGCCACCGCCGACGAAACGCAGACCACGGCCGCGACGCCCAGCACCGCCACCACGCCGCTCATGCCGGAAACTCCGAGGACGACCATCAGCAGCGCGGCGATCACCAGCGTGGACAGCGTTAAGCCGGAGATGGGATTGTTCGAGGAACCGATCACGCCCACCAGATACCCCGACACCGTCGCGAAGAAGAAGCCCACGATGAGCATCACGAGCGCCGCGGCCACTCCGCCTGCCACCAGGCCGGAGAGGTACACATACAGGACGCACATGAGCAGGAACATCACGCCGATGAGACCGAAGACTACTTTGGAGCTCATGTAACGTTCGGTGCGGCTCACCGATTCCGCCTGTGCCGTGCCGCCGCGCAATTCCGCCACGGCCTTGGCCAGACCGCCGATGAGATTCTTGCGCATTTTGAAGAGCGTGTAGCACGTGCCCACCATCATGCTGCCCACCGCCACGGGGCGGATGATGAAGCGCCAGATGGCGTTGGCCAGCGCGAGCCAACTCTCATCATTGGATCCGGCCGGCAGATAACTTTGCAATTGCGGTCCGAGGAAGAAAATCAACAGGGGGATCATGAGACCCCAGGCCACCACGCTGCCCGAGAAATTCAGTGCCGCCAGTTCCGGTCCGATGATGTAGCCCACACCCACGAAGGCAGGGCTGACAGTGGGGGCCGAGCACGTGGAGATACCGCCGGCCGCCAGCACGTTGGTGCTGCCCACCGGTCCGAGACGCAGCTTGCTCATGCCCAACTGACCCACGTGGATGAAGAAATCCTTGTCGGGAGCGAACAGGTTGAATTGACCGAACAGGAAGACCGCCGCGCCGAAGCCCATGTTGTAAAACAGGTACTTGGCCGCGCTGGCGCCCATCTGTCCAGCCTTGTGAATTTCCGACGCCGCCACGGATTCGGGGAACGGCAGTTCAGGATCTTCCACCATCACACGCCGGATCAGCGAGACGAAGAGCACGCCCAGCACGGAGCCCACCACCATCAGCGCGGTCGCTTTCTTATAGGTGGGGTCGGAGGCGAGCAGCCACATGCTGGCCCAAAAGCCGAGGCCTTTCGGAATTACCGTAGGCACCCAGGCGTGGACAATGAAGAAGGCGGGAATGGTGAAGACGGCGCCCGCCGCCACGGATTCGCCGATGGAGCCCGCCGTTCGCGCAATGTTCTCTTCCAGGATGGAGCCCTTCATCAGGCGCAGCACAGCCATGCCGATGACCGCCGCGGGGTAGGTGGCGGCGATGGTCTGGCCCGCTTTCAATCCCAGGTACGCGTTGGCAGCGCCCAGAACGATCGTCATTACCAGCCCCAGCATCAATGCCCGGCCGGTAAACTCCTTCATCTTGAGCGACTCCGGCACAAACGGCTTGTGGCGGCGCTCCGAACCTGTGGGAGGCGTCATTGTAATTTGGATTTTACTTTATCACTCAGCATTTTGCCGTCGACACTTTTGCCGGCGAGTTTGGCCTGCACGGCCTTCATGACGATACCCATCTGTTTGATGGACGTGGCGCCGGTTTCGGCCATGGCGGCATCGATTGCGGCGTCCAGTTCGGCTTCGCTGGCACCGGCCGGCAGATAACTTTCGATGAGGGCCTTCTCGGCGTCTTCTTTGTCGGCCTGCTCGGTGCGTCCGGCCTTGCGGAACATCTCGGAGGCATCGATTCGCTGCTTGATGAGCGACTTGAGAATCTGCATCTCCATGGCGTCGTCGATGGGTTTGGGCGAATCGACTTTCTGTTTCATCAGGGCGGCCTTGATCATGCGGAGGGCGCTGAGGCGCGCCTCCTCTCTGCCTTTCATGGCCGCGACCATGTCCTGCTGCACTCGATCGATGAGGGGCATGTTGCCTGATATTATACGGTGCGGCAGCGATACCGCTGGTGGAGGGTACACGATGGCTAAGCTGATCTACTTTATGCCTACTTCGCTGGATGGCTACATCTCGGGCGACGGCAACTTCGACTGGTCGGTTCCCAGCGAGGAGGCACTGGCGTTCATCAACGACGTCCACCGCCCCATCGGCACGTATCTCTACGGACGCAAGAACTACGAGACGATGACGGTTTGGCAGACGCCTGAGGTGATTCCCGGCCAGTCGCCGGCCACCCTGGATTTCGCGCGGATCTGGCAAGCGGCCGACAAGATTGTCTACTCCCAATCGCGGGAGGCCGTTTCCACACCGAACACGCGTCTGGAACGGAACTTCGACCCGCAGGCGGTGCGCGCGTGGAAGGCACAATCGGCCCTCGATCTTTCGGTGTCCGGTCCGACCCTCGCGGCTCACGCCATCCGGAGCGGACTGGTCGATGAGTATCATCTGCTGGTCGCGCCGGCTATGCTGGGCGGCGGTATTCGGGTCTTGCCCAGCGACGTCCGCATCAGTCTGGAACTGCTGGAGGAGCGGCGTTTTGGCAACGGAACGGTTTATCTTCGATATCACGGGCAAATCCCAGCGGGATTTGGAAGTCAGGAGCCAGAAGTCAGGAGTCAGAATGCGCGTGCATGTGAAGGGTAGGAGAATCAGTAACTTGGAAATTAAGGGCGTAAGAATCTAATGACATATATCCGTCTGCTCTTCCTCCTGTTTATGGGGACGTGCGCCTCTTTCACGCAGACACCGACGTTGCCCCTTCCTGGCGGCCCCTTCGGAATTGCCAGGGTTGGGTACGACTGGACGGATCACTCGCGCCAGGAGGACGAGTCCGCGGATCCGAAGGCCCATCGGGAGCTGATGGTCTACTTCTGGTATCCGACTGCGGCGAAATCCGCGGAGACTCGGGGCACTTACATTCCCGGCGCTCAGCAATTCGATCGGTCGCCGGAAGCTCAGACTCGCATGATCCGGCAGTTCGGCACGAACTGGCCGCTGATCGTTTCGGGCGCGATCTATTCCCATGCGGCGGACCGCAGGCCCGCGGCTACAAGCCCCCACCAATTTCCGGCTGTCATTTTTTCTCACGGCGCCGGCAGCACGGGCTTCAACTACACCTGCCTGATCGAGGACCTGGTAAGCCGCGGCTACGTGGTGGCGTCCATCGAACACACTTATGCCGCGAAGGCGGTCTGGTTTCCCGATGGAAGGCTCATTACGATGCATGACGGCGCGCCGCCGCCCGGTTCTCCCGCAGAGAAGGCCAAGTCAGCGGGGCGGGAAATGTCGACGGGAATCAATTACGGTGCGGCGGACGTTCGTTTCGTGCTGGACCAGATGACCAAATTGAACGGCAGCCCGCACGATTTTCTGCTGGCCGGCAGGATCGATCTTCAGCACGTCGCGGCGATGGGTCACTCGGCCGGCGCGGAATTCGCGGCGCGCGCCTGCCAGTTGGACGCGCGCTTCCGGGCGTGCGTCGATCTGGATGGCGGCATGGTGCCGGTAGCCGCGCTTCCGTTGTATTCCGATAACCCGGTCATGAAGCAGCCCCTGCTCTTGCTGGAGGCGTATCATCCCCACTCGCAAATGGGCGGCCTTTCCGAAGCGCGAATCGCAGAGTATGAAAAGACTCGCGAAGAGCAGCTTCAAAGCTGTCCTCGCGGCACTTACGCAGTGGTTATGAACGCTCCCGGAATCGCCCACCCGAGTTTCAGCGACCTGCCGCTCCTGTCCGCCGGGCAGAAGGACTACCCCACGCTCGAGGTTTCGTCGCACAATCTGAATCTGATTGAGAGATTTATTCGGGAATTCCTGGACAAGACGCTGAAGCAGGAAAGGGCTCCCCTGCTCGAGAGCGGCCGCACGCCCATCCCCGAAGCGACCGTCGATCCGTACGGGAAGTGAACGGTGTCGTTAACGCTTTCGGTGTGGAGATTCGGGCTGCGGCGGCTGCGCCTCAGCGGCGATCCGCCGCAGCATGCCTCGAAACATCACCTCAGGAATGGGCCAGAGCAGATACCAATACAGCAGACCCGCCAGACCATGCGGCTCGAAACGGGCGATCTGCCGGAGGACGGTGGCCCGGTCCCGCGGCTCGGCACTGAACTCCAGCCAGGCACGCCCGGGAACTCGCATCTCCGCCAGCAATCTCAAGCGGCGGCCGGGTTCGTAAATCTGCACGCGCCAGAAATCGAGTGTGCTGCCGGGCACCGGAGTCTCCGGGTCCGGCCGGCCTCGCCGCATCCCTACCCCGCCCGTCATCAGATCGAGTAAGCCCCGGACTCTCCACAACCAGTTGCCGAAATACCAGCCGGTCTGGCCCCCGATGCGGCGCACCGGGGCGAAGGCTTGGTCGGGAGAAAACGGTACTCTGACTTCCTGCACGTTGGTCAGAGTAGCGGGTCCGGGCTCGGCCGCCTCGGACCAGACCGCGGGACATCCGGCGTCTGACCAGCGGGTTTCCGCCGAGCCCAGGTCTTCATTGGTCAGCGCCCGCTCTACGGCACGCGCGTGGCCCACCGGCCGGACCTGGAAGATGCGGGCCGCCTCGGGATGGCGCACCACGCTCGGCGTGCGTACGCTCTCTATCAGAAAGCGGCCGATGGAGGCGTAAACGGGCGTGATCAGCGTCAACCACCGGCTGGAGAGTCCCGGACTGAGAAAGGGGACGGCCAGAAACCAGCGGCGCAGTTTCCGCTGCCGCGCATATTCCCGCATGATGCCCAGATAAGAAGTCACGTCCGCGCCACCAATTTCGACGATCAGGCCGTGCGGCGCTTCCACACCGATCGCCTCCAGCAGATAGGCGACCACGTCCTCAATGGCGATGGGCTGCGCCGCCGTGTGGACCCAACGAGGCGTCACCATCACGGGAAGCCGCTCCACCAGGGCGCGAATCAGCTCAAAGGAGGCGCTCCCGGAGCCAATCACAATGGAGGCGCGAAACTCGATTACCGGGACACCGCCCGTGCGTAGAATGTTGCCGGTTTCCAGGCGGCTTCGCATGTGAGGTGAGAGCTCGTCACCGTGGGCCAGGCCGCCCAGAAACACGATGCGGCGCACGCCGCTTTCGGCAGCCGCACGGGCAAAATTGCGAGCAGCCTCACTTTCCAGCCGCTCGAACTCCTCGCCGGACTGCATGGCGTGTACCAGGTAGAAGGCCGTCTCAACGCCTGCAAATGCCGGACCCAGAGATGCCGGTTGGAGCAGGTCCCCCGGCACGACTTGCGTACCAGGGGCCACGCGCCCGCGCAACACCTCCGGGTTCCTGCAGAGGCACCGGATGGGCACGGACTGCTTCTCGAGCGCCCGCAGCAGGCGGCCGCCGATGTACCCCGTTGCTCCGGTCAGCAGGATCATGCATTCACCTTATTCGGGCAGCAGCACCTTGTCGATGACGTGAATCACGCCGTTGCTGGTGACGATGTCGGTCTTGGTCACGTGAGCGCCGCCGACCATCACTTTGCCATTGAGTACGTGGATGGGCAGATTCGCGCCCTCCAGGCTCTTCGCGGAATTGAGCTTCACCACGTCTTTCGCCATCACGTTCCCCGCCACTAGATGGTAGGTGAGAATCTTCTGCAACTGGCTTTTATTCTCCGGCTTGAGCAGGTTTTCCAGGGTGCCCGGCGGCAGCTTGGCGAAAGCCTCGTCGGTGGGCGCGAAGACGGTGAACGGGCCGGGTCCCTTCAGCGTATCCACAAGTCCGGCCGCTTTCACCGCGGCCACCAGGGTATTGAAATGACCAGCGACTGCGGTATCGACAATGTCCGCGGCCGAGGCGTTAAGAACCAGAGCCAGAGCGGCGGCTCCGGCCAGTAGAACAGGCGAACGAAATTTCACGTTTTTATCCCTCACTTTGATTTGCGGTTTATGCGCGGGCAGCCGCGGCGTCGGAATACCAGCGGCGTTGAATCGATTTCCACGTCACGGCCTGGTAGAGACCCGACAAGCCGACCAGTCCGTAGATGACGCTGCTCAAGGCCGAGGTCTCTCCAAACCTCATGCCCAAAACGGTGGCTACCAGGTCCAGGTGAAATACCCCGGCGAGGCCCCAGTTCAGAGCGCCGATGATTACCAGCGCCGCTGCGATCACATCCAGCTTTTTCATATCCCTTTCCTCTCTTTCCGGTATGGTTTCCCTTCCGGACATCTTTGATCTTAAGGAAAGTATGTTTTACTGTAAAGAAACAGGAGCAGCCGCTTTTCCTGAGAAGAAAACATCCGGCTATCCCGATCCTGGGAGGAAAACGATCTTTATGAAGGAATCGAAAACCATCGCCGAAGGGCTGGGAAAGTATGCCATCGGCGCGAAATTGCGACGGCTCCGGCTGCGCAAAAGCATGGGTCTGCTGGAATTGAGCAGGCATACGGGCCTTTCGCCCGCCCTGCTCTCCAAACTCGAACGCGATGTGATGCATCCCACGCTGGCCACGCTGTTTCGAATCGCCATGGTGTTCAGCGTGGACCTGGATTACTTCTTCGTTCCGGAACCCAAGCCGCTGCTGGAGATTGTCCGCAAGAGCGAGCGGATGAGTTTCCCCGATGCACCCGGGGAAAAGCAGGCCTGCTATCACTTCGAGAGCCTGGATTTTCCGGTTCCGCAGCGCGTGTTGAACTCCTATGTGGCCGAATTCGAAGCCGTGGAAACTGCGGACACCCGGTTCCATCAGCATGCGGGCATCGAAGTTTTGTACGTAATCTCGGGCAAGCTGGAGCTGCAAACTCAGGACGCGAAGCACGAGTTGCGCGAGGGCGATGCGGTGTACTTCGATTCGACCGCGCCGCACGGCTATCGCAGGGTGGGAGCCAAGCGGACGGTCGCGCTGGTGGTGACCACGAACGTGGAGCGAGCGACGCGGGCGGGATGAGGCCCGGTATGATAGCTTGGCACAGGGGGAGCTACCCATGACGCGTCGGGAATTGGCACGGATCGCGGGGATCGGCTTGGCATCGCGGCTTCTGGGACAGGAGCAGGGGCGGCAGATCGGGTATTGCATGGTGGGGCTGGGACGGATTTCCATGCAACATTTCATGCCGGCGCTGAAGACGACGAAGTACTCCAAACTGACGGCGGTGGTGAGCGGACATCGTGATAAGGCCGAGAAGATGGCCGCCCAGTACGGACTCCCCGACAAGAACATTTACAGCTACGACAATTACGATTCGATCGCCGGCAATAAAGAAATTGACGCGGTGTACATCGCGCTGCCGAACAGCATGCACGCGGAGTATACGATACGCGCGGCCAAGGCAGGCAAGCACGTGCTGTGCGAAAAGCCCATGTCGACGAGCGTGGCCGATGCCGAGGCGATGATCGCGGCGTGCAAGACGGCCAACAAGAAGCTGATGATCGCCTACCGCTGCCAGTTGGAGCCGGTGAATCTGCACGCGATCCAACTCATACGCGACGGTAAACTGGGCAAGGTGCAGGCCATCGAAAGCGCCAACGGCTTCAATATCGCGCGCAACGAATGGCGGTACACGCGCAAACTGGGCGGCGGCGGACCGCTCATGGATATGGGCATCTACTCCCTGAACGCCTGCCGCTATTTGACCGGCGAGGAGCCTTCCGAAATTCGCGCCGAAGCTTCGGTGATCGATCACGACGGGCGCTTCGACGAGGTGGAGGAGAATCTCAGCTTCACGCTGAAATTCCCTTCCGGCGTGGTTGCCAGTTGCAACACGTCGTACGGCTGCAACATGCCGGGCTTTTATCGCGTGCACGCCTCGCGCGGCGGCATCAGCATGGAGGCGGCGTTCGGTTATCAGGGCCAGCACCTGACCGCGCAGATGCAGGGGCAGCCGCCGGTCGACGATACGGCACAGGACCGCGACCCATCACACTTCGTGCGGCAGGCCGACCACTTCTCCGAGTGCATTCTGCAGGACAAGACGCCGGTGGCGCCCGGAGAAGAAGGGCTGCGCGACATGCGACTGATGGACCAGATCTATAAGGCCTGCGGCCTCAAGTTAGGGTAAATACTCACTCCGCAAATCACACGCCGGATGCTCACAGCAACAGAAGTATCGTCGAATACTTCGCCGCTGTTCCCTACGGTTTTTTTCGTTGCCGTACGGTTTTTTTCGTAGTACGGTTGGTTTAGATGAGATCCTCCCGTACCAACCAACCACCAATCGCACTTCCAACGAACGCCGAACTCGATATTCTTGCCGTCATTTGGAGGTTGGGAATGGCAACTGTGCGGGAAGTCCACGATGAACTCGGCAAAGACAACCGTTACACCACCACGCTGAAGACAATTCAACTGATGACCGGAAAGGGGCTGCTCCTCCGCGGCGAGCGGTTCGGATCGCACGTTTACCAGGCAACCGCGCCGCAAGAGCAAACCCAGCGACAGATCGCGGCCGACCTCCTGAAGAGAGCCTTCGGCGGTTCCGCCCGTAGCCTGGTAATGGGTGCTCTCACGGCATCGCCGGCCTCGCGCCAGGAACTTGACGAAATCCGAGGAATGCTGGATGCCTTTGCCAAGAAGAAAGAAGGGTAATAATGAATGCCATTCAAATGCTCTCCTCAGAGGCATGGGTGGAGCGCCTCGGCTGGACGCTCGTGCACTTCCTCTGGCAGGGCTTGGCGATTGGGCTCTTGTATGCGGCAGCAGACACCGTTCTGGCGCGCAGATGTAGCCCGAACGGCCGGTACCTGTTGGCCTGCGCGGCTCTGGTCGCGATGATGGCCGCTCCGCTGACCACTTGGAAGTTGATGGGGCCGCCGGCCGCAAGTCCCGACGCCGCCTATCAGATCCACGGCGTCCCCCCGGCCCCTTCTAAAACCAGCACCGCCGGCGCCGCTACACTGCCCGATTCCGTCCGCGCCATAGTCCCAGAGGTACAGCCGGCGCCATTCCTTGCGTGGGTGGTGGTGGTCTGGCTCATCGGCGCCGCTGCGCTTTGGGTGCGGTTGGCGGGAGGCTGGGTGGTTGCCGCGCGCATGCGGTCAATGTTGGTGCGGCGTGCGCCGCCGGAGTGGCAGCAGACTCTACAAAGGCTGGGAGCACAGATTGGGCTCTCTCGTCCCGTGCGCCTGCTCGTCTCCGCACTGGTGCAGGTGCCGACGGTGGTCGGCTGGCTGCGACCGGTCGTGCTGGTGCCGGTGGGGTTGCTCGGGGGGCTGCCTGCCGAGTATGTGGAGGCCCTGCTGCTGCATGAGCTGGCGCACATTCGGCGGCACGATTATCTGGTCAACATGTTGCAGAGCGTGGCCGAAGCTCTGTTGTTCTACCACCCCGCGGTCTGGTGGGTGTCAGGGCACATTCGCGCCCGGCGCGAGTTGTGCTGCGACGATGTTGCTGTCTCAGTTTCTGGAGATGCGCTCACCTACGCCCGCGCGCTGGCGCATTTGGAATCGTACCATCCGGCGCATTTTACAGCTGCACTTGCGGCTACGGGTGGATCACTGGCCGATCGCATCGCCCGCTTGCTGGGCCAGTCGCGGCCGGCAGCCCGCACCGGCCTGGGACCGGGTGTCGTCACGATCGCCGTCCTACTGGTGACGGCGGGATACGGATTGTGGGCCCAGTCCGCCGCACATCCTACCTTCGAAGTGGCGTCGATCAAACGAGGCGCTTCCGGCGTCGGACCAATGGACGGCCCCATGGGCGTGAGTTACAAACCCGGTGGCCGGATGATCGCAAGGAACGCTCCGCTTAGGCTTCTCATCCAATTTGCCTATGCGGCTCACGATACCCCTCACTCCCAGCCGCTGCGGGCTTCTCAAGTTGTGGGAGGTCCGGCGTGGATCGATTCCGAAGGCTACGATATCGAGGCCAAGCCCGAGGCCAACACCGATCAGCAGCACGCGTGGCTGATGCTGCAGTCGCTCCTGGCCGACAGATTCAGGCTTACGCTCCACCGGGAGACGAGAGAACTCCCTGTATACGATTTGACGGCGAGAAGCAGTGGCATCAAACTGCCGGCGGCCAAAGAGGCAAACTGCGTTTCCTTTCAGCCCGGCATGACGCCGCGGAGCATCCCTGGGTCGGTCGACTGTGGCTATGCGCCGCTGATGGTATCGGCCACAGGGCTGCGGATGAATGGAAGGAAGCTGCACATGGCGGACCTTGTAAGAGAGCTGGCAATGACACTGGGCCGGCCGGTGATGGATAAAACAGGCTTCACCGGCGAATTCGATCTCGATCTGAATTACACGGACGATGCCCTTACGAAATCGCCGGTCTCCGCGGCGCCGGATGATCCGGGCGGTAACCGCCTGCTTGCCGAGCCCAACCTCTCACTCGTTTTCTCCGCCATGCAACAGCTCGGTCTGAAACTTGAGCCGGCCAAGGCCCCGGTCGAAGTGCTCGTCGTCGATCATGCGGAGCGGCCCACCGCGAATTGAGTCGGGCCGGGCAGCAGCCGTACCAGAAGGTGCCGAGAGGATTATACAAGTTGGCTTCCGGATCGCGGCTTATCTCACAGGTCTCGTGGACAGGGACGACGTCGAGGTGAATATCAAGCCACTGCTCGCCGAGCGATAGCGCCCGCGCGTCGCACCTGCCATCAGGCAACTTCCCACACCGGCAAATGGCACCGCGAGCAGACTGCGGCCGAGCCCTTGCGCGGTCGCACGGCCACTTCGATACTCTTCTTGTCGGCACGGAAGTGGGCGTGCTGGTAGACAAATCCTCGGAAGCGATGGCAGCGGTTTAGGTCGTATGATCGGATAGAATGGGACGCTGCCTCCCCGTCATTTTGCTACTCGGCGTATCTGCGATTGCACAAATCCCGAGCACGCCGCCACCGTTTCCAGCCCCTGGCCGCCTGGTCGATGTCGGCGGATGGAAGCTGCATCTTTACTGCACCGGTGAGACGCGTCCCGCGCAGCCAACGGTCATCCTGGAATCCGGCGTCGGCGACTTCTCGGTCGAATGGAGCCTGGTTCAGCCCAAGGTGGCCGCGTTCGCACGCGTCTGCTCCTACGACCGCGCGGGCGACGGATGGAGTGAACTCGGCCCGCATCCGCGTACCTTTCACCAAGTCGCCTACGAACTCCACACGCTGCTCGCCAACGCCGGCATCAAACCACCGTTCGTTCTGGTGGGCCATTCGTACGGCGGATTGCTGGTGCGGCAATACCAGGCGATGTATCCGTCGGAAGTAGCGGGACTGGTCCTGGTGGACGCGGGGCAGGATAATCCATTGCGCATCGCTCCCGATGGCAAGCTCGTTCGCGCCACTGAACTGGCGACCGGCCGGGCTGTTCCCGACGTAAAGACGTCCGGGCCTTTGCGAGTGAGTGATTTGGGACCGGACCTGTTGAAGCGGATGATGGCGGGAACCGGCGAGCTTTCGAAGCATGCCAATGATCCGCCCCGCGATCTCCTGCCACCGGATGCCCAGAGGATGCGGACCTGGACGCTCGCCCAGTTGGGACATGTGGCGGCAGGCGTCAACCCATTCGAGATTGAGGAGTTGGTACTACTGCACCGAGACCGGCTGAAAAGCGATCACGTACTTGGGGACCTGCCTCTCATTGTCTTGACCCGCGGAATACCCGACGGGACGGGGCCCAACACTAAATCGGTTGAAGAGGATCACCGTAAGGATGATGAAATTCTGGCGTCCATATCGCGTAAAGGCAAGTTGATTGTGGCCGGGCACAGCGGTCACCACATTCAACTCCAGGAGCCCGAACTGGTGGCAGCCTCGATACGTCAGGTGCTCGCGGCGAAGTAGCGGAGGGCGATTTGCACATCGCCACCAGCCACTTGTCCAAGCCGAGTGGAGAGTCTTGAACAAATCGTTCCGGCTTTGCGGTGAACTGGCTAGAAGAGATTCGGTGCTGACTCGATCCATTTGTTCCGAGGTGATCTCGCCAGGCAGGAACCCTTGATAGAGTCATAAAAAGGCCCCAAGATGATGCCGCCGTCGCCTCCAACCGACGAATCTTCGGCGCTCGTTTGAATTGACCAACCTCTGCTTTCGAAAAGTGGCCCGGACTCGAACGCTGCCGATTCGGCGAGTGTTACAGTTGATCCGTGCGTCGTGCGGTATTCCTCTTTCTCGTTCCAGCATTGATGGGGCAGACCGTCGCCCTGACGGATTGCACTCTGATCGATCCCCGCGATGGAGTGGCAACGGCGCACAGCAGCATCGTCATCAGCGGGGACCGGATCACGGCGCGCGGTCCAGCGGCATCGACGCGAATCCCCGCTGGTGCGCGGATTGTGCGTGCGTCTGGGAAGTTCGTGATTCCCGGATTATGGGACATGCACGTCCATGTCGGCGAAATCGAAGAGGACTGGTTCCCTCTTTACCTGGCGAATGGCCTGACGGGCCTGAGGGAAATGGCAGCCTCGGAAAAGAACGCACCGCGGCAGCGCCGATACCAGCAAGATGTCGCCAGCGGCCGCCGGGTCGGCCCGGAACTATTCTGGACCCTGTTCCCGATGGATGCCCCTGACATCAGTGACGAGCGTCAGGCGCGGGCAGAGGTGGCGCGGCGCGCGGCGATGGGTCTCTCCTATATCAAGATCTACGATGGGTTGTCGCGAGAGGCTTATTTCGCGATAGCCGACGAATGCCGAAAGCGCGGTTTGCAAATGGTCGGCCACATTCCCGACCGAATCAGCGCCAGCGAGGTAGCGCGCGCAGGACAGGCATCCGTCGAACACCTGGACGGGATACTGCTGGCTTGTTCCCGAAAGGAAGCCGAGGCGCGATGGATGGTGCAGCATAACCAAAATGCGTGGAAGATGCTGCTGGACACCTCGATTCGGCCAAGGCGGATAAGCTGATTGAATCGTTCCGCGCCGGTCGGGTCTGGCAAACGCCCACCCTAGGAATATATCGGATCGCCAGCCTGGCGCAGGACCGCAAACTGCCCGGCGATGCCCCCATCCAGTATGCGCGTCGGGATTATCTGAATTCGTGGCCGCGCGGAGCGCTGGAGGGGCCGATGGGCGAAATGGATTCCGAGACCTCCCGCCGCGTATTCGCCCTGTATAAGGATTTGGTGCGCCGCATGGAACAACGAGGCGTGCGAATCCTTGCGGGCACCGACACTCCGTATCCCTACCAAGTGCCAGGGTTCGCGCTGCACCAGGAACTGGCCTTGTTAGCGGAAGCCGGCCTGTCGCCGGCGGCGGCACTGCGCACGGCGACGTGGAATCCGGTGGAGTTTTTACATGTGAGCCGGGATTACGGTTCTCTCGAACCGGGGAAAGTGGCCGACCTCGTGGTGTTGGACGCCAATCCGTTGATCGCAATTGCCAATGCGACACGCATTCAGGCGGTGATGCGCCGGGGCCACATGATTGAGGCCGCTGCACTCCGTTCCATGCTCGACGGGGTACGCGCAGAAGTGGGCAAGAACACAGCTACGACGGGACGTTAGTCCTTGAAGCAGAATAGGTTTGAATTAGAGTGTGATTTTGAGCCATCCCGAAAATCAAGCGGGTCGGCGAATGCCACCAGTTCGCCGCCCGCGTGCCCGGTGCTGCCTGCTGAAAGCGTGCGACCAGCGCTTTCAGCCCCGGCAGGCAAACCCACGCTCCTGCAGCGCCGCACGCCAGTAGTCGGCTGGGAGATGGTCGAGGTGGAAGGCGCAGCATATCAATACCCAACTTAGGGTAAAAGCGGCTTACCGGCGAGCGGCGCGTTCCACGCCTCCGCCTCCACGGTCGCCGCGCCGCGGCCCTTGGCGAATTGCGCGGTCACCTGGCGAGTCTCTCCGGGCAGGAGGGCGAAATAGTTGTCCTCCCAAAGCACGGGCAGCACCTCTTCGCCATTCCGCGAAATCTTCAGATGGACGGCGAAGGCGAGGGCGCGCGACGGGTTGGTGACGGTGACCGCGGCTCCGTTGGCGGCGCTCTGCGCACTCACCTGCAAGGCGGCGGGCGGTAGTTGGTTCAAGGCGGAGTAATCGGCGAACGTCTTAGTGGGCGTGTAATACCAGTTGGATTTCTCCCAGTCCAGAGTCTCCGGCGTGGTGGACAGCCAGTAGAAATTCCGGCTCACGATCTTGCCGGCGGCATCCTGCAACGTGAGATTCACGAAGTAAGTGGAGCTGAGGCCGGCGATCTCCGGCAATTCGAAAATGCGCTTACTGGCATCTTCGCCGACATCCACCGCGGCGGACTTGGAGAACTTCTCCTGCATGTCGGAATTAAAAACTTTGGCAGAGACGCGCAGTCCCGCGAAGGGGCGGTAGAAGGAGTTGACCACCACGATGCTGCGATCGTCGTAAGAATACTGGACGTGGAGCGGCTCATTGGCCCGCTTCGCGCCGAAGTACGAGCCGCCGGGGCGCAGATACCAATCGTAGAGGTGCCAGATGAGTCCCGGCCACGCGTTGTTGAGCATCCACTGCACCACGCCGGTGGACGTATATTTGTTGCGGCCGTAGGCTTCGAACATGGCGCGGTGGCCTTCGTAAGCCATCATCTGCGCCTTGCGGGAATAGTCTTCCAGCGACGCGGCTTTGCCGTAGCGCGCGTCCAGCGCCTCGTTAAAGACGTGGAGATCTTTGAAGGCACCCCCGCCGGCATGAAAATCCCACCAGGAGTTCACCGGCCAGAGCCGCTCTTCCGGCAGCATCTTGCGCATGCTCTCGATAGGCATGGGCGAAGGGCCGGGGCTGGTTTCCGTATTGAAGCCGTGCGCGCCGCCGAATTTGGTGTCGAGCGTCCAGTACGAAGGGGCCACGTATTCATAGGGGCCGGTCATCTTCACGCCGGTATCTCCGTCCGGGGTCTTTTTCGCAGTGGCCGAAGAATGAAAGGGGTTGGGCCACTCCACCTCTTTGATCACGTTGAGGTAGAGTTGCTCGATTTTCGGGGGCGGCGGATTGTCGCTGCCGTACATCCAGTCGGCGAGCGCGGGGTGGCGCTGCATGCGGCGCAACTGATCGCGCAGACTTTCGGCGGCGATGGTTTCGTCCTCCTTGTCCCAGCCCTGCCACTGCTCCCAATGGTCGCAGCAGCACCAACCGGCCAGCACCAGGATGCCGTAGCGATCGCACAGTTCCAGGAAATGGTCGTCCTCCAGTTTGCCCTCGAAGCGGACGGCGTTGAGATTCATGTCGCGGACGTAGCGCAGTTCGGCGTCCTGATGCTCGGGGGTATTGCGCAGCAGCATGTCGAAGGTGTAGCCGGCGCCGCGGATCAAGATATTCTTGCCGTTGATGTGGAAGACGCGATGCAGTTTGGCGTCGACTTCGCTGGTGATCTCGCGAATGCCGAATTGAATGCGGCTGGTATCGCTGACTGCGCCTTGCACGGCGAACTCCAGGTCGAGCGGGTAGAGATTCTGTTCGCCGACCTGCGCAGGCCACCAGAGTCGTGGCTTGTCGACCTGTGGCGTGAATTTGACGACGCGGGTTTCGTGCGGCGCGAGGCGCACGGTCTGCGAGAACTCCAGGGCTTCGATCCTGCCCTTGAGCACGCCTTCCACCGCCTGGCTGGAGGCGTTCTTCAATTCGGCGCGCACGGTGAGTTGGGCGCGAGTGGCGGCGGGCAGATTCAGGTGCGTGGTGACGGAAGGATATCGGATGGCCACGGGACCGGTTGCGGCGATCCAGACGTCGCGCCAGAGTCCCATGTTCTTATCGGGAGGCTGCGGGTTCCAATCGACGAAGGTGATGGCCAGATCGTGCGGCTGCGGCGGGAAGATTTCGACAGCCAGGGTATTGGCGGCGCCGGGCTTCACGGCAGAGGTCACGTCGAATTCGAAGAGCCTCCACGCCCCGGCGAGTTTGTCCGACGAGGCGACGGGTTTGCCATTCACCCAGACGTTGGCGCGGAAATTGATGCCGTCGAAGCCCAGCCAGACCGTCTTGCCCTGGTAGCCGGCAGGCACCTGGAAATCCGTGCGGAACCACCAGGACTTGCGAAAGGGACTGTCCGGGGGCATGGGGGCGTTGGAGAAGTTGAAAGAGATGGGGTACGAAGTTCCGGCGATGCCGCGCAGGTTCATTCCGGTATACGGGTCGGGATACACTTTGGCGGCGACCAGGGCGCTGAGGACCGTGGAGGGCATGGCGGCCTCATACCAGCCGCGCGTGGAGTACCCGGGCAGGGACACGGCGGCGCCGGCTTCGCGGACGTCGGCGGAGGCTTGAATGGCCCAGCCTTTGCGCAGCAGCGTGCGGTCGGACGCAGAGGCGCAGGCCACGATCAGCAGCAGCGCCGCAAACAGTTTCATACCGTTAGCATAAGTCAGTGCGGCTGCAGGCGCGTCACAGCGAACGAGGCACTTAGGCTGTTGGCTATTCCTTTTTCTTTTTCTGGAAGAATTTCTTTTGAATGTCGGGCCAGAATTCGGACATCAGGTTGCCCATGACATCGCCGGTGAGACTGGTGCCGACGCGGCTGAGCATGACCGACCCGGTGCGGCTGGCCGACGGGTAGTAGAGATTGGAGAGGCCGATGCCTCCGGCCATACCGAGGAAATTCGAGGCGTTGAAGGCGGCACGTCCGGAATCCTGCCGCGCCACCACGATCCGGCTCAAGGAATAGCAGATTCGCTTGGCGACGCCGGATTCCGGTCCTTCGCGGAAATAACGGGGATCCTGATGCAGCAGAGTGGCGAAGACGCCGGACGCGAGGAAACCCTGCGTTCCGAAATCGCCGACCGCCGCGCCCACACGCTTCGCGTAGGCTGCCCCACTCCTGCCGTATTTGGGCGTTTCGTTATCGGCCTGCGACATGGCGGCAGCCAGGACCGCGCTGCCCAGATTGAACGGATCGATGGTTTCCTTCCAGGCGAGCCGCCACTTCTCACGCGAGGTCATGGGGGCGATGGCGCGGTGTGTGTCGCGCACGGTCTGATAGTCGGGGATTACCTTGAAGATGCGATTTTCGTTGAGCGGGACCACTTCCGGGGAGTCGGCTGGCGTCTGGGCTTGAGCCGCGAGGGGGGCCAACGCGAGAATCACCAAATGGCGCAACACGTTGGTGAATGGACGAGTGGATGCGGCGCTTCCGTTACGTGGATGGCTCCAAATGGCTACATGTCGATTCTTCTTTGCTTGTGTTTCTCCAGGTACCAGCAGGGCTGCTGATTCAGATGCGGCAAAAGGGACTGAACGCACGAATCCGTCTCGGGGTCCTGCAGAATGAATTCGTCTTTCCCGTCCTTCTGGGGTATAGCTAAAATAGGTTGCACTTGGACCGAGCCGGTGGGCCGCGTGCGAGCCGCCAGATAATCGGCAAGGTAACCGGCGGCCAGCACCAGCAAGAGAATCAGAAGCGTGCGTTTGACGATTTTCACAAGGCTTTCGACATCCTTACGAAATGGCAGGGCAGCTTGGTGACGACATCCGGCGGAAACTCACCGGTACCCGATTCGGTATAACCCAGCCGCCGGTAAAAGGCCGGCAGTTCCTGGCGCAGATTGACGATCTGAAGGTCCATCGCGCTGCATCCCAGAGCGCGGCAGTGCTGCTCGGCGGCTTCCACCAGGGTCCTGCCCAGTCCCATTTTTTGCCGGTCTGGAAGGACGGAGAGCAGGCCAAAATAGCCGGACGCGTTCCGCTGCTCGACGTAGACACAGGCGGCCAGGCCGGCTTCATCTTCGGCTACCAGAAAGCAGCCTTTGGCAAAGAAGTCCTCCACCTGGGCCACGTCGATCCGGTCGGTGTCGATGAAGAACTTCTCCACCTGGAAGGCGGTGTTGATGATGCCGGTAAGCGGCCGCGCCTCGAAAAATTCTGCAACTCGCACTCTCATGAACAGTCCTATTGTAGTGGGCACCAGTAGCCGGCCGCAGGAATACGCGATTTCCAGAATGATTGCGCTGGTCTGGTTTCGCCGCGACCTTCGACTGGCCGACAACCCGGCTCTGCATGCGGCCGTGGTGAGCGGCGCGGTCGTGGTCCCGGTCTTCATTTGGGCGCCGGAAGAGGAGGCTCCGTGGTCTCCCGGGGCCGCTTCGCAATGGTGGTTGCACCAATCGCTGGGGGCGCTGGCCGCATCGCTGAGCGAACAGGGGTCGCGCTTGACGATTCGACGCGGACCCAGCCTGGAAGTACTGCTCAAACTGGCGGAGGAGACCAGGGCCACATCCGTATTTTGGAACCGCCTGTACTCGCCTGCCGAGATGGCGCGCGACCGGGACACGGCAGCCGCTCTCCAAAAGCGGGGCCTGTCCGTCTCGACCTTTGCGGGCGCACTGCTACGGGAACCCGAGGAGGTCCGCAACACCAGCGGCAAGCCCTTCCAGGTCTTCACTCCGTTCTATAAGACGTATCTGCCCGCCGAGTTTTCCAAGCCCGTCGGGAAGCCGCAGCAAATGGCGGCGCCGGAGGCGTGGCCGTCGTCGCTGGCTGTATCGGACTTGGCCCTGGAGCCGAAGATCGACTGGGCGGAGGGGCTTCGCGAATCCTGGGAACCCGGCGAACGGGGGGCGCGGCGTCATACGGCGGACTTCCTGGACGGGGGGATGTCGCAATACTCCACAGAGCGGGACCGGCCGGATCGGACCGGCACCTCGCGTCTGTCGCCGCATCTGCATTTTGGCGAGATGAGTCCGCGGCAACTCTGGCATGCCGTCCGCCGTCGTCCCGCGCACCCTGACGCCGAGTCGTATCTGCGCCAAATCGTGTGGCGTGAATTCGCCCACCATTTGCTTTTTCACTTTCCAGAGACGCCTTCGCAGCCGCTCCGGCCGGAATTTCGACGGTTCCCGTGGCGGCACGATCCGGCTGCGTTTCGCGCCTGGACGCGCGGGCGGACCGGGTATCCTCTGGTGGACGCGGGCATGCGCGAACTGTGGCACACCGGCTGGATGCACAATCGGGTCCGCCTGGTGGCGGCGTCGTTCCTGGTCAAGCATTTGCTGATCCCCTGGCAGGAGGGCGCCGCCTGGTTCTGGGACACGCTGGTGGATGCCGATCTGGCCAACAACACGCTGGGCTGGCAGTGGGTGGCGGGCTGCGGCGCCGATGCCGCCCCTTATTTCCGCATCTTTAATCCCACGCTGCAGGCTGAGAAATTCGACCCCGAAGGCGCCTATGTGCGGCGTTGGGTGCCGGAGTTCGGCCAAGCTTCGTATCCGCGGCCGATCGTCGCTCACGCCGCGGCGCGCCAGAGGGCTTTAGATGCCTTGGCCGCAATTCAATCTCGCTGACACCCTCAAGTTTTCCCGTGTTCATCCGATAGATAAGTGAGAGAAGTTCACCGGCAACCATGAGGTCGCGCTTACGAATGGCCGCGGCGCTCCTGCTGCTAGCAGGCTGCGCGATGGCGGAACATTATCGGTTTCGCCACTACGGTTTGGAAGAAGGGCTGAACACCGCTGTTAGCGGGCTCCTGCAGGACCATACCGGCTACATCTGGGTGGGCACGGGGCATGGACTGTTCCGTTACGACGGCACGCGTTTTCAGGGCTTCGGCACCGAAGACGGGCTTCCCAGCACGTCGATTCGCATGCTCCAGGAGACGCCGGACGGCGTACTTTGGGTTGCGACGGGTAGGGGATTGGCGCGTTTTCGGAATGCCGCTTTCGAGAAGATTCCTCTGGACCCGCACAAAGTCGGGTCGGACCTGCACGCCATCGCCGCAGCGGGCGATGGCCGGCTATTTGTGGCGTCGGAACGCGGCGTTTTCGTCACTAAACCGGAGCAGGATGTGTCTCGCACGGTGTTTCGTGAGTTTGCCGGCGCGCCTGCGGAGTCATCCAACGGAGTTTGGCCTCAGTCTGACGGCTCGGTCTGGTTCAATTGCGGGTTACGCCTCTGCCTGATCGCCAATGGCCGGCTTCGCGTCTATGGGCAGGCTGAAGGGCTGCCACCGGATCGGTGGGGTGCGTTATTGCGCGATCCCGAGGGCGCGCTTTGGGTGCGCGGATCCCAACACCTTTCCGTCTTGCCGGCAGGCGCGCAGCATTTCGTAGCGCGGGATTTCGGACTGCCGCAGTCCAGCAATTCGATTCTCTCCATGATTCAGGACAGGCGGGGCCAGATCTTCGTGGCTACGGACGTAGGCGTGGCGCGTTGGAGCGGAGGCCAGTGGAACCTGATCGGCACGCATCAGGGCCTGGACTCGGACGCAATCACGTCGATCCTGGAGGACCGGGAAGGCGCTATTTGGATCGGCATGTGGGGCGCAGGCGTGGCGCGCTGGGCGGGCAACGCCGAATGGACGAATTGGACCACCGCTGACGGCTTGAGCAATAACGTCATCTGGGCTATCCGCAGACAGACTTCGGGATCGCTTCAAATCGGAACCGATCGCGGTCTCGTGGAAATGAGCCAGGGAGAGGTCGTCAAAGTACTCACCAAAAAAGACGGATTGGGAGGCGACAAGATCAAGGCGCTGACGATCGGCCCGTCCGGCGAACTATGGGTTGCCTGCCTGCCGGGCGGTATCTCGAGAATCGATCCGCGTGGTAAACCTACGCGCACCTATGGCCCCTCGTCTGGCCTTCTCGACGACCGCGTGGTGGCGCTGTATGTCGACGTCGAGAATCGCTTGTGGGCGAGTACCGGCACGGGACTATTTCGCAGCACGGGGCTGGACCGGAATCTCCGGTTCGAACGGCAGACGCCTCCGGGGACTGACAACCAGACCATGTTCTTCCGCTTTCGCGGAGACAGCCATGGAGGTTTCTGGCTGTGCAGTGCCAGTGGGCTGTACCGTTGGGACCGGGGCCAATGGACCCGGTTCACCACCAGCGACGGAATGAAAGCCAATGCAGTAACGCATGTCGCCGAGACGTCGGATGGATCTGTCTGGTTCTCCTACCGTGACCCGATCGGCATGTCCCGTTTCACTTTTTCGGACGGCAAACCTCACGCGCAGCACTTCACAAAGAAAGAGGGCTTGCCCACGGACTATATCGTCTTCCTGGGAATCGATGCGGGCGGGCGGCTGTGGGTGGGTACCGACAACGGCGCCGCCGTTCGTTCAGGCGAAGCCTGGCATGTCTACACGCACGATGACGGCTTGGTTTGGGACGATTTCGCGGCCAACGCCTTTTGGGGTGATGACGACGGCTCGGTGTGGCTCGGCACGCTAAAGGGCCTGTCTCACTTTTCACCCCAGGGTCAGCCCCCGCCCTCCCTGGCGCCACCGGCGGTCATCACCAGCGTCAGGTTCGCCGGTCGTCCCGCCGATGCTTCGGCATACCGCAAAGTTGCTTTTCGTGAGCACGATTTTCTCGTGTCATTCTCCGGGCTGAGTTTCCAGAGCGAAAAGAATTTGCAATTTCGGTACCGGCTGGCCGGCCTGGACCAAGGTTGGGTGGAAACTTCAGCCAGGGAGGCGCGGTATCCCAGTCTTCCGGCGGGCGCCTATCGTTTCCAGGTGGCGGCCCGCAACCCCAGCGGACCGTGGAGCGAGGCGGCAGCGTCTTTTTCATTTCGGGTGATTCCGCCCTGGTGGCAGACCTGGATTTTCCGTCTCGGGGCGGCTGCCGTCCTACTGGCCCTGGCCGGTTGGGTTTATCGGATCCGCATGGACAAGATGAACTCCGAACATCGCAAACTGGAACTGGCGGTACGGGAACGAACCACGGCGCTGAAAGCGCAGAACAGTCTGGTGGAACGCCAGAAGGGGGAGATCGAAGACCTGCTTCGCCAGTCGCAGGAGGCGTCCCGCCTCAAAAGCGAATTCCTGGCCAACATGAGCCACGAGATCCGTACACCCATGAACGGCGTTCTCGGCATGACCCAGTTGATTCTGAACACCCAATTGGATGAGGAGCAGCGCGACTACATCGGTACGGTCCGTGAATCGGCCGAGTCGCTCCTGGTGGTCATCGACGATATTCTGGACTTCTCCAAAATTGAAGCCGGAAAGCTGGAACTCAGCCGGGAGCCCTTTCTCATCCCGAAGTGCGTGGCCGATGCCGCCCAGTTTTTCGCCTGGAAAGCGCAGGAAAAAGGAATCGTCCTCAGCCATGAGGTGGCGCCGGAGGTACCCGAGGCGCTAATTGGCGATGCGGACCGGCTTCGCCAGGTTCTGCTCAACCTCATGGGTAACGCCATGAAGTTCACCGAGCGTGGCAGCGTCTCGGTGGAAGTCTCGCTGACGCCGGACGGCCCCAAAGGGGGGAATCAGAGGCGGCTGCTATTCTCTGTGCGCGACACTGGCTCGGGAATCCCATACGACAAGCAGGCGATGATCTTCGACGCATTTGCGCAGGCTGACGGCTCGCGGCGCAGACGCCAGGGAGGTACAGGACTTGGACTGGCGATCTGCACCAAACTGGTCCATTTGATGAAGGGAAGCATCTGGGTGGAAAGCACTCCGTCCAGCGGAAGTAGATTTGCCTTCACGGCGCTGCTTGAAAAGGCGGCGTCGGGGGCGCTGTCCGGTCAATCGGAATCGAAAGCCCCTCTGGGATCCACGCTGCCCGACAGGCCGCTTCGCATCCTCCTCGCCGAGGACAACGCGGTGAATCAAAGGCTGGCGCGGATTATGCTGGAGCGTTTGGGCCATTCCGTAGCGGCCGTCGAAAATGGCCGGCAGGCCGTGGATGCGGTGGACAGCCAGGCTTTCGACGTGATTTTGATGGACGTGCAGATGCCCGAGATGGACGGCTTCGAAGCCACGGCGGAGATTCGCAGGATGCAGCAGGCCTCGGCCAGTCCTCGCGTGCCGATTGTCGCGTTGACTGCCCACGCGATGAGCGGAGATCGCGATCAGTGTCTACAGGCCGGAATGGATGGCTTCCTGGCGAAGCCCTTCCAGACCAGGAGTCTCGTGGACATTCTCAATCAGGTGACGCGGGACCATCCGGTGACTCTTGTCTGACGTCAGCCGCCTATACTGGGGAGACGCCATGAGACTGTCACTCTTCCTGATTCTTGCCGCCGGCGCGGCGGCCCAGACTTGGACATCACAAACCAGCGGCTCCAACGCCTCTCTCCGGGGCGTGAGCGCCGTCAGTTCCCAAGTCGCTTTCGCCAGCGGAAGCGGTGGCACGTGGCTGGTGACCAAAGATGGAGGCGCCACCTGGCAGGCGAACAAAGTTCCTGGAGCCGAGCAGTTGGATTTTCGCGCCGTCCACGCGGTGGATGAGCAGACCGTGTACCTGCTCAGTATCGGGGCTGGGGACAAGTCGCGGATTTACAAGACCACCGATGGAGGCGCTCATTGGAACCTGCTGCTCTCCAATCCCGACGCCAAAGGCTTTCTCGACGAACTGGCATTTTGGGATCCGCAGCATGGCATCGTGCTCGGGGATCCGGTGGATGGCGAGTTTGTCATTCTGACGACGGCCGATGGCGGGAAGAACTGGACCCGGCAGCATGCGCCCGCGGCACTCGCCGCTGAAGGCGCTTTCGCCGCCAGCAATTCTTCACTGGCCGTTCTGGGTTCGGCGGAAGTCTGGTTCGGCACCGGTGGACCCGGCGGGGCTCGCGTTTTTCACTCGCAGGATGGCGGCAAATCCTGGAAAGTCTCGACGACGCCGATCCGCAACGACGCGGCGGCCGCCGGCATCTTCTCACTGGCCTTCTCCGATTCCCTCCACGGTATCGCGGTCGGCGGCGATTATTCCAAACCGGCCGAAGACCGCAACAACATCGCCCTAACCAGCGATGGCGGCACCACCTGGAGCGAACCAGCCGGACGACCCAAGGGTTTCCGTTCCGCGGTAGCCTGGCTGCCTAACCGCAAAGTCTGGCTCGCGACAGGCACTTCCGGCTCCGACACGTCGAGCGATGGCGGCAAGTCGTGGACCAATTTCGATTCCGGCAATTACAATGCCTTCAGCCTCGCCTGGGCCGTCGGGCCTCGCGGCCGCATCGCGCATCTGACCTACTGAGGCGTCAATGGCCGGCCCCATCGCCGCGCGCCAAATGGCTGTAGGTGTACACGAAATACCCGGCAGTCAGTAGAATTCCCGGAATGAACCAGTACAGTCCGATCACCAGTCCGTAATGCGGAGCCGCCGCGTTGTAGACACTCAGCGATAGCGCGGGGTCGCCGCTCGACGGGAGCACGTAGGGATAGAGGCCGAAGGCCACGCTGGTCAGCATGCCAAACAGAAACAGGCACGAAGCCAGAAACGCCTCCACTCCGCGCAGCAGCCTGAGACCGACAAGCCCGGCCAGAGCCGCCAAAGGGAACACATACCCCCACGGCCGCAACGCGAAACTCTCGCGCAAGTGCGGCTGTAGCCGAAAACTGCACAGCGTGATCGTCGCCACCAGCACCAGCAACAGCCACCAGACTCTCTGGACTAGCCATTGTGCCCGGCGCACCACCGCGCCCTCCGTCCGCATCGCCACCCAAAGCGCACCGTGCACCGCAAGCGCCGCCATCGCTGCGATTGCCACCAGGACCGTGTACCAGTCCAGAATCCCCGCGTCAGGTCCCGCTCTGAAATCCGTCCACAACGGCAGAAAAAACTCGCCGGCCGCATTCAACGGCACGCCGCGCACCACGTTGCCGAGCGCCGCGCCGAAAAAGATCGCGAGCAGCAGGCTGGCCGCCGCGAACACCACATCCCAGAGCGGCTGCCAGACCAGACTGCGGACGTGATTGCGGAATTCGATGGCGATGCCGCGCAAAATCAGCAGCCAGAGTACAATCATCAGCGGCAGATAAAAGCCGCTGAAGCTGGAAGCGTAGAGCGCCGGGAAAGCGAAGTAGAGCGTCCCGCCGCCCGCAATCAGCCATACTTCGTTGCCGTCCCACACCGGTCCGATGGTTCCGAGCACCGCGCGCCGTTCCTCGTCGGAGCGCGCCACCAGCAGATGCACGATTCCCGCGCCCAGGTCGAAGCCGTCCAGAATCACGTAAATCGCAATCATCGCGGCCACCAGACAGAACCAAATAGTTTGCATCAGGCTGCCGGCTCCGAATCTGGTTCCGGACCCTCTTCCAGCTCCCGATAAACCAGGAAGAGAAAAAGAATCGCCAGGATGGCGTAAATGCCGAAGAATCCGAGAAGCGTGAACAGCGCGTTGCCCGCCGAAACTCGCGCCGACGACCCGGCCGCCGTGCGCATCACCCCGTAAATCAGCCACGGCTGCCGGCCCAATTCCGCCGTGATCCAGCCGAATGTCGTGGCAATATACGGGAACGGCAGCGCCAGCATCAGCGTCCAGAGCAGAGGCCGCGCACCATACAGTTTTCCGCGCCACAGCGCCGCCGCCGAAAGAAACATGACGGCGATAAACAGCGTGCCGAGTCCCACCATGATGTGATAGCTGTAATACAGCAGCGGAATGTTATCCGGCCATTGGTCCCGCGGAAACTCGTCCAATCCGCGGACTCGCGCATGCCACCGCTGATAAGTGAGGAAACTGAGCGCCCGCGGAATCGTGATGGGATTATCCAGTCGCCGATTCTCGACATCCGGCTGGCCGATGATCACGAGCGGCGCACCCGCTTTGCTCTGAAACAAGCCTTCCATCGCCGCCAGCGTTGCCGGCTGATGAAAAGCGATATTCTTTCCCTGCCCGTCACCGGTCGGAAAGATCATGAGGAACGTCGAGATGGCGCCCGCAATGACGCCCATCTTCACGAAAGTCCGGCCGTATCTCTCGTCCCGCCGGGTGAGCAGGTAGAAGGCGCCCACCGACGCCATCACGAAACTCGCCGTCACCACACTGCCGATCATATTGTGCAGGTACTGCCAGAAGGTCCAGGGATTCGTCATCAACTGCCAGAAGCTGGAGAGCGCGATTTCCCCGCCAGCACCCACGCGGTAGCCCACCGGATGCTGCATCCAGGCGTCGGTCGCGATGATGAAGAAGCCCGAGAGCCAGGCGCCCAGGCAGACCAGGAAGGCCGCGAACCAGTGAGCTTTCGGTCCCAGTCGCTTCTCGCCGAACAGGAACAGGCCCAGGAAACTCGATTCCAGAAAGAAGGAGAACACGCCCTCCATCGCCAGCGTCTGCCCGATCACGCCGCCCGCCGAGCGCGAGAATCGCGACCAGTTGGTGCCGAACTGAAATTCCATGGGGATGCCCGTCACCACACCCATCGCAAAATTGACGGCGAAAATTTTGGCCCAGAATCGCGCCGCCCGGTGGTAGTGCTCGTCGCCCGTGCGGAGCGCGATGGTTTTGAGAATCACGATGAGCAGTGCCAGCCCCATCGTCAATTGCGGAAAGATGTAGTGGAAGGTAATGGTGAAGGCGAAGTGCAGACGATGGATGGTCAGCGCGTCCATACACGCCTCCTGCTCCAGACCGCGTAACCAATCGCGATCAACGTCGCGGTCAGACTCAAAAGGCGTGTCAACACATGCTCCCATCCGCCGGTGAAACGCAGCGCCACGTCGCACGAGCCGCGGCAATCGGTATCGATCACCATCAGCCCCAGACCATCGCGGCGCAGCGGCTGCCTTCTTCCATTAACCCACGCTTCCCAGCCGCGGTCGTAAGTCACCTGCGCGGCAATCACCTGCCCGGCTTCCACTTTCGCGTGGATCTCGGCCTCGCTCATGTTCTTCCAGTGAAATGTGGCCGGCGGATAACGCGCGTCTTCGAGTGCGGCCACATACGCTTGGGCCGGCTCGATATCCAGTCCGTGGATGGGCGTCCGGCCCACCACCGCCGCGGCCGGTATCACGTGCGCCAGCGAAGCGCCCACACCCGGCACCTGATAGACGGTGTTATCGCCCTTGCGCCACACCGCGGGCAGCACGCCATCGAACTTATGTGGATGCGCGTACGGCTTATAGTAATCTCCGCTGTCCGGGCCGGGCACCGAAACCATGGGCGTGCCGTAGGCCTTCAGCCAGAAAATGGAATACTGCGCGTCGCGCGCGCCCGCATTGGTGCCGGCGTAAATGGTGTAGCCCACAATCGCCAGAAATGGATTGACCGCCTGCTGATCGTGATTGCCCTTGAGTTGCGGATTGTCGGTGATGGTGTTGAAGATCATCGAGGCCTCCCCGCCGAGGAAGGCGCGTTCGCCGTGCCGGTTCTGATCCAGCCACTGCGCCATTTCGTATTCCACCGGGAAGTGGGGTTCGGTGGGTTGAATCAACTGGCTGCCAAAGTATGCGGCGTATCCGCATTGCGCGGCCAGAGCCACAATCGCCACACTGGCCACCGCTTGCCGCACACGAGGCCGCACACGCTCCAGCGCCCACGCCGCCGCAAACACCACGGCCGGCAACAGCGCCAGATCCATCTCCAGTTGGTACCGGCCGGGCTGCGGAATTACCGCGACTCGCCAGCCATACCAGATCAACACGAAGGCAGTCTGAATATAACCGAAGAGTCCGAAAAACTGGACATGCGCCGGCGCCTTCAGGTGGCTCAGCACCAGCCAGATCAGCAGGAACACCGCAACCATCGCGGCCAGAGCGATCCAGGATTCGGTCCGATACCGAAAGTCGCCCCCCACCGTGGGAGCGCTGGCGCGAATGGCGCGGATCATGGCGGGGCTCAGCCAGGGACTGATCCAGCAATAACTCACCAGGCCGATCACCGCGCCCGTGACCGGCGCCTTCCACCAGGGCTTCACGCGGAACGCCACCATCCAGCAGACCAGCGCCGTGCCCAGCGCCACAATGCCGAAGGCATTGCTCAACACCACGGCCGCCGCCGAAAGGCCCGCCAGAATTTTCCACTTCGGCGCGCCGGTCGTAAACGCATAGGAGAAGCAAACCACCGCCACCGGCAGCAGCGCCAACGCCAGCGTGTGCGGCGCTTCGCCCCACGAGACCAGGATCTGCAATCGCCGTAGATTCCAGAGCCCGCCCGAATCGGCGCGAATTTCAGGCACCAGTAAATTCGCAAAAGAGAAGCACGAATAGCCCAGCGCCGCAATGAAGCTGGCCACCAGCTTGCGGCTCAGCACCAGCGCCATCCAGAACACCGCCACCGCGCTGCCGGCGTATACCGCGGCGATCACGACGTGAAAGGCGCGCGCCGCCGAAAGGTGCGTCAGCAGAATCGCCACGGCCACCACCCCGTGCAGGACTGGAAGATAGGCAGTCTCGAAAGGCATCCCGCATCCCCAGAACGGCCACCAATTCCACTCTCCGGGATATTTCGCCATGATGCGCGCGATGGCGATGAAGGATCCTTCCACCGGACCGTCGTGCGCCAGGTACTCGATGCCGAACAGCTTCCCTACAATCGCGAGGTTGACAATCGCTAACGCCAGCAGGCACCAAAGCACCGGCCGGTGCTTCACTTCCGCTTCTCCGCTTCCTCGTGATACTCCATTTCGGTATTCACTTCCCAGAGTCCGTCTTTCGCCGTATTGCCGGCGATGATGTTGTCCACAGCCATCATGGCGGTCAGCATGGAGTGGTCCTGATTGTTATACCGATGCATGCCGTTGCGGCCAATCAGGAAGAGGTTGGTGTAGCGGTCCACATGCTGGCGAATCTCCGCGAAGCGGTCGAACGTCCCGAAATAGGCGGGGTAGGTCTTCTCCATGTGCAGCACCGTGCCATCCAGCACGGCGCCCGTTTCGATGATGCCTATCCGGCTCAATTCGTCGATGGCCAGGGCTTTCATGCGCTCGTCGGGCAGCTTCCAGATCTCGTCGGTCTGATTGCAGAAATATTCGAGACCGAGCCAGACTTTCGACTCATCGGCCACCAGGAACGGACTCCAGTTATTGAACACCTGTAGCCTGCCCAACTGCACGTCGGGCTCCTGAATGTAGATCCAGTTATCGCGAATCAACCGCTTGCCCTGAGGATGTTCGTCGTGAATGCGCAACCCGTCCACCAGCAGGCCCACCGTGATGAAATCGCGGTACACCAGACCATCGGAAACCTCCAGCACGTTCGCGGGAGGCGCGGCGTCGAACGACCGCATGATTTCCTGGATGGGCGCAGTGGAGAAGAAATAATCGCCGGTGAGCGTCTCGCGCAGCCCGGTGGACAAATTCACGGCCTGCACGCCCTTCACCTGCCAGCCATCGGTTTCAATGCGCTCCACGCGATAGCCGGTGCGTATCTCGCCGCCCATCTCGCGAATCCGGCGCGCCGCCTCTTCCCACATCTGGCCGGGACCGAACTTGGGATACAGGAACTGCTCAATCAGCGAAGTCTCCGTGCCCTTCTGTCCGATGCCGCTCGGCTTGTTCCCGCCGAACATTTTGCGCGCGGCGTGCATCAGCGTAGCCCACAGCGACAAGCCTTTGATCCGCTGCGCGCCCCATTCGGCGCTGATCTGATTGCACGGCACGCCCCACACTTTCTCCGTGTACGACTTAAAGAACGTGTGATACAGTTCTCGCCCGAAGCGATTAATGAAAAACTGTTCCAGCGTTTTTTCTTCCTTGATCGGAAAAGCCAAGGCGCGCATACAGCTCATGCCGATGCGCATCGTTCGCTGCAAACCGAGTTTCAGCAGAGTATCTTTGCTCAGAGAGATGGGATATTCGAAGAAACGGCGCAGATAGTAGATGCGGGATTTCCGCGGCCGCAGCAGCATCACCCGGTCTGACTCCTGCGCGTCGGGTCCGTTGACGGAAGGCGCGAGCGGCCTCTCCATGCCATGGTATTTGAGCGCCGCCGGACCAGCTTCCGAAGCCTCCAGCGGCAGCATGCGCAGCCACCATTCCATCACCCGGTCAGACTTGGAGAAAAAGCGATGGCCGCCAATATCCATGCGGTTACCCTTGTAATTCACGGTGCGGGAGATGCCTCCCATGTATTCGCTTTTTTCAAGAACAATCGGTTGAATACCGGCCCGCGTGAGCAATTCAAATGCGGCCGTTAGACCCGCCGGACCCGCCCCGATGATGATGGCGCGCTTTTTTTCCTGACCTGACATGATTCTGGAGTGAAGTCTATTATTTCACGTCTAGCTGCGGATACCAGATGGGCTTTTGATTCTTGCGAATCAAATCCGCCGACTGAAGGAGAATGTCCCGGTCCACGATGCTGGTCTTGGCGAAGCGCTCCAGAAACTGAATCACGCTCTCGCGCTCGCCATCCTTCAACAGCCACGAGGGCAGACGGTACGTGATCGGCGCTTCGAAATACGCCAATTCCGAGGATGAAGGCGCGTTACCGGCAGCCTGCAGAAACTGGATCGCGCTCTTGCGATCGCCGCTTCTCATGGCGAGCAGACCCAGCACCATGTTGGCCTCAAAAATGGCTGCCCCGGAGTCTGGCGCGTTCAGCTTCAACGCATCCTTCGCCTTCTTGCGGGCGCCGTCGAAATCGCCCTCATCGTAAGCCGCGGCCGGCCCCGCCACAGGCGGTGTCCGCTTCGACGCCGCGTCCAGGATGTCGCCGCGCAGTTGCCACGGCCCCTGCGGGTCCAGCCGGTGGGCCTCCTGCAACAATTTCTCCGCAGCCGGCAAATCCGTGGCCGCCAGCGCCGCGGCAGCGTTCCCCAAAATCGCAGCCGGAGCACCAGGCTTGGCCACCAGCGCCTGCCACAGCTTATTCACCTGCGCATATTCCGAGGGATCCGGCACGCCATCGGGCGTGGACAGGATCGGATCTTCGGGATGATGCTCGATCATCCACAGTTCATGCCGATGGCGGGCCGGGGTGGCGACGGAGGGATCGTAGAAGCGCGTCCCATTGCGCGTGTAAAAGATGAGCAGCCTTTTGTGAGTATCGAGATCGTCGGGCTGCTCCTGGAGGAATCGCTCCATGTCCTCGGCCTGCGCGCGGCCCAGCTTGGAGGCCGAGTCCACAAACTGCGCCGATTTCTGAGCAGCCGTCCATTGCGGACTGTCGGCGAGAGGGACCGCGGGTGGTCGACTGCAGCCCGCCGTCGCCAGAAGGACGGCGCAGCACGCCGGCAAAGCGATTGAATTTCTCACGCTCACAGAGTAGCGCAATATACTGGAACCAGTGGCTGCATCCGCGCGATACAAATACGTTCTTTCCCTGCCCGAGCGGGCCGTCCGCTCCCTGGGCGCTCTCTCCGGCGGCCTGTTGCGCGAAATCGGCAACGTGGCCTTGCCTGCCTCGGTCCGCCGCACCACGCTCTACCGCACCATGGTGGAAGTCGCGCTGCGGTTCCTCATCGAAGAGGTCGGGCAGGTGGAGGGCGTCTATCCCTCGGAAGGCAATCTGGCCGAGAATTTCCTGCTCAAACGAACCGCCAGCCACGGCATCGAACTGCTGGGCATTTTGGCCTTTCACGCTTCGCCCATTTGGATTCTGGCCGCCTTGGCCGATGCCACCGGTGGCGGCCGCAAGCTGATTCAGGAGATTGCGCAGGCCCTCAAAGAGGAAGGACTGCTGGAGCGCAACGCGTCCTTCGAAACCATGGATCAGGTGCTGGACGGTCTGGAAACAACCAGCACCCACCTTGCGGTCACGCTCAATATGCCGCCCGTAAAGATCGATTCGCTGCGCCAGGAATGGATCCGCCTCAAGGAAGAACTGGCCACCATTCCGCCACGCAATGTGCCGGCGCTCGATCGTCTCGAAGCGCTCTGGAGCGACCTGCGGACCGCGGCGAAGCAGCAGGACCGGTCGGTCTTCACGGTATCGTCCCTGATGGCGCTCTCCGCGGTCTCGCACCTCCCGGCCAATGTCCTCTGGCTATCGAAGGCCGCCCGGTCCGCGGCCCGGCGTACCGGCAAAGTCCTCGGTGAAACCATTCTGGACCACTACACCGCAACACTCGCCGACATCTCGAAGACTGGCTTTCTGGCTTACTGGACCCGCGAATTCCGCCCCTACTTACGCGGCGCCGCCGAGCAATTCGCTCCCGCCCACGGCTCGTTAACCGAGCGCTTCCTGGGATAGTGTCGTCTGTCGGCGATGGGCCTGCAACCCGACTTGCACGTAGGATAGGCTTTAGCCTGTCCACCCCGGCCCTCCTAGCCCAAATGCAACGCGCAGAGCCGCTCGAATTCCACTTCCACCTCTTGCACCAACAAATCCGGGCCCGCATTCAATTCCAGCTCGAGACAAAGGGCGGCCAGCGAATCCGCGCCCACCTGAATCGCGCTGCCTTTCACGGCATGTGCCTGTGCTTTCAACCGCACCGGATCGCCTCTCTCCAGCGCCTCCCGTAGACTTCTCAATCGACGGCAGGTATCGCTGACAAACAGGTCCAGAATCTCAATGACGAGTGCAGCGCCTCCGTCCGTGGCCAGTTGCTGAAGCGCCTCTGGAAGAGGCCACGGGAAGCACGGAGTGTCGCTTGGAGCCAACGCCATATCGCTAAAGTGTTACGGAGAATTCCCGAACAGGCAAGTTATCTTTCGTTAACATAGCTGGGTCCAGAGGTACCCCCGACATTCGTCCCATCCTGAACATGACCGTATTAACCAAAGTTGTCCTTGTCGACTTATTCCACATTTGTGAGACTTACAGTGCGACTTACCCCAGTGACCCATAAGAAACTATTTCGCGGATGGCGACGGGCACTGCTCTGTTTCGCCCCACTCGTGCTGCCAGCCGCAACCCTCCTCTACTGGTATCGCGTGGCGGCCCCGGTGGATCGCACCTTGACCATCGGCTTTCAGAACTCTCATCCCTACCACTTCCCGGATGCCCAGGGAAATGCCACCGGCCCCGCCGTGGACGTGATTCAAGCGGCGGCCGAGCGCAGCCATATCAAACTGAAATGGGTATGGGGCGACGCCGGCCTGGAAGAGATGCTCAAAAGCGGCAGAGCCGACCTTTGGCCGGTAGTGGTAGACCTCCCCGAGCGCCGCGACATTCTCTATGTCAGCGCGCCCTGGGGCAAACTCGCTTACAGCGTCCTGCTGCCTGTATCCATGCGTGCCTCGCGAATCGAGGACGTGCGCGGCAAGACCATGGCCGTGACCATGCAGATCGGCAGCGACGCACGCATTGCCCATAAGTACTTCGCCAGTTCCATCCTCCTGAGCGAAAGCAGCCCGCTCGCCGTCGTAGCCGCAGTCTGTTCGCAACAGGCGGAAGTCGGACTGATCCAATCCAACGCCCTGAGCAATCCGAAACTGGCCGACTGTCCCGGCCGTCCGCTCCGCCTGATTCCGATTGAAGGCGCCACGTTCTGGTGGGGAGTGGGCGCGACCCTCAAGCGCGCCGATGCGCGCCGCGCCGCCGACCGCCTGC
>DASZMZ010000345.1:0-20334 GCA_035551455.1 Candidatus Sulfopaludibacter sp.
CGCGGTCTGGTCGACCGAGCAGGCGATTCGCTTCGGCCAGGGGATCGAAGGCCTGCGCAACGATTATCTGGAGGACCCGGTCTACGGTCTGAACGGGATGCGGCGCACGCGCGAGATGGTACGCGTCCCGCTGGCTACCAATACAGTGGTGGTGAACTTCGAGCAACTGGCGGCGAACGTTCTGAATACGGCGGTGGACGTGATCCTGCTGGACACGACGTTCTGGGGCGGGATCCGCGCGTGCGTAAAGGCGGCGGCGGTTTGCGAGACATTCCAGATTGGCGTGGCCGTCCACTCTTCGGGCGAGTTGGGGATTCAATTGGCGACGATGCTGCACCTGGGCGCGGTGATCCCGAATCTCTCATTTGCCGCCGACGCGCATTACCATCATCTGGTAGATGACATCATCGAGGGCGGTCTTCTAGCTTATGAAGGCGGCGCGATCCGCGTGCCGCAAGGTCCCGGGCTGGGGGTAAAACTCAATCGGGATAAACTGCGTGAGTATCAGGAGCTGTATCATCGTTTGGGAGGCTATCCCTACGACCAGGATCCGGGACGGCCGGGTTGGACTCCGCTGGTTCCCAACGATCGTTGGGCCGATCCGGAGGACGACAGCGTTCCGCCCATACCGTATTGATCATCGAGAAGGAGTGTAGCCATGAAGCGTCTCATCGTCACCATGATCGTGTTTGCGATCGCCGCGTTCGCCGCCGATATTTCGGGCAATTGGAAGGGCACTGCTGAAGGTCCGCAGGGCAACCTGGAGCGGAGCTTCGTTTTTAAAGTGGATGGCACGAAGTTGACGGGCGAGACTACCAGCCAGATGCTTGGGAAATCCACGATTACCGACGGGAAGGTGGAGGGCGACACGATCACTTTCACCATCACGGCGACGATGCAGGATAACCAGGTGAAGCTGAGTTACAAGGGGAAGGTCACGGCGGACGGGATCGAGCTGTCGAGCGAGATGCAGGGTGGGCCGGGCGGCCAGCCGATCACCTGGCATTTGAAAAAAGAGAAATAGCGGCGGGTCTTGAGTACTGGCCCCCGGCGTGCATGTCGGTCGCTCCGTAGAGCACCGACATGACCCTCCGAAAACTTCTTTTGATCCCCGCGGCGGCGGCCGTGCTGGCCGGGGTGTATACGGGCGCGGCTTTCCGCAAAGCGGCGCGCGCGATGCACACGGCGGAACCGGCCAACTTCACAGTTCACTCTCTGGATCGGAGTTTGCCCGAGGTCGAGACCGTGGGCAGCGCGGCGCAGTTTATCGACGCCGTGGTGTTTCAGGATGGCATCTATGTGAGTACGCCGTCCGAGTTGTTGGCCTACGATTCGGGCGGTGAGATTCGCGCGCGGTGGCGCAGCGGACTGGAACTGCCATCGGCCCGTTTGGGAGCGCTGGCGGTGGCGTCGGCGGGGGCGGGCAGTCCCGAATTGTGGCTGGCTACAGACCGCGCCGGCGTGCTGGTTTTCGATGGCCGCGCGATGCGGCAGGTGTTGCCCGACGACCCGTCGGCGCGCCAGATTACGGCTCTGCTGCCGCTCTCGACGGGAGCGATTTTGCTCGGCACGGCGGATCGCGGAGTGGTCTTGTTCGATGGCCGGCGGCTGACGAGTTTCCAGAACTCGCTGGCGCGGTTGAACGTGACTGCGCTGGCGGGCACGGCTTCCGACCTTTGGGTGGGGACAGCGGATCGCGGGCTGTATCACTGGCGGGGCGGCGCGCTGCAGCACTTCGCGGAGGCTGACGGACTGCCCGATGTGCGCGTGAACAGCCTGGCGACGGGAGGGGACCGCGTCCTGGCCGGGACGCCCATGGGCATCGCGGAACTTGATGGCGGACGGTTTCAGCGGAATCTTGCGGTGGGCGTGTTCACGACGGCGCTGCTGGCGAGCGGGGACCGACTGCTGGCGGGCAGTCTGGAGGAAGGGCTGGCCGTGATCCCGTTGGAGCCTCGTGTGCCACGGTTGCAGCATGCGGGTGGTGGACTTGCGGGCGGCGCGGTTACACGCATCTTTTCCGGTGGCGCCAGCCTGCTCGCCCTGACGCCCGGCGGACTGTATGCCGCCGATCCGGCCGCTCTGGCGTGGAAGCGCGTGATTGGGCCCGAGCCCGGTAAACTGACGGACCGGAACATCTCGGCGATCGCGGCTGACGCGGCGGGCCGGCTGTGGGTGGGCTATTTCGATCGCGGCCTCGACGTGGTGGATGGCGCGCGAGTCACTCACTTTGAGAGTGACTCGGTTTTCTGCGTCAACCGGATCGTACACGGCGCGCAAGCCACCGCCGTCGCGACGGCCAACGGACTGGTGATGTTCGATACGCGGCCCGCCGTGCGGCAAGTACTGCGCAAAGCGCAAGGGCTGCTGGCGGACCACGTCACGGATGTCGCCCTACGTCCCGATGGAATGGTGCTGGCGACGCCGGCCGGCATCACGTTTCTTGATGCATCCGGCACACACAGCGTGTCTGACTTTCACGGCCTCGTGAATCAACATGTATACACACTGGCCGCTGCCGGCAATCAACTGCTGGCGGGGACGCTCGGCGGACTTTCGGTGCTGAACGCGGGAGTGGTGAAGGCCAATTACTCCACCTTCAACTCCCGCTTGCCGCACAACTGGATCACGGCCATTCAGCGTGTGAACGATGAGTGGTTCGTAGGCACTTATGGCGCGGGCGTGGTCCGCCTTTCCGAGAACGGCACGTGGGATGCATTCGCGGATTTGCGAGGTGAAGTGGTGATCAATCCGAACGCCATGCTGGTGACGGCTACGCGGGTGTACGCGGGGACGATGGATCGCGGCCTGCTGATTTACGACCGGGCCGGCGGACGCTGGAGCGCTACGGTGAACGGGTTGCCCTCGCTGAATGTCACCGCGCTGGCGGCGGGCGGCGGCAATATTTATATCGGCACCGATAACGGTTTGGTGCAGGTTGCGGAGCAGAGTCTGCGATGAAACCTCTTTCGTGTTCGCTACTGCTGGCGTTTTGCCTGCTGCCGCGGGCGAGCGGCGATGCGGGCGTGCTGGTGCCGGTGGGCCGCGACAAGCCGGACCCGAAAATCTTTTCGTTGGACGAGATGACCATCGACATCCACATCGAAAACGGCGACGCGCGCATCGCGATCCGGCAGATCTTCGGCAGCCACACCAGCGCGGTGGAGGAGGGCACCTACAGTTTCGCCCTGCCGTCGAGCGCGACGGTCTCGGATTTCGCGGTATGGGACGGGTTGACGCGCATCCCCGGTGTGATTCTGGAACGGCGGCGCGCCGAGGAGTTGTACGAGAGCATCAAGCAGCAGACTATCGACCCCGGCCTGTTGGAGCAGGGCGAGCACGATGCCGCGTCGGCGCGTCGGAACAGCGCCTTCACGGTACACATTGTGCCCATCCCGGCGTACGGCACCAAGCGGGTGGAGATGGAATATCATGAGCGCATTCCGGTGGAAGCGCTGCGTTCAGCGCTGGCGATTCCGCTACGGCCGGACGTTTATCAGGCGGTCACGGCGGGCGTGCTGAGGATCAATTTTGACCTGGAGTCTCGTCTGTCGCTGCGCGATTTTCAAGCGGCGTCGCTGCGCGTGACGGAGCGCACGGCCAATCACGTTTGGGGGAGCTTTGAGGCGCGCGATTTCGCTCTCACGCAGGATTTCACGGCGACGTGGGAACTCGACCCGGCGGCGGCTGGGCGGCTGGAGATTCTCACGCATCGCAATCCGGCAGAGAGTCCGACGGGGTTTTTCCAGGCGCTGCAACTGCTGCCGGACGTGAAGGCCGACGAAGCGCCGCGCACGGTGGTGGCTCTTTTCGATACGTCGCTTTCGATGCAGTGGGAAAAGCTGGAGCGCAGCTATCGGGCGCTGGACCAGTTGCTGCATGGTCTGCGGCCGCGCGACCGGTTCAATTTACTGCTGTTCAATTCACAGGTGACGTCGCTGGAATCGGCGCCGGTGGCCGCGACTCCGGCGGAAGTGGAGAAGGCCCTGGCGTTCGTGAAGGGTAGCAGCCTGCGCGGAGGCACGGATTTGGGAGGCGCGCTGGAACAGGCGCTCCGTCAGGACGCGCAGTATCTGGTGGTGATCAGCGATTGCGGGGCTACCGAGGGCGCGATCCGCAATTCCAAGCTGGCGGCGCAATACAGTGAGGCGTGGAAGGCTCTGCCTGTGGAGCGGCGTCCGCGGACGTACATTTTCGGTGTTGGTGACGATGCCAATCTGCCGTTGATGGGGCTGCTGGCGGCGAATGACGGCGTGTTCGAATGGGTCCGCTCGACGGAGCCGATCGATTTCAAGCTGGGTGTGTTTCTGGCGAAACTCGGGAAGCGGCCGGTGAACGGGCTCACTCTGACGGTATCGCCGAGGGCCGGTTTCGACTTGATCTATCCGTTGGAAGACCGCTTCTTCCCGGGCTCGGTGGCGGGGTGGGTGGGACAGTATGGCAAGCCCGGGCAGGCTGCCACATTCGCGGACGGCGGAGCCGGGGTGCAGGTCAGGCTGCCGGCGCAGGATCTGGCGAATTCGCAACTGCCGCGGACGTGGGCGCGGGCCCGGGTGGATGCGCTGCTGGCGAAGATCGAGCGGGAGGGTGAGGATCGGGCGAGTATCGACGAGATTATTCGGCTCTCGCGGAAATACAAATTCGTGACGCCGTACACTTCGTTTTTGGCGGCTCCGCGCGCGCTGTTGCGGCCGCGCGTAATCCGGCCGGGCGACCCGGTGATTCGGGTGAAGACCGACCCGACGATCGAAAGCGTGGTGGCGATCTTCCCGTTCGGGCTGACGAAGCCGCTGCGCTATTTGAAAGAGGAGGAGACGTGGCAGACGCGCTTCCTGGCTCCCGCCGATATGGCGGATGGCGCTTATCCCGTGAGGCTGGTGCTGCGCGATCGCGAGGGCCGCGTGTTCCGCGAGTCGAAGACGTTTGTGATCGCCAGCCAGACGCCGGTGCTGCGCGTGCGGCTGCCGCGGCTCCGGTTCCGGCCTGGCGAGATTGTGAATGTGCGGGTGAGTGCGTCGGCCAGTGCGCGCACCATTGTGGCGCGGTTGTATGGCGCGGCCCCGGTGGACCTGCACTGGAGTCAGCAGGCGGGCGCGAGTACGGGGGATCTGACGGTGCCGCAACTGCCGCCCGGCAAGTATGCGCTCACGGTGACTGCCGAGGACATCGCGCACAATATCGGCTCGCAGGAGGTGACAGTTGAAATACTTCCGTAAGGCGGCCTGGGTGGGGAGATGTTGGCAGGCGAAAGTGGCGGCGCTGCTTTGCCTGGTTGCGGTTGGACTGCGGGGCGAGTTGAGTCCGTACCTGCAGCATTCGGGAAGTGAGTCCGGGCTGCGGGCGGTGTTCTTCGGTGATGCGCGACGGACTCCGCGTGAGACGCGTGCGGAATTGACACGGCGCATCGCTTTGACGCCGAAGGACACGACACTGTACCGGCTGCGCGCGTCGGAAGCCGAACTGTCGCTCGACTTCGCGGCTGCCGAGTCTGATTGGAAGATGGCCGGGGACCCAACCGCGCTCGCCGATTTCTATCACCGGCGTTTGCGTCCCGTGGACGAAATCGCTGTCCTGGATGCGATCGCGACGCCGGAAGCATTCCAGCGCGCGATCGACGAAGCCGCAGCGCAGGGGCTTCCGGTGGCGCCGCAGTATCGAGCCTGGATCGCGCACGACCCCGGCAACGCAGCGCTGCACAAGCGCTTCCTGCGATACCTCATCGAGCATCGGGATTTCGCCGCGGCGGAGACTGAACTTCGGGCCTTGCCGGCGGACCCGGCCAACTGGCTGGAAGAGATGAACCTGGAACTGCGGCGCGGAAGCGTGGACCGGGCCATCGCTGTGTTCGACAAATCGTTTCAGCCCGCTATGGAGACCGCGGGACTCAAGGAGTTTTTCGACCTGCTCAAGAATGAAGGCCGCCTCTCCGATTTCGCTCTACAGGCGCGGACTGCCGCGCAGGCGCATCCGGAGAGTCTCGACCCGGTGGCCCGCCTCTTCCACTATTACGAGACGGAGCAGAACCACGCCGCGGCCCGACGCGTCCTGGCAGAGTATCAGGAGCGCCAGCAACACTGGACACCGGCGGAACTCTACGATACGGCCCAACTGCTGCAGCGCGTGCAGGAGTGGGACCAGGCGGCTCGTCAATATTACGCGCTGTATACGCTCTCGGGGGCTGCGCCTGCCGATCGGGAGCGCGGCATGGCGGGACTCGCGGGTCTTCTGCTTACTGCCCCGGAGCAGCCCATTCAGTTCGGCGCGGGCGATCTCTCCCTGTACAAAGATATCGGCGGCATGGACCCGAACCCGGGCTTTCTCAACGGCATTCTCTCGCTGGTTCTCAACTCTTCGTCGCCACGTCGTGAGTACGGTCAACTCACCAGCAGCGCGACGGCGTACTTCCATCGCGCCCGCGCGGCCGAATTGCTGCAAGTCTTCGATGCGCAATTTCCGCATGCGGCCGAAGCGCCGGGCCTGCATGCGCAACTGATCGAAGCGTACGCCTTCTATGCCGAAAACGATGGCGTGATTCGCGCAGGGCGAGCGTTCCTGGGGGCTTATCCACGGGCTCCCGAGCGTGTCCGCGTGGCGCTGCTGATGGCTGACGCCTATGCCCGTCAGGACAAGACGGCGGACGAATTCGCGGTATACGATCAGCTCCTCAAGGAGACTCGCGAGAAGGAGTATCTGAATATCCTGGACCGGTATGTGGCCCGGCTGGTGGCGATGCGGCGGGCCGCCGACGCTTTGGAGATTTACCGCCACGAGATCGACCGGAACCCCAATGATCCGGCACTCTACGAGAAGTTCGCCGCCTTCCTGGATCAACGCAATCTGACGGCGCAGGTGGAGGCCGTGTACAAGAGCGCGGCGGCGCAGTTCCGCGGTTCCGCGTGGGACCAGAAGCTGGCCCGCTGGTATCTGCGGCAGCAGCGTACGCGCGATTTCGAAGAGCTGACCGCGCGCGTGGCGCAGATCTTTTCCGGCAGCGACCTGGAAAGTTACGTGGGCGACGTGGCGCCGCGGGCGATCGATCCGGCGCTTTATCTGCGCGTCAATCTCTACGCGCACCAGCGATTCCCCGACGACATGGCCTTCGTCAGAAATCTTCTGTTCGCTTATAGCCGCACGGAGACGTCCAACCCCGCGCAGTACACGCAACTGCTGCGCGCCTACTGGTTCTACGATCCGCAGATGCGGACCTGGTTCTTCGAAGCACTGTCTCGCACGGGCCGGCTGGACGCCGAACTGGCCGCGGTTCGCCGGTCGGGCGCCACGAGTCCGGCCGCTGTTCAATTTCTGGCGGAAGGCGAAGCGTGGCGCAGTCACTTCGAATCGGCCGCCGCGCCGTTCCGCACACTGGCCGCCGATTTCCCAGGCAGCACGGACGTGGTGCTGCGCGCCTCCACTGTGGAGCGTTCGCTGGGCCATACCGAAACTGCACTGGCGACGGCGCGCAACCTGATTCAGTCCGATCCTCGCGACCGGGAAGCGCTGGCGCGCGCCGGGGATACGCTGGCCGATCGTGACTTGTTCACGCGCGCCCGTCCGTTTTGGGAACGGATGGCGCAGATCGAACCCGGCAAGCCGGAAGGGTATCTGGAGGCGGCTACGGTTTTCTGGGACTACTACAAGTTCGACGACGCGCTGCGGCTGATTTCGCAGGCGCGCACGCGGTTGCGGCAGCCCAACTTGTTCGCCTACGAGGCCGGCGCGATTTACGAAGGCAAGCGCGACGAGTCCGCCGCCGTCAAGGAGTACGTCAAGGGCGACGAGAAGGCGCAGGCACGCCTGATACACCTCTCGCAAACCGCGAGTCATCGCGCGGCCGTGGATGCCGTGATGCCGGCGGCTTCGCTGGAAACGCGCGTGGCGATTCTGAGGGCGGAGAAGCGTCTGAACGAGCTGCAGGTGTTTCTGAGCGCGCGCGCCGGCGGTACCAGTTCCGTGGCCGATTTGGAAGTCATTCAGCAGACCGCCGCAGAGGAGGGCTTCGTCGCTTTGGAGCAACTGGCGCTGGAACGGCAGGTGGCCATTCAGCGCGATCCTCTGGAACGGATCCGGCTGCGTCTCGCGCTCATGCGGCTGCAGGAGACGCGCAACGATGTGCCCGCCGCGCGCCGCACCATCGAGGCGCTGTATGGCGAGAATCCGGCAGTCCTCGGGGTGGTCCGCGCCACCACAGATTTCTACTGGCGCCACAAATTGTCCACGGAAGCTGTGGCGACGCTGACGCAAGCGGCGTCCACCTCAAACGCAGCGTACCGCGTGCAGTTCACGTACGAGGCGGCGCGCAAAGCCACGGAGGCGGGCAGATTTGACGAGGCTCGCCGGCTGCTGGCGTCGCTCCTGCAGGCACAGCCCTTCGACGGGCAGTACCTTGCCGCGATGGCCGATACTTACGCACGGGCCAATGACGATCAGGGTCTGCGGGACTTCTACCGCGCCGCGATTGAAGCCATGAAGCAGGCGCCGCTGGCCGATGGCGACCGCAACGACCGGATCGGCGGCCTTCGCCGCGGACTGATTCCCGCTCTGGCGCGCCTGGGGCGGCAGTGGGACGCGGTGGACCAGTACATCCAACTCATCAATCACTATCCGGAAGACCAGGGACTGATCCGCGAGGCTGCGCGCTTTGCTTCGCGCAACAATCTGGCGCCGCGATTGGCCGCCTACTACACCAAGGCCTGCTCGGAATCTCCCAAGGATTACCGCTGGCCCATGGTGCTGGGCCATCTGCAGCAGCATTTCGAGAACTTCGATGCGGCCATCGCCGCCTACACGGCGGCAAGCGTAGTGCGGCCCGACCGGATCGACTTCTATCAGAATCGCGCCGAACTGGAAGAGCGGCTTCTGCGCTTCGCCGATGCCGAGAAGACGTATCGCACCGTGTGGGACTTGAGCTACCGCAACGCCACGTGGCTCGAAAAGGTGGCCGAGCTCGAGGCCCGTCAGTCGAAGGCCGAGGAGGCGGTGGCTACGCTGCGAAAGGCGTGGCTGGAGGATCGTCCCGAGCGGGCCGATACGCTCCTCGAAATCGCTGGGCGGCTGGAAAGCTGGGGGTTAGTCAAACAGGCCGGGGACTTCGCCACGCGCGCCGCGCAGTACGGACTGAAGGACGAAGATACCGCCACTTACGCGCGCGTGCTGACGCGATTGCGGCGGTACGACGAAGTGCTGTCAAATCTTCCCGACAATGACGCGGCGCTGAACGCGATGGCGCGTACGGTGGCCGAAGATTTTTCGCCCGAAGAGAAGTCTGCGTTTGAGGCGGCGCTCGAAAAGCAGGCGGGCGCGACGCCGGAGCCGCGGTGGAACCGCATCGCGCATACGGCCGGCATTTACGATCTGGAGGTCCGGTGGCTGGGGCTGCAGCAGGCGCGCTCGCCATACATGAACGGCGAAATCTACAACCTGCAATCGCGGCGTATGCGGTACGCCGAGTTGGCCCGCATGTTGGAGCGAAACCCAGAGTTTCTCATGCAGGCCGCCGGCGCCTACGCCATGGCGGGCGATGCCGAGGGTCTCAATGGTGTGTTGGCGCGGATGCCGCAGAATCAGCGTCCGTGGGCGCAACAGTACTGGCGCACCATCGCGCAGGGCGATCCCTGGAAACTGCTGCCCTTCGCCGCCACGCGCAACGATGCGGTGGATCTGGCGCTGGAGAGCGGCGACGTGAAACTGGCACTCGCGGCCGTGGCCGCGCGCGGCAGGAGCATGCCGCCGTTGTGGACTAACGCATACACGGCGCTCACCAGTTTGTATTACATCAACGCCGCTCCCGACGCGACCAGCCTGTTTCAGACGGTGCTGGGTCCGAGGAATATCGGCGAGGCGCTGGGACCTGTCGACCGCAATCGCCGGCTCGCGGGGTCTGCCTGGTTCTACTATGGCTCCCGATTCGGCGAATATCTGGCGTACAAGAATCAGGCTGCCTCCGGCGATTATCTGCCGGCCGCGTTGGAGGCCGACCCGGCCAATGCTCACGCGTACGCCGATCTGGCCGACTGGTACGCCGAGCGCGGCGACACAGCGCGCGCGTTAACGGGTTACGGCCAGGCTCTCGAACTCGACCCCGGCTCGGGCGCGCCGCACGATCGGATGGCAGTTGTGCTTTGGCAACAGGGTCGCAAGGATGAGGCGGTGGCGCAATGGAAAGCGGCGCTGGCCGCATTCGAGGCGCAGCAGGGGCGTCCAAACCTCCAAGGGGATTTTTGGGTGAATGCGCCGGCCGCGATCGAGCATATCGGCGAACGGAATCTGGCGGCGGAACTCGGACCCTCCGTGGATTCACTGTTGCGAGCTTACGCCGCCCGGCATGGCGAGTATCGCGGGGGGTCACTGGTGATGAGTGCGGCGAAGTATCACCTGATCGATTTCTCACGGCAGCCGATTGAAGTGCTGCAGGAGCTATCGCGAAATGCGCTGCCGGTGGCGGAGCGCATCGCGATTCTCCGCAGGATTCTTTACCTGCTTCCGAAGAACGACCGATGGCAGGTCCAATCCACGCAGCGCGAACTGGCCGGCCTGCTGCTGCAATCAGGCGATATTGCGGGCGCGCAGGCGCTCTCGCGTCACGAGTGGGCGGACATTGAGCTACGGATCGCGTGGAAAACGGGCCGCCTGGATGCGCGCTTCCTGGAGACGTTCCCGGTGCGCGAGTTGGAGAGTGCCGCGCGCGAATTCAGCAGCTCGCATGAGGACGATCTGGCCGACCCGATCCTGGAGTGGGTCTACACGCGATCGCTGGATCAGGGTGATTTTGACGCGAGCAACTTTCTGGGGCTGGCGCAACTCCGGTTGAAGAAAGGCGACACGGCCGAAGCGTTGCAACTGCTTCATCGAATGCAACTGCTGGCGGATCCACCCTTCGACAATCTGATGCCGGCCGCAGACCTTCTGACGCGCTTTCACCGCACTGCTGAAGCGGAGGAGTTTCTGAAGGCGCGCCTGGCCGCGGCGCCGTGGGACGCTCAGGCCCGGCTGCAATTGCATCAGAATCCCGGACTACTCGTGGCCGATTCGGATGTGCCGTATGGCGTGCGCGTGGAGGCTGCGCAATCCGGCGCTCGCGGCGGCGGCGGGGAGTTGGCGCTGCTGGCTCGCGGCTCCATCACGGCGGCAGAGGCCGAGCGTCCCTACTACTACCAGGCGCGGCTGGCTGCGGCGCGGAATACCGGCGACGCGCGGACTCGCGAGCGTCTCCTGCTGAACGCCGTGGCGGTGCGGCCCGACGCGGATACGCCGATGCAGGCGCTCTTCGACGCCGCTTACGATGCCAAACATTACGAGTTGGCGCGGGAAGCGGCGAATCGTTGCGGCGCAGCGACGGACCCCGCGACTGCTCGCCTGATGGCTGCCGTCTACGAGCGTTTCGAGGAGACCATGGCCGCCGAGGCGCGCCTGCGCGAGATCAAGGCCGAGGGTGAAATCGAAGCGTTGCGGGCGCGTGCGAAGGTTCGCGAACAGAACGCCGCGCGCCGGCCCGAAGTGACCGCGGGAGTGGAACAGAATCGCATCGTGCGTCCGAGGATTGAAAAATGAGGATTGCAAAATGAGCCGACCCATTCTGATCGCTGGAATCGCCGCGGCTGCCGGCGCAGCCGCCTTGTTCTATGCCGCGCCATTCCAGTCCACCGGGTCGCAACCCGTCACGGGCATGATCCCGGCGGGCGCGCAGCTTTGCCTGGAGGCCAAGGACCTTCGCGCCGAGTTAGCGGCGTGGAACGGGTCGGGCGAGAAACAGAGGTGGCTGGCCAGTCGCCGCTACGAAGGTTTCTCGCGCTCCAATTTGTTTTTCAAACTGCAACGCGCGTGGCAGGAGTTGAGCGACGCCGCCGGTTTCGTGCCCGGATGGGACGTGGCCGATTCGCTGGCGGGTCGTGAATCGGCTCTCGCGATCTATAACATTGGCGAGGTGCAGTTTCTCTATGTCACGCGTCTGCCTGCCGCGGCGGCCATGCAGAGTGTGCTGTGGCGGTCGCGCGCCCGGTATGAGACGCGACACGCCGGCGGGTTCGAGTTCTTTGTCCGCACGTCGGGCAAGCGAACGGTGGCCTTCGCCGCGGCACGCGATTGCCTGATTCTGGGCAGCAACGAAGACTACGTGGCCGGTGCGCTGCGCCTGCTTTCGGGCGAGCGCCTGCCGTCGGTCGTCGATGACCCGTGGTATAAGGATTCCGCCTCCGCGGCCGGGCGTCCCGGCGATCTCCGGCTGGTGATGAATCTGAATGAATTGGTGAAGGCTCCGCAGTTTCGCTCGTACTGGGTGCAACGCAATGTCGCCGAAGTGGGCCTGTATTCCGCGGCGATTGCCGACGTCACGCGAGATGGCGGATCGTTCCGGGAGGATCGCGTGCTGCTCCGCAAGACGCCGTTGACCGCGCCCCCCACGACTGGCGAACGGCTGGTACGCCTCGCCCCGGACGATGTCGATTTCTATCGCGCCTGGTCGGAACCGCAAGCCGGCGATGTGGCGGCGCTGATTCAGCAGAAGATTTTCACCACGCCCGCCGCCGCGCCCATCAATCGCGACCAAGCTCCGGAGGTGGATGTGGATGCGCCAACTGCCGGCGCCGATACGGACCTCGAGACTCGCATCGATCTCGCGCCGCTCGAGGCGCCGGCCGATAGGACCGCGCAACTACTGCGCGCGCTGCTGCAGTCAGTGAAGCTCACCGGCGCTATCCAGATTCAAACCACCGAGCCGGTCGCCGATGGCGTCTTCATGAAGACTCCCACCGTAATCGCCGTCGAAGCGGCGACTGCCTGGCCGGCGACTACCATTCCGCAGGTGACGGTCCATGGGAATCTGCTGCTGATTTCGAACTCGGACGCCTTGCTAGGGGAAGTGACGGCGCGATTGAACGCTCGCGTTGGGGCTTCGAACTCGACGGCCGTTGCCGTGTTCCGGCACGCTCATGCGCGGCCCGGTTATCAGAGACTGATGTCGGCGGTCGACCGGACCGCCGGCTTCTTCTCGACGGATCTGGTCAGTTTGAGCGAAGTCTTCCGCGACATTTCGGTAGTGGAGATCCGGACGCAGGACCAAGGCGCGCGGGTGAGGGAGACGGTGAGTTACCGGTGACCTTGGCAGTGACTCGGGATCGCGAAACCGATCGTCTCGCGAAAGTCACTTGCGCAGCGCCGCTGTCCAATTCAGCATGACGCTGATCTCGGGACGATCGATCTCGGCTTTTCTCGTGAACTCGCTGACGACGAAGCGCTGCCCGTCGGCGCTGACGGCAAAACGATTGCCGGTGCTGCCGCCTCCAAATGAAAAGAGCGGTTTCGGCAGGCCAGCCTCGATGTTCGATCCGGTGCGCACCTCCACTTTCACCAGCATGCCGTCAAGTTCGCGATAGTAGAGCTTATTGGTGTTCCGCGCCCAGATGGGAAACCGGCCGCCTGCGGTGGAGATGCGGCGCTTGGCCGCCGATGGAGAGACAGCCGCAACCACGATTTCAGGCTTCCCCGATTCAAAGGAGGAATAGGCGACATACTTCCCGTCCGGCGACGAACGAAAGTACGTGGCGTTATACGGACTGTTGAGGATTGTCTGTCCCGGGCTTTCCCCTGCAAGTGGAAGCAGGAAGGCTCGCGTGCTGCCGGCGGTATCGGATGTGCACAGAATGGAATTCCCGTCAGGGGTCCAGTCCTGAACTGAACAGACGGATTTCCCCTCGGCGATGGTCTTGCCCGAGGCCACGTCGATCTGCAGCAAGCGACTGGTGGCTGAAGTTACGGCGATGCGCTTGGAATCGGGCGACCAGACGGGCGCGAGGATTGACAGCTTACCGTCGTGAGTCAGCGGGCTCAGGACTCCGGTCGCGATGTCCATTATAAAGGCATCGTCGCCGGCACTGGCTCCCGCCCCGACCATCGCAAGGCTTTTCTCGTCCGGAGAAAGCGAGATGGAGAGGAAGGGTCCAGGGCCGCCGATCAGCGCAAGCACTTTGCCCGCGCGATCCCGCCAGGAGAGTTGACGGTCGCCCGTGCGCCTGCCGTTGCGATACACCAGAACTCCGTTTTGAGAAACGGCGACGGTGCTTCGGCCGTTGTTGGCGTTGCTCACGACATCTTCCTGTAGGGCCGAGGGCTTCCCTTCGAGATGAAAACTATTGAGGTTGAACGGTTGAGCGAAAAGCACGCCTTCCCGAGTGAACAGCAGGTATCCGGGAGCCGCCCAGATTGTCCGAACGTTATTCTTTATCACCTGAACGCGTTTTGCCGAGCCCAGGTCCTGCACGTAGGTAGTGTTATTGGCGGCTTCCGAGGCCCGCGCTAAATAGATCACGTGGTGGCCATCGGGAAGGAACTGCGGCCAGGAATGGGCGATTTCGCCATCGGCCAATTTGGTGGCGGGCTCAGGGGCGCCACCCACGGCGGGGACGCGCAGCAGACCGGATCGCCGCCCGGCGGAGAAAACGATGGTACCCTCTGAGTTCCAGGCGCCGCCATCGCCCAGGGAGACGGCATTTTCCGCCGGGAAACTGCAAATGGTCTGGATACCACCGCTTGAAAGCTCCACTCGCTTTAAGTGGCTATCGGTGAAGAACGCCAGGAATTTTCCGTCCGGGGACCAAAACGGTAATTCGCCGCCTTCGGTTTTGTCCAGCCGGCGCACCGCCGTATCGCCCAGAGAGCGGACCCATATCGCCGTACTTCCGTCCGTTTCAGCCACAATGGCGATACTGCGTCCATCGGGAGAGGGGACCCACTGGGTCGCGGCCGCACTGGTGGGAAGCGATGTGCCGGAAGGAAGTGGGATGAGAAACTGAACCAGGCCGGCTCCGGATTCCGCTGGACCGCGGGTCAGCCAGGCCGTGGTTGCAGCGGCCGCGGCCAGCGCACAGAGGCCCGCGACGACCCAGGGCAGCCAGGAACGGCGAGGTGTGGGTGGCGCCGTGGGGAGCGGCTCGTCGAGCAGCAGACGCGCGCCGCTGATATCGCGCAGGCGACGGTGCGGATCGCGCGTCAGACACAGCCGCAGCAACCGGTGGAAGCGCGGCGGCACCTGCGAGAAAACGGGCTCCTCGCGCAGTACCGAGGCCAGAATGTCGGTGACCGTCTCGCCTGCGAACAACTGCTTTCCGGTGAGCAATTCGTACACGACCACGCCGAAAGACCAGATGTCCGCCCGCTTGTCCACGTTGTGGCCGCGCGCCTGCTCGGGCGCCATGTACGCCGCCGTTCCCATGATGACGCCGGCCATGGTGGCGCGCATGGTGAGGGTGGGGGAAGACGCCGGATCGGACGTGGCGAGGTCGCCGGAAAAGGCTTTGGCGAGTCCGAAGTCGAGGACCTTGAGGCGGCCATCGGGCGTGAGTTTGAGATTGGCCGGTTTGAGATCGCGATGGATGACGCCGCGTTCGTGCGCGTATTCGAGCGCATCGATGAACTGCTGGATGATGGGGAGCGCCTCGGCTTCGGGGAGCGGGCCGGCGGGCTCGACTCCTTCAACAAGTTCGAGGACGAGCGCGCGCTCTTCCACGCCGTAGATGGCGGCGATGTTGGGATGGTTCAGGGAGGCGAGCACCTGCGCTTCACGGGTGAAGCGGGCCATGCGGTCGGGGTCGGCGGCAAAGGCTTCGGGCAGGACTTTGATGGCCACCTCGCGGTGAAGTTTGGTGTCGGTGGCGCGGTAGACGGCCCCCATGCCGCCTTCGCCCAGCTTGGAGACCACGCGATAGTGAGCGATGGATTCTTGAGGACTCATCTGAGTACGGTTTCAGGAATGGTATCACCTTACTGCTAGGTCAGGCTTGAAATAGCCGCGCTTTTGTAAGAGCATCATCATATGGCGGTAACTGGGGCGGCGCAATCGCGAGAAATCCGGTACGACGGCATTCACTGTAACCTGGTCATCGAGCAGTTCCCTAATGGGACGATCGTGCTCAGAATCAGTGGAACAGATACCGGCGAATTCGGCGACGTACCCCTGCAAGTATTGAACGAGTGGATCGCCGGCCGGGCGCCCTTCGATTTTTTCATCGATGCTCGCGATGTAAGAGGTGCATCCATCGCGGTGAGCGCCGACTGGGCTGTGTGGTTAAGCGCTCAGAAGCAGGTGTTGCGAAGCGTCACGATGCTTACCGGGTCCCGGTTCATCCAGGTGACAGCGGAGTTCGTCCGCCGTTTTGCAAACCTGGAAGGCTCGATGATGATCTGCACCGAGCCTGCCGTCTTCGACCACGCTCTGGCGAGCGCAATCAAGCCGGCTTAGCCCTGGCCCAGGTAGTTGCCGTAACCCACAATCACGGTAGACGCCACCAGCGTGGCCAGACTCAGGAACAGGAAAATCCACGTGCGCCGGCTGGCGCCGCGCCATTCGTGCAGGCCGATTCCCCAGAGGCTGCTGAAGATGATGATGCTGGCCATGTGCAGCGTCCAACTGGAGAATTTGTACTTGCCCATCTGGGTCTCGCCCATGGTGTAAAAGAAGAACTGGAAATACCAGGTGGTGCCCGCCAGCGCGCTGAAAAAGTAATTGCGCATCAAGGGTACAGCGGGGTCCTTCTTAAACTCAGGGTCGAGAGACACCGGGCTGATGTACTGATACGCGGTCCGGTTCCGGACATTAAGGATTACGCACCAGATGAAGTTGGTGGTGAAGCCGCCCAGCAGGACCACCACCAGCACCGGCAGTCCTTGCCACAGCGTACTAGTGCCGTGTTTCAGGGTGAGTTCCTTGATGGGGTCGCCCGCGCGCAGGCCGTAGGAGAAGCAGGCGCTCATCACGCCGGAGAAGGTGGCCACCAGCACGCCCTTCCTCAGATTGAACTCCTTAATCACACTCTTCTTTTCTTCGGCGCTCATCTCCTTCTCTTTGGACATCCCGGCTTTGCCCGCGAAGGCGATACCCCCGAGGCATACCGCGACGCCGAGCAGAATGATTTGGCCCGAGGTGGTGCCCAGTACACTGCTGAAGAAGACGCCGTCAAAGATGGGCGGCATGAGCGTGCCGAACGCCGCGCAGTATCCCAGCACCATGGCCATGCCTAGCGACATGCCCAGGTATCGCATAGTGAGTCCGAAGGTGAGACCGCCGAGTCCCCACAGGAGACCCCAGAAGTAGCACCAGAACAACGTCCTGCCCGGAGTGGCGCTCAGCACCGCCGTCAAGTCGTTGGTCATCAGAAGACCCAGCAGCCACGGCACGATGATCCAACTGAAGAAGCCGCCCACCAGCCAGTAGGTTTCCCACGACCACCGCTTCACCGCGCGGAAAGGTACGTAGAAGCTGCCGGACGCCAGTCCGCCCAGCCAGTGAAATACCACGCCTAGTGCAGGATTCATGTGTTCCCCTATGCTAAAGCAAACGTGTATTGTAGCCGAAACCGATTTCTGGAAACGGCGGCCTTTTCGCACTGCGGAACGGCACGGCCCCGCCATCCGGCCCTTTGAACGGGGGATTGGCTGCAGTTGTGTTTTGTAATCCGAAACTGATAAAACAGTGTGGGTCCACGTGAAGACTTCCAACCACGCGCGTTACATGGTCAAATCGCTGGTCCATGCTTCGCGCATTCTGGAAGCCTTTCAGACAGCCGGCGACGTGCTCCGTCTGCGCGACGTGGTGACGCGGACCGGCTTCAACAAGGGTATGTGTTTTCGCCTGCTGTATACGCTGCATCAGTGCGGGTTTCTGGATAAGGTGGGCGAGAATCACTACCGGCTGGCCAGCGAGGTGCGGCGTCGGAGGCTGTATCGAATTGGATACGCGGCGCAGGGGCAGGATACGTCGTTCGATCGCGAGGTGCGGCTCAGCCTCTCGCGGGCCGCAGAACGGGAGCACATCGAACTCATCACGGTGGACAATCGGTATCAGCCGAAGATCGCCTTGCGCAGCGCCGATTACCTGATTCGCGAACAGGTGGATCTGGTGATCGAATTCCAGACCGACGAACTGATCGCGCCGGCCATCGCTTCCAAGTATATGGAGGCCAACATTCCGTTCATCGCCATCGATATTCCTCATCCCGGCGCTACTTATTTCGGCGCCAATAATTATCAGGCGGGGCTCCTGGCGGGACAGTATCTGGGTCGCTGGTCGAAGAAGCATTGGGGCGCGGAAGTGGACGAGATTGTTCTGGTGGAATTGCAGCGCGCCGGATCGCTGCCCAAGGCCCGCATGCGCGGCGTACTCACGGGGATCAGCGAGATGCTGCGACTTTCGGAGCGCTGCCGCACCGTCTCTATCGATGGCGACGGCCAGTTTCAGCAGAGTCTGGAAAGAGTCCGCAAGCTGCTGCGCGAGACCAAGAGCAAGCGAATTCTGGTGGGGGCCGCCAACGATTCCAGCGCCCTGGGAGCGATGCGCGCTTTTCAGGAAGCCGGACGCGCCAACGAGTGCGTCGTGGTGGGGCAGAATGGAGAGCCGGAAGCTCGCGCCGAATTGCGCACGCCGCACACGCGACTGATCGGCTCAGTGGCCTACTTTCCCGAAAAATACGGCGACGGACTGCTCCGCTTGGCGCTCGATATTCTGGCGCGCCGCGTGGTGCCGCCGGCGGTCTTCACGAATCACCAACTCATTACACCGGAAAACGTGGACCACTTTTACCCGAACGACAGTCTCCTGACGGTGCCGGCGTAGAACTCAGCTACTCCAGATAAAAGACTTCCTTCATCATTGCGAAGCGCTCGCCGGGCTGAATTCCCGGGACCGGCTCGAACAGGCGACTCATGAAAACCTGCCAGCGCTGATTCACCGGGTCGCGATCCAGTTCGTCCCAGGCCTGGTCGAAATTCTCCACTCGCAGGCACAGGATCAATTCCTGCTCGCGGCGGAAAATGGAATAGTCGGAGATGCCGACTTCTTTCAGCTTGGCCAGCAACTCCGGCCAGACGCGCTGATGCTCGCGCTCGTATTCTTCGATCGCGTCGGCTTTGATCTGCAGTTTGAAGGCGTAACGAGGCATGTCTTTAGGCGTAGCTGGAGACCGCCGCCGCGTTCTTTTGGGCGCGCTCCGCGGTGATTCGTTCCAGGTAGCCGCTCTGCCGGAATGCCGCCATCGGGTCTACGGGCAGTCCCTTGGAACTGGACCACTCGCGAATCGCCGGCCGCACGTCGCTGGAGAATGCGTCTTTGAGGCAAGTCTCGGCGTCCACCAAAGAGCAACTGGTCTGGCAGGCTGCCAGCGTTTCATGGTTCACCAGCGCGGCCTTGGCGTACAACTCCACGGCCGTGGTGACCGTCTGAATCATGGCCTCGATCTTACCCTTCAGATTGTGACTCTGGTCGATCATGTAGGCGATGTCGGCCCGCTTGCCGGTCTCCCATTCGAAATGCTGAATCTCATGGAAGATGCGGAACACCTGGTACGGGTCGATCGACCCCATGGTCAGATCGTCATCCGCATACCGCCGGTCGTTGAAGTGGAAGCCGCCGAGCATGTCCAGATCCAGCAGCCACGCCACAATCTGCTCGATATTCTGCGCCTGATAATGATGGCCGGTGTCCACCAGCACTTTAGCCCGCGGACCGGCATCCCGCGCGAATTGCAGCGCCATGCCCCAATCGGCGATATCGGTGTGGTAGAAGGCTGGTTCGAAGGGTTTGTACTCCACCAGCATGCGCTGATCGGCAGCCATCTTTTCGTGCGTGGCGCGCAAGCCGTCGACAAACCACTTGCGGCGATGACGGATATTCTGCGTGCCCGGATAATTCGAACCGTCGGCGAACCACAGCGAAAGATCGCGGCTGCCCAGGCTCTTGGCGATCTCCACGCTGTCCAGAAGGTGCTGGAGCGCCGCCCCGCGGATCTCCGCGTCGGGGTTGCCCAGGGAACCGTGCTTATAGATCTGGTCCTGGAAGACATTGGGATTGATGGCGCCGGCGCTCAGTCCGTGTGCGGCGGCCATTTTGTGCACTTCCGCCGCGTCGTCCACTCCATGCGGCAGGTCCCAGAGAACGTGGAGCGCGACAGTCGGGCAAACGCCCGTGAGACGGTGCACCTGGCCCGCGTCGCTGAGCTTTTCTTCGGTGGAGGAGGCAGCCGCCGGCTGGGTGAATTTGCCGAAGCGGGTTCCCGTGTTCGCAAATCCCCATGAAGGCAATTCAATCTGGAATCGGTCCAGAGCCTCAATGACAATCTCGGTTTTCTTATCGTTCACGTGTTTATGCCGTCCGCTGTAACGATGTTCCCAGCTCGCCCTGCCGGGGTCAATTAATTATCGCCCCACCCGGGGAGTTTTGTAATGTGGAACTCCCGCGCCCGTTCCCGGTGATGGGAAGTCATGCGTTCACGGACGTTTAGTGCATGAATCTACTCTGCCTTTCCGCCGGCGCGCGCCCACCATTCGTTTAGTCATCAGAAACATGCCTCGCAT
>DASZMZ010000346.1:0-3255 GCA_035551455.1 Candidatus Sulfopaludibacter sp.
GCCGCGTCCGGCGGCGCGGAGAGCTTCTTCCATCACCGTTCGCATGCCGCGCTCGTCGATGTCGCGCATGGTGTAGACCTCGGTGATTCCGGCGCGGCGGATGTTTTCGCGCTCGGCGGCATCGATGTCGCGGACCCCGAGCAGCACCGTGTTTTCAGGGGAGACTTTGGGCGCATAGCCGAAGAGGTTGCCGAGTTCCGCCGGGCCCAGGCCGAGCAGCGCGGCCAGGGGCATGCCGTGGACATTGCCGGAGGGCGAAGTTTCCGGGGTATTGATGTCGGAGTGGGCGTCGATCCAGATCATGCCGATTTTCTGGCTGCGCCGCCGGTAAAACTCGGACACGCCGGAGATGGAGCCGACAGCCAGAGAATGGTCGCCGCCGAGGATCAGCGGCGTCATGCCTTCGTCGAGAGTGCGGAGGACTGCCTCGGCAGTACGGGAGCAGGTCTCGGCGATGGGCTGCAGGTAGCGGGCCTTGTCGCTGCCGGAAGGCTGGGTTTCGGCAATCTCGACGCGGATGTTGCCGGCGTCGGTGACGCGATGGCCGAGGGCTTCGAGGCGGGCCTCAAGGCCGGCCACGCGCACGGCCGACGGCCCCATGTCGACCCCGCGGCGGCTGGCGCCCATGTCGAGCGGAACGCCGATGACCCCGATGCGCCGCGGCGGCTGCGCCTGCGTGCCGCCGGGGGACGGCACGGGATTCGAAGCTTCAAATACCCTGGACATAACCATCGGCCCCCTTACCTTTGACGATGATGCTTCGCAGGCATTGTAAAGAAGTCAGGCACGACCTGGCGGGCCACCGAGACGGGCACGTTCTGTGATCTGGGTCACACTCGTGATTCCACAATAGGGTTAGTGTGTCGGATGAGAGTAGCGCGTAATATGGTACTCATCTAATCCTAGTTTTTCACCCTGTCAAGTTTCTCAAGATTTTTCCCCTCTGGCGCAACATTCCCGGCTTTCTGCCGATAGGGGGACCGTGGACTCTAAGCATCCGATGAGAACTATCTCATGAAAAAGCGGCTGTTGGCGGTAGCGGCGATTCTCGGATGGCCCGGGATCTCTGTGGCTGCACAGGCGCAAGGCGGCCCCCCCTTGGAGAAGTTCGGCGAAGAGCTGAGCCATGCCCGAATCAGAATCATGAAAAGGCTGAGACTCCATTTGATAAATCTGTGCGCTGCCGCCATCCCCATTGTCTGTGCGAGCGCGGGCATGGCGCAGGCAACGCCGTTGCATTCCGTGGAGGCGATTCATGCGCTTTCGAATGCGCAGGCCAGTCCTGGTCTTCCGGTGGCGTTCGAGGCCACGGTCACTTACTACAAAAAAGGAGACATGGATCTCTTCGTCCAGGATGGCGCCACAGCCGTGTACGCGGAGACGAGCAAAAGCACGAATGTCTCGGTCGGAGACCGCGTTCTCGTGGTTGGGCGCACCCGGGCGAGTTTTCGTCCCGAGATCAAGGCGGAGAGCGTGACGGTGGTGGGCCGCGGTGTGTTGCCGACGCCTGTTCCCGCCACATTTAAGCAACTCGTTCACGGCGACCTGGATTCGAGGAGAGTCACTGTGCGCGCGCGGGTACGGGGGATGAATACGATCGCGACCGACGGGGTAAGCTTCGTCTATCTCCAGTTGCTGATGGAGGGAGGCTCGATCGATGCGCAGGTGGCGGAAGGAGGAGCGACGAAGCTCGGCAACCTTCTGGATGCGGAGGTCGAAATCACGGGGGCGGTGGCGGGTAAATTTGACAGCAAGGTGCAACTGGCGGGAATTCTGCTCGAGGTTCCTTTTGCCTCTGATGTCAGGGTCTTACAGCGCGCGCCGTTGAGCCCTGCGTCTCTCCCGGTTACGGCCATGGATGAAATTCTCGGGGCAACGAACGTACAGGACCGCACGGAGAGAGTACGGGTCAGCGGCACGATCACGTACTACCAGGCGGGCTCGGCACTGGTACTCCAGGAAGGCTCCAAGAGCCTGTGGGTGAAGACCCTATACGAGGAGCCGTTACGGCTGGGCGACCGCGCCAGCGCTTCGGGATTTCCCGGCGTCGAGAACGGCTCCATTGTCCTGAACGAGGGCGAGATCGAGGCCAGCGGCGTGAGCTCCCGTATCTTGCCGCTGGCGGTGACCGCGCGGGAACTCACCGACGGCTCGCGTGCATTGGAGCTGGTCTCGATTGAAGGGCGCCTGTTGATGTCCCTGCGCCAGTCGGCGCAGGATGAATATGTAATCGTATCGGGACGCCACCTGTTTTCCGCGATCTATCGCCATCCGCAGCGAACTCTGGAGACACGCCTTCCGGCCATGAAGCAGGTCCCCGCCGGATCGCAGGTTCGCGTCTCGGGCATTTGTATCCTCGACCAGGATGACCAGTTTCAAGGACCGCAGGCGTTCAGCATTCTGCTGCGCTCGTCCGATGATGTTGCTTTGGTTGCCGGTCCACCGCTATTGAATGTGCGCAATCTAATTCTGCTTGCGTGCATTCTCCTCACGGCGCTGGTGCTGATCGGAGCGAGAGGGTGGGCCATTGAACGCCGCCTTCGTCACAAGACCGCGGAACTGGCCAGCATCGAACAAGGCCGCGGCGAGATTCTCGAAGATATCAACGGTTCCAAACCTCTGGCTGACATCCTCGGAAAGATCGTTCAGAACGTCTCTTTCAAACTGGATGGGGCGGCCTGCTGGTGCGTTCTTGCAGACGGTATGCGAGCGGGCAACCGGCCTGTCTCGTTGGACGGGCGGCGGGTGATCGATTATCCGATCGCGTCGCGGCCGGGAGCGCAATTGGGAAGGATTTCGGTGGCGGTCGGCTCATCCACGGAGATAGCAGGGCTCGACGAAAAGGTTCTGACGACGGCGGTCGGGCTCGCGTTCCTGGCCATCGAAACGGACCGCCTGCACTCCGACCTGCGTCATCGGTCCGAATTCGATCTTCTCACCGACATTCACAACCGGTTCTCTCTTGAAAGGCGCCTCGACCAACTCGTGGAGTCGGCCAGATCGGGAAGTTTCAGTTTTGGGCTCATTTATATCGATCTTGACAGATTCAAGGCGATCAACGATACCTACGGGCACAATACCGGAGACCTCTACCTGCGCGAAACGGTCTCGCGAATGAACAGACAAATACGACCCGGCGACATGCTGGCCCGTATTGGAGGAGACGAGTTTGCGGTCCTGATTGTGCGAATTGCGAGTGCCGATACCGTGAAGGAGGTCGCCGTCCGCCTGGAGCACTGTTTTGAGGCACCGTTT
>DASZMZ010000347.1:0-33616 GCA_035551455.1 Candidatus Sulfopaludibacter sp.
TCCCCATACGACGGTGCCGAACTTCGCAAGCTGCATGGAGCGCTTCTCGGTCATCTCGCGGGAGCGGGCCCGCAGGAAATCCACTACCGTGGTGGACGAAAGCGAGTTGAGCGCGGCGCTGAGATTGGCCATGGCGGCGGCCAGAATGGCGGCGATCAGAAGGCCGGCCAGTCCGGGCGGCAGGTTGTTCCAGATGAAGGCCGGATAGATCCGGTCGGCGCGGTCGACGGCGGGGAGGGGCAGGTGCATATCGCCGTAGTAGACCCAGAGCAGCACGCCGATGAGCAGGAAGAGCGTGAACTGAATCAGGATCACCACCCAACTGGCCATGAGGGCAGCGCGGCTTTGGCGCTCGTCGCGGGCGCTCAGCAGGCGCTGCACCATCAATTGGTCGGTGCCATGGCTGCTGGTCGTGAGAAAGCAACCGCCGGCCACGCCTGCCCAAAAAGTATAGGTCCGGGAGAAAAAGGCCATGTTGAAGGCGAAGTGAAAATCGAAAATCGTGAACTTGTGGGCGGCGCCCGCCACCGCGGCAACGTGGTCCCAACCGCCGGGAATTTTTCCGAGTATCACGAAAAAGCTCAGCAGCGCGCCCAGGACATACAGGCTCATTTGCACGACGTCGGTCCAGATCACCGCCGTCATACCACCTTCGAAAGTGTAAAAAAGCGTAAGCACCACAATCAGGACGATGGAGGCAATTTCGCCGGTTCCGAGCACGATGGAGATCACAAGCGAAATAGCGAAGACGCGTACCCCTTCCGCCAAGGCTCGCGTCACTAAGAATATCGAGGCGGTGAGTTTTCGGATGCGCTCTCCGAAACGGCGGCGCATCAGCTCATAGGCAGTGAACATTTCCCCTCGGAAATACTGCGGCAGGAACAGAGCTGAAATTACGATACGGGCCAACAGGTATCCAACCACAATCTGCAGAAAGCCCAGGTTCCCGTTGAAGGCCAGGGCGGGTGTTCCCACAATGGTGAGCGTGCTGGTTTCGGCCGACACAATGGACAGGCTGATGGCCCACCAGGGCGCCGTCCGGCCTCCCAAAAAGTAGTCGCGGAGGCTCTTTTGGCCCGTCCGAAAGCGTGCGCCAAACCAGGTGATGCCCGCCAGGTAAACGAGAATAACCGCCAGATCGATAGAGTGCATGGCTGAAGCGACTTCTAGCATAGCGTTGATCTGTTATGATTTGTGATTCGGAACCAGGCGGACAAAAACGGAGTCGAATCTGTTGCTCACCATGTTGGCAGAGCAGACCGGTTGGGTATTCGAGTGTCTATTCAACCTTGGAAGAACTGGCAGGAGGCGTACTTGCATAAATTTTTAAGAATCTCGGGCGACACAATCGCAGTGGCTTTGTTGAGCGTGGCATTGCTGAGTGTGGCAATGATCGCCGGAATGGCTCCCGCATGGGGCCAGGCAACCGGGCAGCAACCCGCCGCGACGCCCGCACCGGCAGCCGCCGGCACTCCCGCTCCCAAAGAACGGAAAGTCAAAGACATTGCCGAGTACGACATTTTTAACGAAGTTCTGAAAGACCAGAACAGCAATAATCCGCAAAAGGCCCTCGCCGATCTGGACACCTGGACGCAGAAATACCCCGACTCGGATTGGAAAGATCAGCGGCTCTACATGTATATGCAGGAGAATGCCAAGCTGAGTCCGCCGAATGCCGCGAAGGTGGTGGAGTACGGCACGCAGGTGATGGCCAAGGGCCTCAAGAACGTGTTCGACGACCCGAAGGAAGCGCCTCGCCAGATTCTGAACTGCCTGTTCCTGATCACCGTGAACGTGGCCGGTCTGCCGAACCCGACGCCGGAACAGATTGAGTTGGGCAAGACCTCCGCCCAGCAGTTGAAGGCCGAAGCCAAGGCCTACTTCGTTCCGGAGAACAAGCCGTCGACCACTGCCGACGCCGCCTGGACTCAGGCGCGGACCCAATTGGACAGCGCGGCCGATCACACCATGCTCTACCTCGATGTGCTGCCCGCGAATCAGGCCAAAGCCAAGGGCGATTGCGCCGCCGCCGAACCGCTCTACGTGAAGGCATTGCAGGACCGGCCGGATAGCGCTTATATCGCCTATCAGCTGGCCAACAACATGGTCTGCCTGCAAAAGACGCAGCCGGAAATCGTCTCGCAGGCGGTATACGAATTCGAACGCGCGGCCGTGACGGACCCGACGCTGGGAGATCCGAAGACGGATCCGAAGCAGTTGCCGGCGTACGCGGACGGCCTCTACACGAAGATCCACGGCAGTGACGAAGGGCTGACCGATTTGAAGGCGATGGCGAAGGCTAATCCGCTGCCTCCGGCCGGCTTCAAGATCAAGACGCAGGCGGAGATTCAGGGAGAGAAAGACGCCGAGTTCGCCAAGAGCAATCCCAAGTTGTCCTTGTGGCTGCAAGTGAAGGGCGCGTTGGCCGGCGATGGAGGCGAGCAGTATTTCGCCAGCACGCTGAAGGATTCGGCGGTGCCGCCGTTGAGCGGCGTACTGGTGGAAGGCAAACCGGAATGCCGGTCTAAGGAATTGCTGGTCGCCATTCCGATGCCGGGACAGCAGGCCACCACCGAAATCGTCCTGAAACTGGATGCGCCGCTCACCGGCAAGCCGGAAGCGGGCAGCACCATTGATTTCGAAGGCGCGGTGCCCACGGCATTCACCAAATCGCCCTTCTTATTGACGATGGAAGCGGAAAAAGCCAAGGTGCAGGTGAAGACGTCGCCGTGTACGGTGGCGCCTCCGCGCACCAAGAAGAAACAGTAATGAGGAGCCTTGCATTGCTGCGAGTTGCACCGGAAAATCGGTTCCGGTATATTACCGAAGTGTCCCACCATTCGACAGACCCAAACAGGCAGGAGAAGCTCGTGCAAAAATTCCTAAGATTCTTTAGCGGGACGGCGGCTATCGCCGTATTGAGCGCGGTCGTTATGACCGGTACGGTGCAATTCGCCCGCGCCCAGGATGCAGGCGGCAAGAAGTGGAAGGACACCGCTGAATACGACCTGTACATGAGCGCCAGCAAGAAGGTGGCTGCTAATGACGGCGCCGGCGCACTAGCCGACCTGGATTCGTGGAAATCGAAGTACGGCGAATCCGACTATAAAGACGATCGCTCGGTTTTGTACATTCAGGCCTACGCCGCGGCCAAGCAGCCGGCGAAGGCTGTGGATTCGGCCGCGGACATCATCAACAAGGGTGTCGACACGGTTTTTCCCGATCCTAAGGCCGGTCCTCCAAATGCCATCCGCGCGCTGTTTTCCACGGTATTCGCCATCACGCAGGTGTCGGACCCGACCCCCGAAGAACTGGCCACTGGCATGAAGGCCGCACAGACTTTGCTGGATTACAATCGCAAGCCCGAGGGTGTGAGCGACGCCGATTGGAACAAGGCGCGCACCGAGCAATTGCAGCCCCCCGCCAAAGCCGCTCTGATGCGCATCGCGATGCTGCCCGGCAACCAGGCCTTCGCCAAGAAGGATTGGGCGGGTTGTGAGGCGGCTTACGCCAAGGCGCTGGGAACTTATCCGCAGAACTCGGCCATCGCTTACCAGCTTGGACTGTGCATGCGCAGCCAGGGTGCTGAGAAGCCCGAGAAGCGGTCGCAGGCGGCTTACGAATTCCAACGCGCCGTGACGCTGGATCCCACGCTCGGCGGTTCCGCGAATGCCGACACCATCAAGAAGTATGCCGATGGCTACTACACCAACCTGCACGGCAGCGATGAAGGGCTGGCCGCGCTGAAGGAAACCGCCAAGGCGAACCCGCTGCCTCCGGACGGCTTCAAGGTGAAGACCGCCACCGAGATCTCTGAAGAGAAGCAGGCGGAGTTCGAAAAGAGCAACCCGCAGTTGGCTCTGTGGATGAAGATCAAGGGCGCGCTCGCCGACACGAACGGCGAACAGTATTTCGAAGGCCAGTTGAAGGATTCGCAGGTGCCGCAGCTCCGCGGCACGCTGGTGGATGCCAAGCCGGCCTGCCGTCCCAAGGAACTCATAGTGGCCATCCCGCTGCCCGGTAATTCGCCGACGGCGGAAGTCACACTGAAGTTGGATGCGGCGATCGCGGGTAAGCCGGAACTGAACCAGGAATTCCACTGGGAAGGCGTACCCACGGCGTTTGCCAAGGACCCGTTTATGCTGACCATGGACACCCCCAAGGAAAAGCTCCAGGGTCTGAAGACCACCCCCTGCGTGGCTGCTCCTGCCGGCGGCAGAAAGGGCGGAGTCACCAAGAAGAAGTAGTGGTAGGGCAGTAGCTGCTTAGGTGTGGCGCTCCGGCGTCACACCGTGCGTCAGAACCAGGCTGTAGACGAAGCGCTCCACCGGGCTCAAGGGTGCGGCTCCCTGTTTCAGGTCGTGGAAGTAATATTGAAAGGTGCGCGCGGAAGAGACGATTCCGCAGCATCGGGGCAGGCTCAACGCCGCGCTTGCCACCAACCCCAGCGCCAGCGTCGCGATGATGTATGCTCGGCGGATCATTTCGTTCCTGTCTTTTGAGACGAACGGCTTTCCGGAAAGTTAGTTATAATAAGAACAGCATCAGGTTCCAGGAAATATGCCGCTTTACGACTACAAGTGTCACAAATGTGGGAAGATTTTCGAGGTACGCCAGCATTTCGCCGACGAGCAACTCAAGGTTCACGACGAGTGTGGCGGGGAACTGGAACGGTTGATTTCCCTCCCGGCTATCCAGTTTAAAGGCACCGGCTGGTACGTCACGGATTATGGCAAGGGTGGAAATTCCCCCGCGCCGTCCCATGCGAACGGGAAATCGGAATCCAAATCGGAATCGAAGTCCGAATCCAAAGGCGAATCCAAGTCAGAGTCCAAATCTGAAAGCAAATCCGAAAGCAAGCCCGCTTCCGTAGCACCCTCTTCCGACAAGTAATCCGCAGGTATCCGGCCGCCCCGGTTAGCGGTCAAGCGCGCCATAGCAGTCGGCGAACGCGCTGAATGCGGCTTTGGGCTCCCACGGCATGTCCGGATAGCGCTCACCGGTCCGCCCCTCGAGCACCTTAACCACGCCCTTGCTGGCCCTGTCGAAGTCTTCGTGCGCGTTCGGGCGGTGCGCCAGATCGTAACGCGCGAACGTGTACACGAATGCGGCGTCCACGCCCTCCGTCTCAAAGACGTCCACCAATTCGCGGATGTAGCGGGCCTGCTCATCTTCATCGCGCGTGAGGTCCCGCTTCAGACGGACAGGCCGGGCGCCAGGACCCCACTCGAGGATTGCATCGTCACGGTCGGCCAGAGTACCGGCGTCGCGGTATGCGGCGCAGCCGAATTCGGTAATCGCCACTGGTTTTCCTTGCGCCCTGCCCTGACCGGCAAACGCGCGCATGTCCTCACGGAAGCGCGCGGCCAGCGGGCCTGTCCGATAGCCGGCGTCCGTCGAGATGATGTCGAACCGCCCCCAGTTGACGCCTTCGAAAGGAAGCGAGGCATAGCTTAACTTTCCCCCGAACCGCGACCGCGCCACCGCAACCGCCTTGTCCAGCAGCGCGTCCATGCCGGCCCGGATTCCAGGGACCAGAGCGCGCACGCGACTTATGTCTGCTAGGACCGTCAAACGATCCTGCAGGTTGTCGCCAGGGATGAAACCGGCGGTAAACAAGCTCAGCTCCGACCCGGTGAGGAGCACGATTTCCGCACCCCGCTGGCGAAGCCGCTCGGCGCGTTCGGCGCAATCGGCGACCAACTCCACCACTTCTTCGCCGGTCAGGTTGTTTGTAAACGGGCACCACCAGACTTCGAGACCCGCTGCGGCGGCGTGTTTGGCGGCAATCTCCAGCCGGTCCGGATATCCTCCGGTCACTCGGACTCCGTTGCAATGCAGGTCATCGTGGATGATTTGCATCTCGCGTTGCACCACCCGTTCGTCAAACGGTTCGCGCGTCGTGGTCCCCGCGCTCATGAACCCCGTATCGAAATTGATTCCTCTAATGCGCATCGCCCACCCCCGCCAACGGATCGGTTTTCGCCTCGTTTTCCGGGAAACCGGCTGCCACGAGTTCGAATGACTCACGCAAGAGTGGAACGATCGGTCCGGACGGTCCGTCGCGCAACCAGCGGTCCATCACGGTTCCGATAACGGCGGTTACCACCGTCGCCGCCACTTGAGGGTACAGGTCTTGGGCGCGCACTGCGCCGACGCGCTGGGCGATCACCTCGGCCAGTTCCACCTGTGCCGCCGCGGATGCCTTCAGAACCTCGCCGCGAATCGCCGGTTCGGTGAGAATAAACCGAATTCGCTCCACCCAGCGGTGCGCGTCCCGCAGCGCTTCACTCTTCGCTGCCGGCGGCTCAAACTGCGCGGCTACGGAATTGGTGATCGCGGTCCACAAGGGCTCGCCGCGCGGACGAGCCCGCAAGTCGTCGGCGATGCGCAGCATCCGTTCCAGATGTCCGGCGGCAACCGCCTCCGCCTTGGTGGAAAAATAGTTCCGGAACGTCCGGGGAGAGACATCGGCAGCCGCGGCGATGTCGTCCACCGTCACCTTTTCCCATCCGCGCTGAACACACAGTCGGGTGGCGGCAAGGCTCAGGGCTGCACGCGTCTCGCGCCGCTTACGCTCCCTTAAACCGCCATGGATACCTGCGTTTGTCTGCACGCTGGCATCATGTCATAAATTTTCCGGATTGGCAATATTTCCGGATTGGAATAAAAAAGGACAGGCTCCGAGACCTGTCCTTTCCGTTGTTGCTGCTGATCGGATCCCCTGTCAAAAAGTGGGCCCGGGCGGTAAACCCGAGCCCATAGGGAAGCACACAGGCGAGCGGGTGGCCGCCTGTGCCGCGGTGCTAAACACTGGCCTCCCGCGCCTTCAGGTTCTCTCGGCGATAGCCGTCCGCCCAGCGCTGCAGCATACTATCGCTGCGCACCGGTGCGGTAGCCTGAAAGGTGCGGGACTGCGTTCGAAACTCGTACTTATCGATGCTGCAGACGGTCTTCTCTTCGGTGCTGCGCACGACCCGGCCGAAGACGATTACCCGCATGGGGCAACTGTCCCCGAGCAAAACAGGCCAACTGATGGAAAGCTCGATGAACGAACCCTCCCTCAACTGCTGCTTGATGCTGAAGGCGACGCCCGAACTGCTCATATCGAGCGTTTCGCCGCTGCCTGAGGCCACAATCGTGTTGTCCTCCAGCAGCTTGTAGCGCAATTCGCGTTGAAAAGGAAATCGGGCTTTGCTTCTTCGCTCGGTCGTCTTGGTTACGGTTCGCATTTGCCAGATCCTCCGACTAGATCTTGCTCTGAATAAAGCACTTGGACTGCCGCATCGCCATTCTCATAGAATCAGCGAGTTACAGAGGGGTTTTCCCGGTACTGTACATTGTGTGGACAGTTTCCGGACCGTCCCGGTGTAAAGCGCCTTGACACAGCCCATCTCATATACGTGCCGGCCCAGTCTAGCGGATGGCGATTACACGGCCATCACGAATCCGAGATATTGGCGTGATAGCCTTAGATTTACCCATGAGGAAAGTCCTGCTGTGCGCCTTAGCGGCCGTCGCTCTGCTCTCCGCCGCGCCCAAGAAACCCAAGCTCGTAGTAGCCGTAGTTTTCGACCAGTTCCGGTACGATTACCTGGACCGGTTCCGAGCCGAGTATCATGCCGGCTTTGCCCGCCTATTGAAGGATGGCGCGGTGTTCACCAGCGCCCACTATCAGCACTTCCCGACCGTTACGGCCGTCGGTCACAGCACGTTCCTGTCAGGCGCTTTGCCTTCGGAGAGCGGGATTATCGGTAACGAGTGGTACGACCGGTCCGAAGGCCGCGTGGTGACGAGTGTGTCGGACCAGAGCACGAAACTCCTCGGTGGACCGGGCGGCGACGGCTCTTCGCCACAGCGGCTGCTGGTGAGCACCGTGGGCGACGAACTGAAGATGGCCGACGGCGGCAAATCGCATGTCGTCGGCATTTCGCTGAAAGACCGTGCCGCCATTCTTCCCGCGGGACACATGGCCGACGGCGCCTACTGGCTGGACAACAAAACCGGGAACTTCGTCAGCAGCACCTACTATTTCGCCGACGTCCCGGCCTGGGTGAAGGCCTTCAACGACGCCCGCCCCGCCGACAAATACCTGGGCCAGACCTGGCTGCAGCACACCATGCCGAAGGCCACGCCGGCGCTCTACTCGGCTCTCGCCGCTAGTCCCTATGGCAACGAGATGATCGAGAGCTTCGCCGAAAAGGCCCTCGTCAGCGAGCAACTCGGGAAGCATGAGGACACCGACGTCCTCACGGTAAGCTTCTCGTCCAACGATTACATCGGCCACGAGTACGGGTCGGACTCGCCGGAGGTCCACGAGATTTCGGTCCGCTCGGACGTCCTGCTGGAAAAGCTCTTTCAGGCCCTGGACCGGCAGGTGGGTCTGGCGAACGTCCTCTTTGTGATGACGGCCGATCATGGCGGCGGTCCGGTGCCGGAAGTGAACGCGGCGCGTCACATGCCCGGAGGTCGTCTGGTCAAGGGACTGGTGACCGAGACTGTGTTGAAGGCGCTGCGCGCGAAGTACGGGAATTTCGATTGGATCAGCGACAGCGAAGAGCATTCCATGTATCTGAACCAGACGCAGATCGCGGCACAGAATCTGGATCGCGCCGAGGTGGCTCGAGTGGCCGCTCAGGCGCTGGCGACCGTTCCGCATGTCTCGCGGGTCTTCACCCGGGAGCAGTTGATGACCGGCGCCGTGCTCCCCGATCCCAGCGGACGCATGGTGATGAACGGATACTATGCGCCGCGCGGCGCCGACGTGGAATTTCTGCTGGATCCGTACTGGCTGAATACCACGTCGCACGCCAGCCACGGCACGACGTTCGATTACGATACGCACGTCCCGATAATTTTCCTGGGGCAGGGAATTCGCGCCGGCCGCTACGACCAGTCGGTCGTGGTCAACGACATCGCGCCCACGCTCGCCAACATCCTCCACGTGGAGACCCCCAGCGGGTCGGTGGGCCGCGTGCTGGCCGAGATGTTTGAGTAGTTATCACTTCTGAGAACTGAGAACCGCGTGATAGGCTGGTGGACAAGGTGCCTGCCGTTCCTGGATTTGAGGAACGCGAGAAACAGTCCGCCGCGCTGACCTCGCTCCTGGCCGCCGTCGGGCTCACGGCCTTCAAGATCATCGTAGGGATCGCCACCGGAAGCCTGGGAATTCTGGCGGAGGCGGCGCATTCCGGGTTGGATCTGGTGGCCGCCGGCATGACCCTGGTGGCGGTGCGGATTTCCGGGCGTCCGGCGGACCGCACGCATCTGTACGGTCACGGCAAAATCGAAAACCTCTCCGCCTTGGGCGAAACGCTGCTGCTGTTGATCACGTGCGGCTGGATCGTGCGGGAAGCCGCGCTCCGCCTGCTGTCACACCATGTGGCAATCGAAGTGACCGGCTGGTCGTTCGGGGTGATGCTCACTTCGATCGCGATCGACATTTCCCGTTCCCGTGTGCTGGCGCGCGCGGCCCGGAAATTCAAAAGCCAGGCACTGGAAGCCGACGCGCTGCACTTCCAGACCGACGTTTGGAGTTCGGCTGTGGTGATTCTGGGTCTGGCTGCGGTCAAAGCCGGCGAGTGGTATCCGCCCGCCGCCTATTTGCAGAATGCCGACGCGGTGGCGGCATTGGGCGTCTGCATCCTGGTGGTCTGGGTGAGCGTGCAACTGGGTCGACGGACCATTGACGCGCTGATGGACCGCGCACCGGAAGGCATGGAGGAGCGCATTCTGGCGGCTGTTGAAGTGGTGCCGGGCGTGCGCAATTGCCACAATCTGCGCATGCGCTATTCCGGTCCCGTGCTATTCATCGATCTCCACGCTTTGATGGATGGAGACCAGTCGCTCACGGAAGCGCACCTGCTGACCGAGACCGTGGAAGCTGCCATTCACGAAGTGGCCCCGGAAGCCGACGTGACCGTACATCCCGAGCCATACTGCTGAGAAACTGTCAGCGGTCAGCACTCAGCCTCTGCATCAAGCCAGCGAGCATACGCTTCACTTCGACAGTCTGTGCGTTGAGTCCGGCGTAATCGACAGGATTAAGAAGATTCAGATCTCGTGCCAGCAGCAGGTGGTACTCGACCTCGCTCGCCGATCCCAAGGCGATGGAACAAAACCGTCCCAATTCCGCATCTCCATTGCGCCCGCATCCTTCCGCCAAATTCGCAGGCACCGACGCGCACGACCGCCGAAGTTGGCTCGTAAGACCATACCGTTCCTCAACAGGAAATGCAGCCGTCGCCACATACACCGAGAGTGTCAACTGGTGCGCCTTTTGCCACACCATCAATTCGTGAAAATCCTTCATAGAAGGTGTTTTAGCTGAAAGCTGAAAGCTGATCGCTGAAAGCTGCTCGCTGATCGCTCCCTACATATACATTCCGCCATTCACGGCAAGCACGTGTCCCGTGATGTACGAGGCGTCTTCGCTGACCAGGAATTTCACGGCGGAGGCGATATCTTCGGGCTTGCCCATGCGGGAGAGCGGCACGCCCGCGAGCATCTTTTGACGCAGATCGTCGGGAAGCGCGCGGGTCATGTCCGTATCGATGTAACCGGGCGCGATGGCGTTGACGGTGATGTTGCGGCTGCCCATTTCCTGCGCCAGCGATTTCGTCATGCCGATGAGACCGGCCTTCGACGCGGCGTAATTGGCCTGTCCGGCGCTACCGGCCTGCCCCACTACGGACGAGATGTTGACGATGCGCCCCCAACGGTTCTTCATGATGCCGGGCAGCACTTGCTGCGTGCAGAGGAACGCGCCGCTCAGGTTGATCTTCATCACCAGGTCCCAATCGAAGGGCTTCATGCGGACTGCCAGGCCGTCGCGCGTGATGCCCGCGTTATTCACCAGGACATCGATGCGTGTCTTGTCCTGTATGGCTTTGCCGAAGGCTGCTTTGACGGACTCGGGCGACGTCACGTCCAGGTTGACCGTCATGGCCTCTCCACTGCAGGCGCGAATCTCCTCGGCGACCTCTTCGTTCTTTTCGATCTCCGGCGAGGCGACCACGATATCGAAACCGGCTCGGCATAGGGTCAAGGCAATGGCCCTACCGATTCCCCGGCTCGCACCCGTAACGAAGGCTACTCGGTTGAACATTCTATCTCCCTGAGGATGTTTTGGTATTAAATTCCATCATAACTGATGGTGCGTGCCTTGGTACCATACGGATTATCCATGGCATATCGTGATCTGCGCGAGTTCATCGCGGCGCTCGAAAAAGCAGGCGAACTGAAGCGGATTCCGTTCGAAGTGAATCCGATTCTGGAGATTACCGAATTCGCCGATCGGGCCGTGAAGCAGGGTGGTCCCGCGCTCCTCTTTGAAAAACCGACGGGCTATACGGTGCCGGTGCTCATCAATTCGATGGCCTCCCTGCGGAAGATGGAGATTGCGCTCGAAGTCGCGTCGGTGGACGAGGTTGCCGCGCGCATTGTCGAGTTCCTGGAAATGCGCATGCCTGAGGGGCTGATGGGCAAGCTGAAAATGCTGCCGAAACTGGCCGAAATGGGCGCATTTTTCCCAAAGATGGTGAGTAAGGCGCCGTGCCAGGAAGTGGTGCGCACGGAGGGCTTCTCGCTGCTCGATTTTCCGGTGCTGCAATGCTGGCCGGAGGACGGCGGCCGCTTCATCACGCTGCCGCTGGTGTTTTCACGCAATCCCGATACCGGCAAGCGCAATTGCGGCATGTATCGCATGCAGGTGTTCGACGAGCGCACCGCCGGCATGCACTGGCAGACCCACAAACAGGGCGCGGAACACTATCGCCGCATGCAAAAACACGGCCGCACCCGCATGGACGTGGCGGTGGCGATCGGCGCCGACCCCACCGTGATGTACTCGGCCATTCTGCCGCTGCCGCCCGACCTCGACGAGATGATGATCGCCGGTTTCCTGCGCCAGACTCCCGTCGAAATGGTGAAGTGCCACAGCGTGGACCTGGAAGTGCCGGCGCAGGCCGAGATCGTCCTCGAAGGGTATGTGGAGCTCGGCGAACTGCGCACTGAGGGACCCTTCGGCGATCACACCGGCTTCTACTCGCTGGCCGACGAGTATCCCGTCTTCCATGTGACATGCGTGACGCAGCGCAAGGACCCGATCTACGCCACCACCATCGTGGGTCCGCCGCCTATGGAGGACTACTACATGGGCAAGGCGATTGAGCGCATTTTCCTGCCGCTCATGCGCCTGCAACTGCCCGAAGTCCGCGACATCGCCATGCCGCCCGAGGGCGTGTTCCACAATCTGATTCTGGTCTCCATCCGCAAGTCGTACCCCGGCCACGCGCGCAAGGTGATGCACTCCATTTGGGGTACGGGTCAGGCGATGTTCTCCAAGGTGATCGTGGTGGTGGACGAAGATGTGGATGTGCAGAACTATCGGGAAGTGGCGTGGAAAGCCCTCAACAATATCGATCCCGAGCGCGACATTCAGTTTGTGATGGGGCCGGTGGATTCGCTGGACCATTCCAGCCGTCTGGTGAATTACGGGTCGAAAATGGGCGTGGATGCGACCAGGAAGTGGCCCGGCGAGGGCTTCACGCGGCCGTGGCCCGGCGTCATCGAAATGGATGGCGGAGTGAAGAAGAAGGTGGATGAGTTGTGGAAGCGCGCGGGAATGTAAGCCAAAGTTTGTTAGAATAAGAAGTCTCCAGTCACACGGTGGGTGTAGCTCAGCTTGGTAGAGCGCCGGATTGTGGTTCCGGTGGCCGAGGGTTCGAATCCCTCCACCCACCCCAATAAGCTCCCCTCCCCTCATCAATCTTATTCAATGGCATCCGAAGTGCAATTCTCCACATCCTGAAGGAGAAATTGTAATGACAGGCAAGGCTCCTGGAATCATCGCTCTTGCGTTTCTCAATGCGGGGATCGGCTGGTGCCAGACCCCTCGTCCCTCCGGGCAAAATGTTCCCCTTTACCGCGTGACTGTGATTGAGCGCACGGTAAAAGCGGTCAATTACCAGTATCGCAGCGGCCAGCCGACGCAAATCGATTTCCGCGGCACCGTGCTGCTGCCGGAAGCCAAAGGCGCAGCAGATGTGGAATCCAAAGCCGGTCGCGTGGACATTGACGCCCACTTCGACCGTCTGAAGCCGCCCACCCGCTACGGCCACGAATACCTCACCTATGTGTTGTGGGCCATCACGCCGGAAGGCCACGCCAAGAATCTCGGCGAAATCCTGGCGGGCGGCTCCGACAAAGCCAAACTCCACGTCACTACCGACCTCCAGGCCTTCGGTCTGATCGTGACCGCCGAACCCTACGCCGCGGTGCGGCAGCCCAGCGACGTCGTGGTCATGGAGAACGAAATTCGCCCCGACACGGTGGGCAAGATCGAACCGATTCAGGCGAAGTACGATCTGCTGCCGCGCGGCGAGTACACGTACCAGGTTCCGGCGGACCTGATCGCCGCGGAAGGCAACGGTCCCACCGTTTCCATGAATAAGTACGAGGAGATGGTGGAGTTGTACCAGGCGCAGAATGCCGTGCAGATTGCCGGAGCCATGGGCGCGGCCCAGTATGCTTCCGACACCTTCGCCCGAGCGCAGGAACTGCTGCGCAGCGCTCAGGCTTTGGAGTCGACGCACTCCGACCGGAGCCGCGCGATTCAGGACGCTCGCGAAGCCGCCCAGACGGCCGAAGATGCCCGCGTCATCACCGTCAAGCGTAAACAGGATGCCGAGGTTGCATCGGCCACCGCTCAAGCGGCGCAAGACCGGCAGCGTCTGATTCAAGCCGAAGCCGAGGCGCAGACCGCGCGCGCCCAGTCGTCGGCCGATCGCGCCATGCTGGATCAGGAACGGATGGCGCGCCAGCAGGCCGAAGCGCAGGCCGCGGCAACTCCGCAGGTGCAAGCCGCGCCCGCCCCGCCTCAGCAGGTAATCGTACCGCTGGCTCCGGCCGAGAACCTGAATGCGCGGAAACGCGATTCGCGCATCGCTCTCTATCAGCAACTCGGCGCCTGCGCGCTCGAAACTTCCGATACGCCGCGCGGCCTGATGGTCACGATTCCGGCCAGTGATTTCTCGGGACGGAATCTACAGCCGGCCGTGGTGAGCCGCGTCGGACAAGTCGCTTCCATCCTGCGCAGTCATCCCGGACTGACCGTGGAAGTGGATGAAAATGGCGAAGCCCTCGGCAGAGGTGAAGCCGTACGCATGGCGCTCATCCAGGCCGGCGTGCCTGCGGCGCAAATCGTTGTCCGCGAGGTCGGCAACTCCCGTCCCATCGCCTCCAACGCCACTCCCGAAGGCCGCGAGTTGAATCGCCGGGTGGAGATCGCCATCACAGGAGATTCCATCGGCAACATGCCTTACTGGGACCGCTCCTACTCGCTGTCGCCCCGCGAGTAGGATGGACGATCGCTTTCCGTCGTCCGTCCAACCGAGCGCAGCTCGGTCAACTTCGTCGCGAGGAAGAATCCTCCTGGGACCGCGATCGGATGCGGCGCGATGCCGGCGACCCGTTCATTGCCGCGGTCGAGCCCTTGCTGCCGGTCCATGAAGAGCGCGAGCCTTGGTTTGAGCGGTGCGTAGAACTCTGCGATTTATACCTGGCCGCCACGGAGGCGCAGCGCCGCTGGCTGCGCTCCCGTATCGACCGCGCCAGTTCGGGAAAGCTCGGCCTCTTCGGCTTGCGCGCCGCCGTTTTGGCGGCACGGGATCACTCTCCGTCCCTGGCCCGCACGGCGGTCACGGCCTTCGTCATCGTCGACGTGACGGGTCACGATATCCGCGATGTCCTCATCGGCCTCTCGCTCCTCTGCCACTGCGCGGCCCTGTCGGGAGCGGATGTCTCGGCGCTCTTACGCGACGTCGGAGCCATGGGCGGGCCCGCTCTGGGAACGCTGTATCGGGAGTGGGCGGATCAGTATCCGGAGATCCAGGGAATCGGCGCCATGGGCTGGCGTCAGTTGGATACCGCTGACGGAATTGGCTTCCGCCATTGAGGACGGCTGCCACACTAGCGGCGCTCATTGCCAATGTGGCAATCGCAGTCTTCGGAACTGCGGTGCTGGAATCCGGTTTCGAAACCTACGCTGTAGTAGCCTCGGCTCGCGAGTCGCTCTATAACATGGACCCATCTATCTCTTGACGCGGACTGTCACTGCGCAGTGGGTATGGATCGCCGGTCTTCTCTGGTATTTGCAAAAGCTGGTTCTCGGCCCCGAACACGTCGTCTTCTGGGAGGTGCAGGCAACAAAGTCGACAATCTTAGATCTCCAGGCGGGCGCAAATTGGAGTATCTATACCTTGCCGCTTCTCCGCCTCACTTTCTACTCAATCGGCGCGGTGGGATGCTCTCGATTGGCGATTCGAAGAAAGCCGCTAGCCGAGGCGCCGCCGTCTGCCATCTGATGCCGCATCGGTGCGTACTATACTGATGGGAGCCATGGCGCAAAACCTGGGTATCACGGCGCCCCTCATCCTTTCGATTGGACTTTTCGCTTTCACTGCCAACGCCGCGATTCCCTTCGCCGGCGCCGAGCCATTCATTCAGAAAAACTGCGCCGGGTGCCACAGCGGCTCCGCTCCCGCCGCGCATCTCGACCTCGCCAAACTCAGCTACGAACCCGCGAACCCGGACAACTTCGCCACTTGGGTGAAAGTGCATGACCGCGTCTCCGCGGCTGAGATGCCGCCGCCGCCGATTCCGCGGCCGCCCGCCGAAGCCACCGGTCAGTTCGTGAATGGTCTGAGCGCCGCGCTCACGGCATACGAACACAGCGTCACCACCGAACGCGGCCGCGCCGGACTCCGCCGCTTGAACGCCTACGAATACGAAAACGCTTTGCGCGACTTGCTCGACGTCCCCTGGGTCCAGATCAAATCCAAATTGCCGCAGGATGGCGAGGCCTGGCGTTACAACAAAGTGGGCAGCGCTCTCGATGTCTCTCACGTCCAACTCTCCCGCTACATGAGTTCCGCCGATTACGCCCTGCGCGAAGCCATGGCCGCGAAACTCGTCCAGTCGCCCGCCACCACCACTCGCGTTTATGCGCGAGAGGAGCCCTCACTCCGCAATTACCGGCCGCGCGAGGGCAATACGCGCACGGACCGTCTGAACTTCCCCGTCCTCGACTCGCATGCTCAGCCCGACGTTCGCGCCGGCCGCAGCCCCATTTCGAGCCCGGAAACCAAGGAGCGGGAGGCCGTCGGCCGCGTCTCCAGCATCTTCTCCGATGCCGGCGGATTTAGCTGGAGCAGTTTCCGGTTTCCAGCCCCGGGCCGTTACCGCATCCGCGTCAAAGGCTACACCATCTGGGTGAGTGGCGGCGGCATCGACCACTGGAATTACACCGGGTTCGGCCCTGAAAAGGTGGCCTACCTGTACGAGCCCACTTACCACCGCCCCAATCCGGACGAAGTCTGGCGCGGCCGCCGCAACGAGCCGATCGGCGTCTATGCGCAAAGCTCCGGCCAATCCCGCCCGCTGGCCACGTTCGATTTCACACCCGAACCGTCCGTCCACGAAGTGGAAGTCCTGCTCAGTCCGAATGAAGCCATTCAGACCGACCCCATGCGACTCTTCCGAACCCGCGTGAATGGCAGCGAGGAAGAGTATGTGAATCCACTCGCGCAGCCGGACGGGATGCCGGGAGTCGCTTTCCAGTGGCTCGAAGTGGAAGGCCCTCTTGCCGACCCGAATCCCGCCGCCGGATACCGCCTGTTGTTCGGCGACCTGCCCATGCGCCGTCTCGAAAAAGGCGAAATGGGCGGCGTGACCGTTCAGGTCCTGGCCCCTCCTCCTACGCCTGGCGCAGGTGGCGGAGGCCGCGGCCGCTTCGGTCCGCGAACGCAGGATGTCGCGGTGGAGGTGGGCAGCGACCATCCGCGTGAGGACGCCGAGCGCCTGATCCGCGGCTTTCTCGCGCGTGCTTACAGGCGGCCCGTGGTAGAAGCTCACGCCAAACGCTTCCTCGCGCTCTTCAATCAACAGTTCGATTTGGGTCACGGCTTCACCAAATCGTTGATCTCCACTTACTCCGCGATCCTCTGTTCACCAGCCTACCTGTACGTTCAGGAAGCCCCGGGCAGGCTCGACAATTACGCCCTCGCCACGCGCCTGTCCTTGTTTCTCTCCAACTCCCCGCCGGACGCCGAGCTGCGCGCCTTGGCGTCGCAAGGCAAGCTCGGCAGCCCCGACGTTCTCCGGGCGCAGACCGATCGCCTGCTCAACGATCCCAAGTCCCGCCGCTTCATCGACGCCTTTACCGACTACTGGCTCGACCTGCGCAAGATCGATGACAGCTCGCCCTCCTCCACGCTCTACAACGACTACGAACTGGACGACCCCCTGAAGCTCGCCGCCGTCGAAGAGACCCGGCTCTACGTTCGGGAAATGTTCAACCGGAATCTCCCGGCACGTACCGTCGTCGATTCCGACTTTACGTTCCTCAATGAGCGTCTGGCAAACCACTACGCCATTCCCGGAATCACGGGCGTGGCGATGCGCAAAGTCACGCTGCCGAAAGATTCCGTTCGAGGCGGAATCATGACTCAGGCAAGCGTACTCAAGGTTACGGCCAACGGCACGACCACGTCACCCGTTCTCCGCGGCGTCTGGATCATGGAACGGATCCTGGGCTCTCACTTCGTGCAGCCGTCGGGCATACCCGCTCTCGAACCGGATATCCGCGGCGCGGTCACCATTCGCCAGCAGCTCGATCGTCATCGCGCCGATGCGACTTGCGCCTCCTGCCATCGCACCATCGATCCCCCCGGCTTTGCGCTCGAAAGCTTCGACGTCATGGGCGGGTGGAGAGAACGGTATCGCGCCTTCGCCGAAAATGTGAAGCCCGAACCCGGCATCGGCCTGTCGGGCCAGCCCTTCGCCTTCCACTACGGGCTGCCGGTCGATTCCGCCGGCGCGCTGACCGATGGACGGACATTCAAAGACATTCGCGAATTTAAACAGCTCCTGTTGAGTCGCGGCGAGCGAACGGTGGCCGCGAATCTGGTCGGCCAGTTGGTTACTTATGGCACCGGAGCGCCTATCGGTTTCTCGGATCGCACGCAGGTGCAAGAAATTCTCGATAAGACCCGCGGCTCCGCTTACGGAGTTCGCGACATCGTTCACGGGATCGTGGAAAGCGATCTCTTCCGGAACAAATGACAGGGAGAGTCACTATGCTGGATCGCACGATATCCCGCCGCACAATGCTCCGCGGAGTCGGAGTGGCTCTAGGGCTGCCGCTCTTGGATGCCATGGTTCCGGCCCGGGCCCGTGCCCAATCCGCCGCCGCGCCGCGCCGCATGTTCGCAATCTGCAACAACCTGGGTCTGCTGCCGGGTGAGTTCTTCCCCGCCAATGCCGGCGCGGACTACACGCCATCGAACTACCTCAAAGCCCTGCAGGACTACCGCAAGCACTTCACCGTCTTCTCCGGCGTTTCGCACCCCAATGTGGATGGCGGACACCCTGCCGACATCAGCTTTCTGACGGCGGCTCCGCACCCGGCCAGCAGTTCGTTCCGCAACACCATTTCGCTGGACCAGTACATCGCCGAACGCATCGGCAATCAGACGCGATTTCCCTCTCTCACCCTGGCCGTCAACACCGGCGCCCGCTCGCTCTCGTGGACCGGAAACGGAGTGGCGATCCCGCCCGAACAGAGCGCCGCCGGCGTCTTCCGCCCGATGTTCATTCAGGGCAGCCCGAAAGACGTCGAAACAAAAATCGCCGAACTGGACACCGGCCGCTCCATTCTCGACGCCGTGGCGGACCAGGTCCGCGACCTCGAAAGCAGCGTGGGCTCAGCCGACCGCGCGCGTCTCGACCAGTACTTCACCAGCGTCCGCGAACTGGAAAATCGCCTGCAGCAATCCAAAGGCTGGGAGCGCAAACCCAAACCGGTGGTGAAGGATCCCGAACCGCAGGATCCCACCAGTCCGGCGCAATACATGTCGAAGGTCGCCAACATGTACCGCCTGGTCCGCCTGGCTTTTGAAACCGACTCCACCCGCGCGGTCACTCTGATGCTCGATAGCGTGAGCACACCGGTAGTGGAGATCCGAGGGGCCACCATCAGCGACGGCTATCACAACCTCTCGCACCACGGCAAATCCGAGGCGAAGCTGGCCCAACTCCGCATCATCGATTCCTGGCACATGCGTCTGCTGGCGGATCTCTTCAAGGAATTGCAGGCCATTCAGGAGAGCGGCGAAACACTGCTGGACCGCTCCATGATCCTCTACGGCTCGAACCTGGGCGACGCCAATGCCCACTCCACCACCAACATGCCCGTGCTGCTGGCGGGCGGCGGCTTCCGGCATGCAGGCCACCTGGCGTTCGACCGCGGCCAGAACTATCCGCTTCCCAACCTGTTCGTTTCCATGCTCCAGCGCATCGGGATAGAGACCGGCAAGTTTGCCTCTTCCACCGGCACGATGTCGGGCCTCGAGATGACCAAAGCATGATGCGCGGAGCGGCCCTGCGAGCCCTGTTGCTGTTCGGCGCCGTCGCTTGCGCCTGGGCTGCCGAAGATGTCGTCGTGGACTTCAAAAACGCCGTGCCGCTGCTGGCTGACAGCAAGGCCAATCGCGTGCCGCGCTGGGAGGAAAAAGGCGTCGTGTTCACGCTCTCCCGCGAACCCCAGCAGACCAAAGCGAAGGGCATGCTGATGTTCTTCACCCACCTCACCACCGGTCGCAAGGGAATCGTCTGCGCCATGGCGGCGGAGCCTATTCCGGTCCGCGCTACGTTCGCCAGGCCGGCCTCTTCGGTCACCGTCGCTTTTTGGGGATCCACCGGAACACCCGCTCTCCTCGAAGCCTTCGATGCCGAAGGCAAGCTGGTGGACCGCGCCAGTCTGGAATCGATTCCGGGCCGCAAAGCGCCAGGCGACCCGGTCCCGATCTTCCGCATGACCGTAAAGGCGGGCAGGATCGCCTACATCCAGTTCTCCGGTCCCAGGGAAGGCGAATATCTGGCCGCCGAGGAACTGCGTTTTACGCCAGTCGATGGCGATCGCGATTAGCGCGCTCCCCGTCTCAGTCCACTCCCGAGCCGCTATATGTTAAAGAGAAGGGGTGCCTCTCCGCCGCCTGTCTGTCCTGCTCGGTCTCGCCGTTTTTCTGCCTGCGCAACAGAATATTCCGCCTAACGAGGTGACATTCCGCGCTTCCAGTTGGGCGCCGCGCGCGCAATACGTCCTCAAGACCGAGACCCGGCTCGTGGAAGTAGGAGCGGTGGTCCGCGATAGCCGCGGACACTCCGTCGGCGGACTCACGCGCGACGATTTTGTCGTCGAAGACGGCGGCAAGCCCCGCGAGATCACGGCCTTCACCGCCGAGACCGCCAGCCAGCGGACCGCCGCCGCCGCGCCTCCGAGCGGCCCGCCCGCACCCGCCACATCCACGGCCTCCACGCGCGCCGCCCGTTACCTGGCCATCCTCTTTGACGACCTCAGCATGGGACCGGGCGACCTCATCCCGGCCCGCATCGCCGCCAAAAAATTCCTCTCCCAAGGTGTCTCCCCAGGTGACCTTGTGGCCATCTTCTTCCTCACCAAAGGCCAGATCGTGCCCTTCACCTCCGACATGGCGAAACTCAACGAAGCCCTCGACCGCCTCAGCGTCGCCACCCGCAATGCATCCCTCCCCACCTGCCCCAACCTCACCGCCTACGAGGCTTACGCCATCTCCAACAATCGGGACCCCACGCTCCTCCCCGTCAAAGTCGCCGAAGCCATGCAGTGCGGCCTCTGTCAACGGCGCGACCCGCGCACAGACCGCGATTGTCCCCGCACCATCCAATCTCTCGCCCTGGGCGCCTGGGAGAGCGTGAAGAATAACTCTGTCATCGCCCTGAATTCCATTCGCAACGTCGTGGACTACATGGCCACCCTGCCCGGTAAGCGGGTTCTGTTGATGGCGTCCTCGGGCTTCCTCTCCGGCACCTTGGAGTTCGAACGCGAAGACATCGTCAACCATGCCCTGCGCGGCAGTGTGGTGATCAATTCGCTCGATGCCAAGGGCCTCTATACCCAGGACATGGGAATCACTCGCGGCGGTATGCCGGTCCGCTCCATGATTGCCCGCCAGAGCCAGGGCACGCGGCCGCAATGGGAAAGCAACGACACCATGGCCGTCCTCGCCCTCAGCACCGGCGGCCTCTTCTTCCACAGCAATAACGATCTCGATCTCGGCTTTCGCGAACTCGGCCTTCTGCCCGAATATTCCTACTCCTTCGAGTTCATACCCCGCGGAGAACCCGATGGCAAATATCACACCCTCAAAGTTCGCCTGAAAGAAAACCGCGGCTACGATGTGCAGGCGCGGCCCGGCTATTTTTCCGCCGCCGTCAAGCCCGCCGGCCCCGCCCCCGCCGAGCGCCGCATCGATCGCGAAATGCTCTCCACCGAGACTCTGGACGAGGTCCCTCTCACCTTCTCCACCGAGCCCGCGGCAACGGCTCCCGGTGAGTCCGGCTTGCATGTCGTACTGCACCTGGACGTCGCCCACTTGCAGCTGGTCCATCGTTCCGGCATCCGTACGGAGAAACTCACCGTGATCGCCGCCCTCTTCGACGCCGCCGGCAGTTTCGTCACCGGCAAGGAATGTGAGATCGATTTCAAGTTGAAGGACGATACCTACACCAAGCTCTCAACCGGCACCACTGCCGGCCTCACCCTGAGAGCCCCTCCCGGCAAATACTATCTTCGCGGCGTAGTGACCGAGGCCAATGAGGCCAAGGTCGCCGCGTCGTCGCAGCCAGTCGAAGTGCAGTGAAAAGTGATGTAATTGTTCCAGCCTGGAGGTGTCCTCAAATGAAGTTCTTTGCCGCTCTTCTCCTGATTCCCGCTGCGTTCGCCCAGGTGACGAATGTCCCCTGCATCCCGCCGCCCGCACCTGCGCCACCGGCCAACGCCGCGGCAGCAGGGCGGGGCAGGGGCGCGCCGCGCACTCCCCCACAACAATCCGCCGCGGACGTCTCCGAAATCGCCAGGTTGAAGACCCTCCCCGCCTGGGGACAGAACCTCGCCGATGGCGACTATTCCAATGGACCCGCCTATCCCACGGCGCCCGAACTCGCTCAACGGGCCGGCGTTCCCCAGGGCAAGGTGATCGAGTTCGTCATGAACTCCTCGGAAAGCAAGTTCTACCCGGGCACCGCAGCCGGCTTTCAGCGTCATGTCTGCGTCTATGTTCCGGCCGGATACGCCGGCGCCGAACTTCCCGTGATCGTTTCCGCCGACGCGTACGGCATGCGCTACAATCTGCCGGCCATTCTCGACAATATGATCTATGACCAGCGCCTGCCCGCCATGGCGGCCGTCATGATCGATAACGGCGGCGCTGAACGGAGCCTGGAATACGACACGGTTTCATCCAAGTACGTGGAATTTGTGGAAGCCGAAGTCCTGCCGCGCGCCGAGCGGGAGGCGAACATCAAGCTCTCCAGCAATCCCGATGCCCGCATGACGCTGGGCGGCAGTTCGGGCGGCGCCGTCGCGCTGACCATGGCCTGGTTCCGGCCTGACCTCTATCACCGCATCCTCACCTATTCGGGAACTTTCGTAAACCTTCGCAACGGACCCGAAGCTCCGCTCGGCGCCTACGAATACATCGAGCACCTCTTCCCCTCCGGCGAAAAGAAGCCGTTTCGATTGTGGATTCAGGTTTCTGAGAACGATAACGGCTCCAAGACGCCCTCCGAAGGCCGCCGCAATTGGGTCACGGCCAACTCCCGCCTGGCCAAAGTCCTCAAGGAAAAAGGCTACGCCTACCAGTTCGTCTATTCCAAGGAGGCGGGCCACACCCAGAGGAAGGTGATCGACAATAGTCTTCCGCAGGCCTTGGAGTACGTCTGGCACGATTACACACCGCGCCGCTAAGGCCGCCCGGTCATCCCCGAGTTACGACAAAATACGGCTGACTTGCAAAAACCGTCCTCCACGTTTGGAGCCGTCGTTTCGTCTCTACAACAAAAGGTCCAATACGGTAGTGGACGCGCCACTGCGGATTATGCGAATCGCTTGGCGTAGAGAACGAAGGAAGTCAGGATGAGGACGGCACGGCTCGTGATCCTTTGTTTATGTACGGTCGGCGAGGTGTGTGGCCAAACGTCAGTAACACCTCAATCGACGTTTGAAGTAGCTTCGGTGAAGCCGAGTGCACCGGACGTAACGGGTATGTTGATCCGCCCTCTCCCCGGCGGTGGTCTTCAGGTCACCGGAGCCAGTCTAAAGAACCTCATATCCCTTGCTTACGACGTGCGCCCGTTTCAAATTGTTGGCGAGAGCCAATGGGTCGACGAGGAGCGGTTCGATATCGACGCACGGACCGAGACCTCGAAGGCCCAGACCCGACCGGATCTCGCAAATGATCGGCGCAAGATATTCGAGGGCATCAAGAGCCTTTTGGCAGACCGCTTCCAATTGGCGCTCCACCCCGAGACCAAGGAGCAGGCGGTGTATGCGCTCGTCGTGAACAAGGGCGGACCGAAAATCCAGGAGTCCACAGAGCCCAGAGGCCTGATACGTAAAATAGGCCGTGCAACGATCAAGGGCCAGGCCGTGGCCTTAGGAATGCTCGCGCTCAACCTCTCCAATGAATTAGGGCGGCGCGTGATCGACAAGACCGGGCTGGACGGCAAATACGATTTCGAGTTGAAGTGGGGCGTGAGTCAGGAACCGGCAGCACAGATCCGCTCCACCCAGACACCGGAACTTGCTCCACCAGCGGATAACGACGGCCCATCAATCTTCGCGGCGCTGCAAGAGCAACTCGGCCTGCGTCTCGAATCATGGAAAGGCCCGGTCGAAGTCCTCGTCATAGACCGCGCGCAGAGACCATCGAAGAACTAAGGTGATCTACAAGGGCTGTCGCACCCTACGCCCGTTTCCCGAAAAGTTACGGAGCTTCTATACCTTCGCCCAGCTTCTATTCAAGTAGACCGCCCAATTTCACCACTCGTGCCGCAGCGCCACCAGAGGATCCAGCACCGCCGCCCGGCGCGCCGGCAGGAAACTCGCCACGCCCGCCGCCGCGGCCAGCACCCCCGCCACCACCACATACGTCAACGGGTCCCTCGCCGCCACCCCGTACAGCAGCGTTGCCAGATATCGCGTGAGTAGCAGCGCCCCGCCCACCCCGGCCGCCGTCCCCAACGCCACCAGCAGCGCGCCTTCCTTCATCACCATTCCGAGCACCGCCCCCGGCGACGCCCCCAGCGCCATCCGAATGCCGATCTCCGCGCGCCTCTGCGTCACCGAAAAGGCCAGCACTCCGTACACCCCGATCACCGCCATCAGAAAAGCCAGTCCCGCAAAAGCCGCCACCAGCACCGTATTGAATCGCGGACCCGCGGACATCTGCCCGATCGTCTCGTCCATCGTTTCCACTTTCGCCAGGAACCCCGGGTGCGACGCCCGCAATTCGTCGCCGAGCGCGCGCGCCACGCCAGGCTCCGCTGTCAGCGTCCGGGCCACGAACAAAAGGTCGCCCTGATTCATTTGCGTGGGGTCGTTCACGAATGCCTCGGGCGCCGTCGCGCGATTCAACCCGCGATTCTTCACATCGCCCACCACCCCCACCACCGTCTTCCACCCCGCCGCCCGGCCTCCCAGAATCTGTTTCCCCAGCACGTTCTCCCCTGGGAAATACGCCCGCGCCGCCGCCTCATTGATCACCGCCACCGTATTCGGATGATGCAGATCGTCGTCCCCGAATCGCCGCCCCTGCACCAGTCGCATGCCGGACGCCTCGAAGAAGCCGTTCCCCACGCCGCAAATGCCGATGCCGTCCGTCTGCTGAAACCGCTCCGGCAGCGGCCGGTCCGACCGTGAAAAGGTGACCGACCCGCTCCCGCCCGCCATCGGACCGCACTCCGTCACCGCCGCTTCCTGCGTACCGGGCAGCGCCCGCAGCGTCTCCAGAACGTCGTTTGCTACCACGACCCGCGCCGCCGGATCGAAGGTGCGGCCGGGCCAGGGCACCGCAACCGTCAGCACATGCTCCGGCTGCAGCCCCAGATGGTCGTACTGCATGTGCCACAGCGTCTGCAGCAGAAGTGCCGCGCCGCAGAGCAGCACCACCGAAAGTCCCACCTCCACCATCACCAGCATGCGCCGCAGGATTCCATGGCCCCCCGTCACGCTGCCGCGGCCGGCCTGCTGCAATACGGATTGCAGGTCCACCCGTCCGGCGCGCACCGCGGGCAAGCCGCCGAACACCAGAGCCGTCGCCAGCGCCATCAGTGCCGCGATGCCGAACACGCGATAGTCCGTACTCACCTCGCTCATCCGTGGAAACTCAGCCCCCGCGAAGTGGACGAAGCCCCGCAGCGCCGCCGCCACCAACACCATGGCCACCGCCGTTCCCGCGCCAATCAACAACCCGATCTCCGTGAATAATTGCCGCGCCAGCCGCCCCCGGCCCGCTCCGATTGCCGCCCGCACCGCCAACTCCCGCGACCGCGCCGACCATCGCGCCAGCAGCAGATTCGCCACATTGGCGCACGCAATCGCCAGCAGGCAGCCCGCCGCCCCCATCAGTATGTAGAGCAGCGTGTGCACATCGCCGGCCCTGCGATCGCGAAGCGGCTGAATCACCAGCGGGCTGTTGCGGAACAGGTTCGGCACGTCGGCCGCACTCACCCGGTAGAGCCGCTCCATGTCCACCCGCGCCTGTTGGATTGAGACCCCGGACTTCAGCCGCCCAAACACCGCCCACGTCGACATACTCCGGTCGTGGTGACTGGCATTGGGCGGCACCACCAGATTGGTCACCACGTCGATCTTGGCGTCCACGGGCAGCACGAACGACTCCGGCAGGATCCCGGCCACCAGGTGCGGTTGGCCATCCAGCGGAATCGTCGAGCCCACTACCCTGCGGTCCAGGTGGAAATGGTCGCGCCAGAACTGGTAAGTCAGCAGCGCCACCCGCGGCGCATTCGGCATTTCCTCTTCCGTTCGGAAGTTGCGGCCCAGCAGCGGCGCAGCCCCAAACGCATCCAGGAAGTTGGCCGAGACGCGCAGCACGTGGACCTCGGCCGGATTCGCTCCGCCCAGAACGAGCGCGTTTCCCAGGTTGGCCTGCGTGGCCGCTAACTGCTGGAACGTCTGGTTGTCGCGCCGCCAGGCCACATAGTCGGGCGACGGTACGAATTCCACCGCCATATGCGGAAATCGCACGCCCACCCAGGTGAGCTGCGCGGCGTCGCGATAGGGCAGGGCACGCAGAAAAATCGTGTCGTAGATGCTGAACACGGCGGTCGCCGCCGCAATCCCCAGTGCCAGCGACAAAATAGCCGCCACCGTGAAGGCCCGGCCGCGCAACAGAACCCGCGCCGCGTAGCGGACATCCTGCAGTAAGCCGCCGGCCGCCGGATGGCCTCGCACCGCGCGCGTATCTTCCAGGATTAAAGCGCTGCTGCCCAAGCGCCGGCGGGCTTCCAGTTCGGCCCGCTCGCGCGTCATTCCGCTCTCCATCAACTGCTTCACTTCAATCGCGAGGTGGCCCTGCAATTCCTCCTCGAGATCGGCATCGGGCACGCGTCTGCCGAAAAGTCGCCGCCACATGGCTTTACTCCTTGATGGGTTTCATGGTGCGCGCCACCGCGCGTACCAGTTGTTTCCACCTGGATTGTTCTTCCAGAAGTTGCCGCCGGCCCGAGGCCGTAAGCTTGTAGTAGCGAGCCCGCCGGTTGGCTTCGGAAATCTTCCACTCCGACGCCAGCCAGCCTCGCTTCTCCAGCCGGTGTAATGCCGGATACAAAGAGCCGTGCTCCACCTGCAGCGCATCCTGAGATCGCAGCCGGAGCGCCTGCCCGATGCCGTGACCGTGCTGCGGACCCCATTGGACCACTTGCAAAATCAACAGGTCGAGCGTGCCCTGCAGCAGATCGATACGGTCCCGCATGTCTGCACTATAGCAGATTGTCTACCAGAGCCGGTTTACCAGAGTTGAATCTGCAGAGCCGCGCACGTTAGTAAGCGCCCTCTTCGATTTCCGCCACGGCCTGCTACCGCTTCAACTTGCGATCCAGGAACCGCACTGTCGCCTGATAAGCATCCCGCCAGCTCCGATACAGCAGGAAATCGTGGACCTCGTCGGGGAATATCAGTTCCTCCACCTCCACGTTGCGGCGGCGCAGCGCGTCGGCCAGCATCACAGTATTATTGAACAGCACATCCGGATCGTCGTCGCCTTGAATCAACAGCACAGGCGATGTCCACGTTGACAGGAAATTCATGGGCGACGATTCGAAGGCCACCCGGTAGTCGGGCGCGCCCGCCGGAATCCCGAGTTCGACGGCCCAATCGTGGACCCCGTGAAAGTCCACTCCGGCCTTGAACAGGTTGGACGCGCGTGCCAGCGCCATCGCCGTCAGGTAGCCGCCGTACGATCCGCCCCACGCGCCAATTCGCTCCCCGTTTACTTCCGGACGTGCCCGCAGGAACAGGCCCGCCGCTTGCACGTCATTGTATTCACTTCCGCCCGATGGCCCATAATTCAAAGCCTCCCGGAAATTCAAGCCGTACCCGATCCCGCTCCGGTAGTTGACGCTCAGCACCACGTACCCGGCATTGGCCAGATACTGATTCATCGCATAGGCATTCGAGTAGTAGTACATCGAGTGCCAGCCCAGCAGCATCTGGCGTCGCGACCCGCCATGAAAAAAGACCAATGCCGGCGCGGGTCCCGAACGATTCGGCGGCAGAAACAACTGGCCGTGCAGCGTGAGTCCGTCGGTGGAAGGAAACACCACCTGCCGCGGCGTCACCATCTGGCGCAGCGGAAAATCCGCGGGCAGGGAAGCCGGATCCATATCGTGCAGCGCCGTTCCCACTCGCACCACGGGGTGAACGGGCCGCTGCGCATCGGATTGCAGCAGCGCGATCGCGTTCTCATCGCTCGTCGGCGCGGGCGCCCATTCGATGGTCTCGCCGGAGGTGATCGCTGTCGCCGGACCGCCCGCCGTAGCCACTCGCCAGATGTGGCGCCGGTCGATATCGTTCTGGTTGGACGAATAAATTACTTCGCGGCCGCTGGCCGAGAGCGCGGCGTCTTCCACTTCGAACTCGCCTGGCGTCAGCAGCACCGGCGCGCTACCCGCCGCCGCCACCGAATACAGATGCGTCCAGCCGTCCGCCTCCCAGGGGAAAACGATGCGGCTGTCCGCCGTCCACTGCAATTGGTGTTGCGCCGTGACGCCGCGGAATACGCTGCCGGGGCCCGTTTGCGCGCGCCACAGTTCGCGTCCCTCGCCGGTGGCTGCCGACGCCATTCGTATGGACCAGGGCTCGCCCGCTCGCCGGGCTTCCCGCACGGCTCGCTTTCCGGTCGAAGGCTCGCGCAGAAATACAATACTCCGGCTATCCGGCGACCATGCCGGCTCGCTGTCATCGTCGGTGCTCGGATCCAGATACCGCAGCGCCGATGCGGCCACATCGTACACTCCGATGAAGCTGTGATCTCCGCGATTGCTCACGAAGCTGACGCGCGCCCCGTCCGGCGACCACTCCGGCGCGTGCGCCGTCCCGCGGCTGTGGAACAGAATTGCCGCCGGCGTCGTGCCATCCAGCCGCGCCGAATAAATCTGACCGCCGCTTGCGAATGCCAGCCGGCCGCCGTTCGGCGAGATCGCCGGCTCCGAACCAGCCGCAATCTTCCGCGGCGGCGCCCCACTCAACTCCGCCACCCAGATATCCTGGCTGACGCCCTTCGGGTCGAGCGCCGGGTTGGCCGTGCCGCCCCGCACATACACCAGCGCCGACGCATCGGGAGTCCAGCGAAGCCCGCTGATCTCCTGGCCATCGTCGCTGTTATAAGTGGTCACCCGGCGGGCCTGATACGAAGGTGGTTCGGCCACCAGGATGTTCCGCACTCCGCGCGCATTGGACACCCACGCAACCTTCCCGCCGGAAGGGGCCGCAGTCAACTCCGTCGGGAACGCCGCGCCCAATACCTGATCCAGTGTGAAGGGAACCTGCTGTGCCGACGCGCAAACTACCCACCCCAGCAGCAAAAATCTACGCATGCCTCAATCTTAGATTCTTACGCCCTGAATCGTAAACAGAAATACTTCAACATTTGGGAGTGGCTCTTAACCGTTAAGAGTTCCTTCCAAGCGACCGATTCTCCTACCATTCACGTGCACGCGAGCCCTTGGCTAGAAATCCAGTCACAACTTTCGCAACTATTTGTTTCCCAACATTCCAAACCAGTTACCTGATTTCCAGGCCCGAAACTCCCCGTCTTCCCCTACCTCACATGTTTGAATGAAACCAGGAAGGAGCAACGGAACATGTGTCCCAAGCTAATCCAAATCGAAGAGAAAGCCGCGTTGCCTGATCGCCGCATCATCAACGCTTACCGACATGGCCTGACCGGCCAAGTCATGATGTTCACCAAACCCGAGCAGGAGGCTTACAACAAACACTGCAAAGCCCTGCTCGAATCACTGGCCCCAGTCGGAGGACTCGAAACGTCCTTCGCCCAAGCCATCGCCGACGACTCCTGGCGTCTCTCCCGCGCCTCATCCATCGAAAACACCCTCATTGGCATCGGGCTAAACACCAAAGAAGATCCCTACGCCAAACAGCCCCCGCAGGTCTCGGATGCTTTTCTCCAGGCCTTCACCTGGGTCAAGCAGGCCAAAAATCTGAACCTCCTGACCCTCTACGAAAGCCGCCTCCATCGCAAGATGGAAAAGAATCTCGACCTACTCCGCAAGGAACAAGCCATTCGCCAACTCAAACCCCACAAAACAAAACGAGATGCCCCAGTCTATCCCGACGAAATCCTAAAGCCCGATTTTGTTTTTTCACCCCCTAAAATCGACCCTCAGCCCCGCCTGTAGCGGTCCAAAACCCTGGCAAAAACCCCGTTAACCGCAACTGATCTTTGACAACCGAAACTCTTCTCCCAACCCATACACCACAAGTCCGTTCTTCCTCGGCGTCTCGGTGCCTCGGCGGTGAATCCGATCTCCTATCAATACAAAACGATCTGGTGTGTATACGCCGGAAACCAAGGATTCCCGAACTTCACCGGACTCTTCCCGAAGGCCACCATGCCCAATGCGTTCTTGAACTGATACTCGGCCTTGATCTCAAATTCCGGCGCTCCATTCGGAAAGGCAGTCGTCGTCGTCTTGCAGACATTCAGCTTGCACGTGATCGCCGTCCCTGTGGTGGTATGATCCACCGACGACGTCACCGGAATGAACGTCATATTGACGTTGTTCGGATTCAACCCGGTCGCGTATTGCGCAATCACGGTCGCCACATCTTGCACCCGGCAGGTATTGTTTAAGCAATAGCCGGTCGCCGAGCCGTGAACCGAAAGGTACGAGCCTCCCTTCTTCAGCGCATACTGCAGCGTGTGATAGTTCCACATCCCAATAGCCATCTGCACCATGCTGATCACAACGAACATCATCGGGATGCCCGTCATCGTGAACTCCACAATCGCGCTTCCGGTCTGTCCTTTTCGGCGGGCCATCTTCAGTTCCTCACGCGCATGCGGACCGTGCGATAGAATGTCGCCTGCTTCTTCAACAGTCCTGGTATGGGTATCAATTGTTTGGTGGTGTAAGTGATGGAAACGGCCGCGGCTAAATCGCCGCCGTATAGGCTATTGGTATCCGTCTGGCCCGGCCCTACCAATGCCGTGGTGACATTGACCACCTGGGTGGAGCCGCACGTCTGCGTGGCGCTGATGTTCGGCACGATGCGCAGTTCCTCCACCGCCAGGGTACACACGTCCGAGGTCTTGGAGGCGTTGCCCGTGTTGTAAGATGCGAAGTTGCCCGCCACGCGCGCCGCATTCTCCGTCGAGATCAGTGCGTGGGCGTAATAACCCCAGTCAAAGGTTCCAACGTAGAGAAAGATGAGCCAAGGCAGCAGGAAAGCGCTTTCCAGAGCGCTACCTCCGCGGCAGCGTCTACGTTTGGCGGTTCTAATGATAGTTTTATCTGTCATACGAAGTTACTCGATTTGGGCCGCGATGGGGGTGCCGATTCCGGTAATCGCCCCGTGGTTATCTGTTCCGAAGTACGAAGTTCCCGTGAACACAATGGTGTCGCCCACCAGTGCCGTGACGTCGGTGGCTGCGCCGCCGGCGTAGCTGATCGCCGCATCCGGCATGTAAATGGTGCCCTGAAAATCCATGCCGGCGCCGCCGTTGAACTTGCTGCCCACTGCAAGAGTACGATCCTGAAAAACCACCAGCCCGCGATACGAGCCGGAAGTCGGCGCGCTAAGGTGGATCGTCATATTACCGTTGATCTTGAAGCCGGTGGAAGCGGTCCCGCCCGAAAGCGGATTGGTCAGATAAATCGTGACTCCCGTGCCGGTAACCGTGCCGTTTTGCCAATTGACACCGCCGCCTTGCAGATAGTAAATGCCCGCCGGCAGAGAGAGGCTGCCGTTGCTGTTCATGGTGATGCCGCCGTTGCAGATTACGTAGTATCCGTCGGAGGGCATGGTGACTGTATTCCCGGCGGCTAGGCCAGTCGAATCGCAGGCGGCGTGGCCTGCGGGAATCGTCGGCGTCGGCGTATAGAGGAACGGATCCTGCGTCCGCGGCTGATTCGTGCTCGGCGTGGGTGTGGCGTGAGAACCGCAAGCGTTACTGCCGCTGATCAGGATGGGGGCGGTGCCCGCGTTCAGCGAGGAACTGCCGCCGCAACTCAGAGAGGTGGTGCTGTTGGAGTTGTCGTACACTCCGCAACCGGCATGCACGTCGGTGTTACCTTGCAGGGTAATGGCTCCGGGGGCGGTGTAGTTCAGCGCGTAGAGGCATGAACCTGATGCCCCGTAAAAGACTCCCGAAGTGGATCTGGCGCTCACCACCAGGCTCTTCATGCCCAGTACCGCGGTGAAAAGGGAAGGGATCGTTTCCGTCACCGTATAGCGCGCCCAGTAATTGGGTGTGGAACCGGCCACCGGCGAGGACGTCGTGCCCGCTTTGTACATCACTTTTTGTTTACCGCTATTGGTAAATCCATTCGCCTTGGCGTACAGACAGCCGGTAGTGAGATTGTCGACGGGCGCGGTGGTGGATGGACTGGCCGCGCAGCTTGCCGTCGTGCTCTGCGTGAGAATGTGGTCGGTAGAGGTAAACGTCGGGGCCAGTTCCGCCTGCCGCGCGGCAGCTTCGGCGGCGGCCGACGCAGCGGTTTTGGCGGCCTCCTCCCTCCAGTAGCCCCAGCCCACGTCCACCACGAAACCCATCAGGCCGAACATCAAGGGCAGGGAGAGAGTCACCATGATCGCGGTCTGGCCGCGTTGGCGGAATGCACGTTTCGATTGGCGCATAATTTCCCTCGCTAATACTCTCGGGGAAATAGCGCCGCGAATCAATATAGCAAAAGGTTATCGGGCTCTCGCCTGCTCCCTATACTACTGAATCGTTTCGTATTCGGCCTTTTTGCGGGCCGGGTAGATGTACGGGACCACCAGACTCTCCGTGCCGTCCATCCCGATAGCTTTAACTCCGAAGCGGGCGTCGTCAATCGAGACATCTTTCAGGGTGTACTCGTTGACTTTTCCTACAAAGATCTCCTGCTCCCAAAATGCCGACGTCGTGGGACGGACCACGATGGCGAAGCCCTTCAGATTGGTCTCCGGACCCACCGTTCGCCAGCGCAGTTGCGCATCGTAGCGCGAGGTTCCCCGTGTGATCATCGGAGTGGGGACGCGCGCCGGAGCACCGGCGGCGGGTGCGGGGGCTCCCGCGCGCGGCGCGGGCATCACGGCCGGTTCCGCCGGCGCCAGCGCCAGACTGGCTGCCGCCGCGCCATTGATCCGCGCCACCCGTGTGGTGTAGGGCACGGACATGTTCTCCAGCAGGTCCGTGGCTGTGTGCTGGTTGGTGTAATTCTCATTGGGCGTCGAGATGCGGACCGCCGCAAAACCCTCGAGTTGAAACGGTGTGTGGTCGCCTCCCCGTCCCAGACGGTCCCCCATGAACATCACCTTCACCTTCATCGAGGGCACATACCGCTCGCCCATCTCGCGCACCAGCCGCGCTAGTTGCTGATTGGGCGAATCCTGAATCTCGTCGCTGTAGACACTCACCGTGCTGTTGTCGATGCGGCCATTGCCCGATACCTCCGTGCCGATGATGTCATTATTCAGCACGGCCTCGATATTCCACTTCTCGCTGCGCGCTCTGGCCGCTTCGAGCGTGCTCCCCACCAGGCCCTGCTCTTCTCCCGCAAAGGCCACAAACACCAACGTCTTGTCGAATTCGTACTGACTCATCACGCGCGCCAGTTCCATGACCGCGGCCGTACCGCTGCCATCGTCACAGGCGCCCGGCGCGGGCAGATTGGCGTTCTTTTCGAACTCTTCCGGTGTCAGCGTTGCCGGCGTCCCCGTTGCCGGCGGCCCGTTGGTCTGGCGAGCCCCGAGATTCAGCGAATCGTAGTGGCCGCTGATCAGAATCTGCGTATCCGGTATCGTCTTGCCCGGCAATACCGCCACCACGTTGTAAACGTCCACGTCCTTAAAAATTCGCTGGCCCTGCTTCTTCACCCGCCATTTGTCGAACCGCACTTGCAAACGCGGACTGTAGCCTTTGAATTCGTCGAAAATCCACTGCCGTGCCGCGCCGATTCCGTGCACCGGATCCTCGGTGCTGGACAGCAGATT
>DASZMZ010000348.1:0-8108 GCA_035551455.1 Candidatus Sulfopaludibacter sp.
AGAAGACTCAACAATTGGGTTCGTTCCGCACCGCGCCCCGAGACCCCGACCAGCACTCCGCCGACGCCGCCTTCGACGCCATCGAGCGCGAACTCGCCGCCCTGGTAGGATAGACGATCGCCTTGCGTCGTCTGTCCAGGCGAGCAGGGCTCGCCCGCGCAGGCCTCCGGCCTGCCAACCCGCAAAATTGGCTTCGTTCCGCACCGCTCCCCGGGACCCATCGAGGGCGAACTCGCCGCCCTCTAGTCCTTTATCGGCGTTCATCGGCGTTTATCAGTGGCCTCTTTTTCGGCCCCGCAACCAGAACAAACCAAAGAGAAAACTCAACAATTGGGTTCGTTCCGCACCGTAACTCCGGCACTCCTGAACTCGGCGCCTCGGTGTCTGGGCGGTGAAAAAATTCCCTGCTCCGCTAGATCCGCACCACCCGATCCATCTCCAGGAATTCCCGGATGTGGGGATGGTCGCTCTTCACCAGGTCTTCAATCGGCCCGAAGAAGATGACGCCGCCTTCGTACAGGAAAACCACGCGATCTGCCACCTTATACATAAGGTCGAGATCGTGCGTCACCACCACGCTGGTCAGCTTGAGTTGTTTTTTCAGGCGCAGCATCAGATCGCCCAGGTGGTCGCTCATAATGGGGTCGACCATCGTAGTAGGTTCGTCGTAAAGGATGCATTGGGGCTGAGCGGCCAGGGCGCGGGCAATCGCCACCGCGCGCTTATACCCCGTAGACAGGTCGGAAGGGTAGGAGTTTGCCGACTCCGCAATGTCCACCATTTGCAGCAGCCCGCGCACCACGTCGGCTTTGTTCTTGGCGTTATAATCCTCGCGCAGTTCCATGGAGAACATCACGTTTTCCGCCACGGTCAGCGAATCGAACAGGGCGCCGGATTGGAAAACCATGGTCACTTTGCGGCGGACGCGGCGGAGTTCGGCCTCGGGAAAGTCCGTAATGTCTTCGTGGGCCACGATAATCCGGCCGCTGTCGGGCTTGAGGAAGCCCATCATGTGGGATAGAGTCACGGACTTGCCGACACCGCTCCGGCCGATGATGGCGACGGTCTCTCCCGCATTTACGTGGAAGTTGGAGTCGACCAAAACCGGGTGGTCGAACGTCTTATAAACGTGCCGGAATTCGATGTAATGCGGAAATGGATCATCCTGCGGCATATCTAGCCCAATCTTCTGGAGTGTTAAGATTCTGAAAACAAGCTACTTCCTGCACGGGAAAGCGCCTCACGACCAACCCTGCGAAGGCCGCCGTCACTTTGCGGAGGCCCGCGTCGAAGGCTCGCTCCAGGCCTGCCCGCGCACTCTGCCGGTAGACCGCGCAGAGCGGTTCGAGTCTGCCGTCTCCGGTGGTCGGGACAAGGATTTCGACGGGCTCGGCTTCGGCGGCCGTGAGCAGTTCATCCAGGAACTCCAAGGTGAGCCGCGGCATGTCGCAAGCCACCACCAGATTGAACTCGGCGGCGGTATCGCGGAGAGCCGTCACGATTCCACCCAGAGGACCTTCGCCCGGATACCGGTCGGCAACTACCGGATACCCGAAGACGGCGTGGCGCGCCGGGTCGCCAATCAGGACGACGGTGCCCGCGGCGGCGCAGGCAATTCGAGCCGTTCGCGAAGCCAGAGCTTCGCCTTCACAGGGCAGAAATGCTTTGTCGCGCCCCATGCGAGTGCTCTGTCCGCCCACCAGCACGTACGCCGCTCGTGTCACAAGAGAAATGATACCATCGGTGTTTACAGGGAAAGCCTGTACGCTCCGGTAGTTCGGTGGGGTTTGCCGTATAATGGAGACCGAAACATTTTGATCAGGATTTGTTCTACACTAGCCTTGAGCGCACTTATGGCAACTGGTCTCTGGGGCGCAAATCCCGATGCTATGCCGTCGCATTTGACGAGCGTGGTGAAGTCGGACGCTCGCAGCGGCAAACTGGTCCGCAGCGTGGTGGTGAGTCCGCGTGTGCTTTCTGAACGCAGTCTGGCTCCCGTGGCGGTTCCTTCGCGTGTCGTCGCTCCGGCGGCGCCGGCTGCCGAACCCCTGCCTGAACCACCCGCGGGAATCAATGAACTGGTGGAACGCATCGCGGCCGAACATTCCCTGCCGCCGCAGTTGCTTCACGCCGTCATCAAGGTCGAGAGCAATTACAACGTGACGGCCATTTCGCCCAAGGGCGCGCTCGGCTTGATGCAATTGATTCCTTCCACAGCCCGGCGGTTCGGCGTGGCCCATGTTTTCGATCCCGTGGAGAACATACAGGGCGGCGCCCGGTATCTGAAATATCTGCTGGAACTCTACGACAACAATTATCCGCTGGCCCTGGCTGCCTATAACGCCGGGGAAGCCGCGGTGGCGAAGTACAACGGTATTCCGCCGTTCGCCGAGACACAGAATTACGTGATTCAGGTGAAAAACAATCTGGAGAAACTGGCGGCTGCGGCGCAGGCAAAACAGGCGCCCGAACCGGCAGTCGCAACCGCACCCGTGACGCCCTCCGGTCCCGCACATATCAAAGAAGTGGTGGATGCCGACGGCACGGTGCGCTACGTGTCGCGATGATCTTATGAAGATGCTTGCCGTGCTGGCGGTTACGTTACCCCTTCTGGTCGCCCAGACGGAGCGGGCGCAGCCTCGAATAGTCACCGCGGTGAGGCACTGGACAACGGGCGACGTGACGCGCGTGGCGGTGGAAGTCTCCGGTGAATTCCAGTTTCATAGCGACCGCCTGCACAATCCCGAGCGCATCTACTTCGATATCGTCAATAGCCGTCCGCACATCGATAAGAAGGTCTTCTTTTCGGAGACCATCGAAGATAAGCTGTTGCAGCGCATCCGCGTGGCGGAAACCACGCCGGGCGTAAGCCGGATTGTTCTGGACCTGGGTGCTTCGGTCGAAGTGAACACGTCCCAACTCACCAATCCCAGCCGGCTCATGATTGAGTTGCGAGCCATGTCCGTGACGGCGCAGAGTCCCGCGGAATCCGCGGCTCCGGTGCCAACCCCCGCGATAGCGCCTGTCAAACCGCCGGTCATTCCGCCTCCTTCGGCGGCCCCTCCGCCGGCTAAAGTTCCGGCAGCCATCAAGGCGGCTGACATTTCCGGCGATTCCGTGACTGCCGAGCCGTCCAAAAGCGATCTTGCGACTCCCGCCGCCGTGTCGGCAGCGGCTGCGGCGCCCCCGGCTGTGCCTATGGCTGTGCCCATGCCAGCGGCTTCGAAGTCGGTCTCTTCGCCTGCACTCCAGGCCGAAACGGGAAAAGCGGCGCGCCATACCAGCAGCGGCGATACGTCGCTGGTGCGGGCTTTGGGTCTGAAGATCAATCGCGTGGTGATCGATCCCGGCCACGGCGGCCACGATGTGGGTACACAGGGTCCTCACGGACTTTTGGAAAAGGAACTGGTGCTGGATGTGGCGCTGCGGCTCGGCAAGATGATTGAAGACCGCATGGGCGCGGAAGTCATCTATACGCGCAGCGACGATACGTTCATTCCGCTCGAGGGACGCACCGCGCTGGCCAATGAGAAGAAGGCCGACCTGTTCCTGTCCATCCATGCCAACTCTTCACCGGTGCCGCGCATCACGGGCGTGGAAACCTACTATCTGAATTTCCCGAGCAGCAAGGACGCGGCCGATGTCGCCTCGCGCGAAAATGCCACGTCCGACAAATCCATTTTTGAATTGCGCGACCTGGTCCAAAAAATCACCCTCCACGACAAGTCGGAAGAGTCCAAGGACTTCGCCGGACGGCTGCAGACGGCGCTCTTCGCTTTCTCCGCCAGGAACTTTCCCGCCGAGAAGAATCGCGGCATTAAGAAGGCTCCGTTTGTGGTGCTGATCGGGGCCAATATGCCCTCGGTGCTGGCCGAGATCGGCTTCCTCACAAACGTGAGGGAAGAGTCGCTGTTGAAGAAGCCCGACTATCGCCAGAAGTTGGCCGATGCGCTTTTCCGCGGCATCTCCAAGTACGCCGAGAGTCTCAGCCATTTCCAGGTAGCGCAGACCGGCGCGCCGCCGCAGTAATGCGGCTCCTGGCTTTCCGCCATGTCCCGTTTGAAGGCATAGGATTGATCCGCGAGGCACTGGCGGGCGTCGAAATCGATTATGCCGATCTGTATCTGGATGGCGTCCCGCATCCCGATCCCACCGCGTACGATGCGCTGATTTTCCTGGGCGGTCCGATGTCGGTGAATGACGATCTTGCCTTCCTTCACGAAGAGCTCGCCATCATTCGCCAAGCGGCGGCGCGCCGCCAACCAGTGCTGGGTATCTGTCTGGGTGCTCAGTTGATCGCCAAGGCGATGGGCGCAGCGGTGCGGCGGAATCCGGTGAGCGAGATCGGCTGGTTCCCAATTCACTTTACCCAGGCTGCCGGTGAGGATCTGCTCTTGGGAGGTCACGATGCGCCTACGGAGGTCTTCCAGTGGCACGGCGACACCTTCGATTTGCCCGAGGGTGCCACTCATCTGGCCTGGTCCGAAGCCTGCCGGAATCAGGCCTTCCGTCTGAACGGGTTGTATGGTTTTCAGTTTCATCCGGAGGTGACGCCGGAGATGCTTGCCGATTGGTGCGTGCAGGATGCGAACTGCGCCGACGTTCGTGAACTGGCCGCTCCTATTGATGCGCACCGCAACGCGGAAGAGATGCGAGCCTTCTCACATTTCCTTTTTGGTACTTGGCTGGTTCTGGTACAAAACCGCGGTTTCATGTAGTGACGGCGTCCGGGGGCCTTTGCCATAATTGCAGCGGAGGACGTTGCACGCATGGCTCTGGGTACGGCTGTCAATCATTTTCGGGCGGAAGATTCGCATCCACGCTGTCCAAATTGCGGGTGGCAGGATGTTCTGGAATCGCGCGTCAAGTCGGCCATGGATACGATCCTGAGGATGTTCTCCATTCGCCCTTATCGTTGCCGTAGTTGCCATCGGCGCTTTCATACCTTCCACCGTCGTCAAGTCGCATAATCCATCACCCACATTTCAGTTGGGCAACTCCCCCTTTGGGGGGAATTGTGGCCTATCCATGCCCGTTCCACACTAGAGGTACGGAGAGGACGCTCTCTTACAGCGCGTCATCTATGGCAACTCTGGTGGACACCGGCGTAATCGTTATCGTCGAAGATCCGTTCATCCGCAGGTACCTGCGCAGCATTCTCACGCGCGCAGGCCTCCGTACGATGGAAGCGGAGGAGTGCGCCGCGGTGGATCTGGTTCGCAGCGGGGAAGTCCGCGTGGCAGTTTTGATCACGAACGATCCGCGCGCCTTCCGCGAATTCGCGGCTGATTGCGCGCTGATCTACACCAGTTCCTCTCCGGAGTCCACAATGGTGGAAGGCTTCGAGCGCTGCCGGATTTTACAGAAGCCGTTTCACGCGGACGAGTTATTGAAAGCGCTGCGGGAAGTCGGCGTAATACCATAGAGCCGATGGGCTTCTATCTCTGGCTGGATCGCGAACTGGCATGGGCTCAAGGCACCTATGAATACCGGCCCATGGGCACGGCGGTGATCGCCTCGACCGATCTTTTTCGCCGGCGCGATTTCGATCCGCGCCGCAAAGTGCAGGCGCCGCGCACTGCCGAATTCGCGGGACAGTTCGCCAGCCTGGGCCATCTGAACGCCACCCTGAAAACGCGGCGGAAGGCCAACCGCCTACTTCTGCGTGGTCAGTAGAGTCGGATTGCCGTTGGTGGTGTTACCGAAGATGCGATTGTTGCTGTACGAAATAATCGCAGCGCCGCTGCCGCTCAACGTCAGTCCGGTGGTGTTGCCGGTGACGGTGGTATTGCTTAAGCGAATGGTTGCCGGCGAGGCTGACGATACACCGACCGTGTTCGACTGGATCATGCTGGAATCCACTTCCAGCACTCCGGCGGTCGCAGAGATGGCGGTATCGTTGTTGGCTAGATTGCAATTGTTCAAAGACAGTTTGCCGCCGGCCAACTGAACCGCCACGCCGCCTCCCCCCGAGCGAATGTTTGAGATGCGGACATCGTTCAGACTGCACGTGGCGCCTGCGCAAAGGATACCGACTTGCGCCCCGGCGCTTCCCGTGATGACGACATGCTCAAGTCTCAGGATGTCGACCGGAAAGTTGTGAATCGCGACGGTGGAGATGGAATTGACCGTATTCAGCGACAGATTCCGCAGAATCACTGTGCTGCCTGAAGCGCCGCCGAGAATCTGGATGTAGCCGGTTATGGTGGCGAAGCCGCCGCCATCGATGGTTATCCCTCGGTCAATACTCACACTCCCATAGTCTCCGCGGTCGATGGCATCGATTTCGCCACCCGCCGTGGTCTTGCCGACCGCGATATTGAAGGTCTGGCAAGGATGGTCCCGGGAGCAATCGGCGCCGTCGTCCCCGGAGGCGGAAACGAAGGTACGCGGGAGAGTCGCGCTGCATAGGGGCAGGGCCAGGAGGAGCAGGAGCGTGAGCCGGGTCGATTTCATAGTCGATCCTTTCAGAATGTGGTGGGGGCCTTCAAGAGAGTATACACTGCCTGCGGCTTTGATATGCTTGAAATACCTCAGAGATCTGTCTATGAAACGAAGACGCTTCATGCAAGCCCTTGTGGCTGCTCCTGCAGTTCCTTTGGTTGCGCAGCAGGCCGCGCAACAGGCTCCCCCGGCAACTCCTCCCGCGGCGCCCCCCGGTGCGGTTCCCGGCGGCGGTCGCGGCGGACGGTTCGGCGCAGCCCAACCCACTCCCGCGCTTCAGACCACGGCGGCCGACCTGGTGGCCGACCCCGTGAATCCCCGCTTCTTCACCGCAGCCCAATTCGCTGCGCTACGCAAGCTGGGCGGATTGTTGCAGCCGCCATTGAAAGGGAACCTGGGAGCGCTGGATTGCGGCGCCGCCGAGTTCCTGGATTACCTGGTCGGCATTTCGCCGGCCGACCGGCAGCAGCTTTATAAAGGCGGTCTGGACGCCTTGAACGCGCAGGCGAAGAAGCAGTACGGCAAGACGTTCGCGGACCTGGAGACGGCGCAATGCGATGCCATCCTGAAACCGCTGATGGCCGCCATTCCGTGGAATGAAGATCTGCCGAAGGATCCGGTGAAGCACTTTATCGCGCAGGCGCACCGCGACTTTCGCACCGCCACGCTGAACTCGCGCGAGTACGCCGCCGCCGGAGCTTCTTCCGGCAGGCGCGGCCGCGGCTTCGGCGGCGGCATGGGCCTTTACTGGCTGCCCATTGATCCGGTGAAAGGATAACTCATGGCCGCAAAAGAATACGACGTACTGATTGTCGGCTCCGGCCACTCTGGCGGCATGGCCGCCAATATCCTCACTCAGAAGGGCATCAGTTGCCTGATGCTGAATGCCGGTCCCGAGGTCGATATGGCCAAGGACCGCGTCAGCAAGCCCGTGTACGAGCTGCCCTATCGCGGCTTCGGCGAGCCGGGACGAAACGCGCACATTTACCAGTCCAACGAGTTCAACGCCAACCAGTGGGTGGATGAGCGCGAGTTTCCGTATACCCAGCCGAAGGACGCTCCCTACAATTGGGTGCGCGTCCGTCTGGTGGGCGGCCGGTCGCTGTTCTGGGCGCGCGAATCGTTCCGCCTGAGCGATTTCGAATTCAACGCCGCCGAGATCGATGGCACGGGCGATAGCTGGCCCATTCGCCATGCCGATCTCGACCCGTTCTACACCCGCGTGGAAACCATTTTCCGTGTGATGGGCCGCAAGGAAGGCTGGCCTCAGTTTCCCGACGGCAACTTCATCGAGACCAACTACGGGCCCGACAGCGTCACCATCAAGAAGGTGATCGAGTTGGCCACGGCGAAGGGCATCGGCTGCTCGAAGGGCCGCTCCTCGCAAGGCCAGAACGGACTGGCGAGCTCGATCAATCTGCTGCTGCCGGATGCCATGACCACGGGCAAGCTGGATCTGGTGTCCAACGCCATCGTCCGCGAGATCACGACGGATAAGGCCACCGGCCTGGCGAACGGCGCCCACTTTGTGGACCGCCACTCGCGCCGGGAAATGCATGTGAAGGCGCGGGTCGTGATCCTGGCGGCGGGCTGCCTCGAGAGTACGCGTTTGCTGCTGAATTCCGGCCTCGCGAATTCCAGCGGTGTGCTGGGCCATTATCTGG
>DASZMZ010000349.1:0-23001 GCA_035551455.1 Candidatus Sulfopaludibacter sp.
AGGGCTCGCGCGGGACCACCGTATTTTTCGTCCATCCCAAGACCACCGAGACCGCGTCTTTCGGCTACCTGCTGGAAGTGGTGCAGGAGGGCAGCCATGTCTGAAGATGCCGCCGTAGCGGAGATCCTGCATCTGGGCGCCGATTTCCCGCCGGTCGCCACGGCGGAGTGGGAAGCCGCCATTCAGAAGGATTTGAAGGGCGCCGACTACGAAAAGAAGCTGGTGTGGCGCACCGACGAGGGCATCCCGGTGCGTCCGTATTACCGGCGCGAGAATCTTGCCGGCCTGGGCGCGCAACTGGAAGCGGCCCCCGGCCGGTATCCCTATGTGAGAGGCAATGGCCGGCCCTGGGAGACGCGGCAGGAGCCGTACCTGCGGCCCACTTCGATTCGCGCCGACTATCTGCACGAATCCGGCGCGCACGCGGTGCAGGAAATCGCGTACGCGGTGGCCGAGGGCGTGGAGCGGCTAAACACCCTGGCATTGACTGTAGGCGTGGATCTTGCCGCCAGCCATGTGGACTTCGTCTTCGCGGTGGGCTCCAACTACTTCTTCGAAATCGCGAAGCTGCGCGCGGCGCGCATGGTGTGGGCGCAAGCCGTCGCCGCCTTCCATCCTGAGGATGCCGGCTGCTGCTCCATGCATCTGCACGTCCGGACCTCGCGGCTGAATAAGAGCGTCTGCGATCGGTATACCAATCTTCTGCGCGTCACTACAGAGTCGATGTCCGCGGTGATTGGCGGCTGCGACAGCCTCTCGGTGGAGCCGTTTGGATTCTCTCCGCAACTGGCTCTCGGCGTTCAGCGCGTGCTCCGCGAGGAAGCGCACCTGGACGCGGTGGCCGATCCGGCCGGCGGATCTTACTATATCGAAGCGCTCACCGACACCCTGGCCCGCGATGGCTGGAGGCTGTTCCAGGCCGTGGAGGCGGAAGGCGGCTATGCGCGTGCGGTCGCGTCTGGCTCCATCGAGAAGGCGCTGGCCGCCACGCGGGCGGCTCGCAAGAAGGCCGTCTCTTCGCGCCGCCGCACCCTGGTGGGCGTCAACAATTATCCCAACCTCGCCGAGAAGACGCCCGAGACCGAAGCCCTGGTGTCTCCCGATTCCGACACTTTCCCCGCCTTCCGTCTGGCCGAACCATTCGAACAGATTCGCGCCCGTTCGGCTCGCCACGCGGCGCGCACCGGACGGTATCCCAAGGTGCTGCTACTGAAACGCGGCGATCTAAAAATGCGGATGGCGCGCGCCAACTTCTCGCTGAACTTCCTGGGCTGCGCGGGCTTCGACGTCGTGGAAGCCGAGCAGTATCAGGCCGCCGCGGCAGACCTGATCGTACTCTGCAGTTCCGACGCCGAGTATCTGGCGCTGGCTCAAGAAGTCTGTGCCAACATTTCTGTGCCGGTGTTGGTGGCGGGCAATCCGAAGGAGCAGATCGAAGCCCTGCAGTCTGCCGGCGTACAGGGATTCATTCACATCCAAAGCGACGCGGTTCAGACGCTCAGCGAATGGCAGACCCGGCTGGGGATGGAGGCATAGCCAATGAAACCGGACTTCACAAAAATCGATTACAAACCGCAGCCCGCGGCGGCCCCGCAGGCGAGCGGCGCCGATGCCAGTGTCTGGATGACTTCCGAACGCATCCCGGTCAAGCCTGCTTACACAGCGGACGACCTCTACGCGATGGAGCATCTCGACTACGCCGCGGGTGTCGCCCCGTTCCTCCGCGGCCCCTATTCCACCATGTACTCCATGCAGCCGTGGACCATCCGCCAGTACGCCGGATTCTCCACCGCCGAAGAGTCGAATGCCTTTTACCGGAAAAATCTGGCTGCCGGGCAGAAGGGACTCTCGGTGGCCTTCGACCTGGCAACCCACCGCGGCTACGATTCCGATAATGACCGCGTGGTGGGCGACGTGGGCAAGGCCGGCGTGGCCATCGATTCGGTCGAAGACATGAAGATTCTTTTCGATCAGATTCCGCTGGACCAGATGTCGGTTTCCATGACGATGAATGGCGCAGTCCTGCCCATCATGGCCTTCTACATTGTGGCCGGAGAAGAACAGGGCGTCGCGCCCGCCAAACTCAGCGGCACCATTCAGAACGACATTCTGAAAGAGTTCATGGTGCGCAATACGTATATCTATCCGCCGCTGCCTTCGATGCACCTGATCGGTGATATCTTCCGCTACTGCTCGGCGAATATGCCGAAGTTCAACTGCATTTCCATCAGCGGATATCACATGCAGGAAGCCGGCGCCACGGCCGATATCGAACTCGGCTACACGCTGGCCGACGGTCTGGAATACATACGCACGGGAATTGCCGCCGGCCTGGATATCGACAGCTTCGCGCCGCGCCTCAGCTTTTTCTGGGGCATCGGTATGAACCATTTCATGGAGATCGCCAAGCTGCGCGCGGCGCGCGTCTTGTGGGCGAAGATCATCAAGTCGTTCAACCCGAAAAATCCCAAGTCGATGGCACTGCGTACGCATTCGCAGACCTCTGGCTGGAGCCTCACGGCACAGGACGTGTTCAATAATGTGCCGCGCACCTGTGTCGAAGCCCTCGCGGCCGTTCTGGGACACACCCAGTCGCTGCACACCAATGCGCTGGATGAAGCCATCGCGCTGCCTAGCGATTTCTCGGCCCGTATTGCACGTGACACGCAAATCTACCTGCAGGAAGAGACCGGCGTCACGAAGGTGGTGGACCCCTGGGCGGGCAGCTACTACGTGGAGAGTCTGACGCACGAATTGATGCACAAGGCATGGCATCACATTCAGGAAATCGAAGCGCTCGGCGGCATGGCCAAGGCTATCGAGACGGGCATCCCCAAGATGCGCATCGAAGAGGCAGCCGCGCGCAGGCAGGCGCAAATCGATTCCGGCCGCGAGACCATTGTGGGCGTGAACAAATATCGACTGGAGGAAGAAGCGCCGCTCGAAGTTCGCGAGGTGGACAATCGCGCGGTCCGCGACTCGCAGTTGAAACGGCTGGCGGAGATCCGCGCCACGCGCAATCCGAGCGCTGTGAAGGAGGCGCTGGAGGCGCTCACTGACGCCGCGAAGACCAGCACCGGCAACCTCTTGGAACTGGCCATCAATGCGGCTCGCGTGCGCGCCACGCTGGGTGAAATCTCGTCGGCTCTGGAAACGGTATTCGGCCGGTATCAGGCTGTGAGCCGCACGATTTCGGGCGTCTACTCTTCCGAGAGCGAGGGCGACCCCGAATTTCAAAAGGCGCGCACCATGGCTGCGGAATTTGCCGCGGAAGAAGGGCGCCGTCCGCGAATTCTGATCGCGAAGATGGGGCAGGATGGACACGATCGCGGCGCCAAAGTGATCGCTACGGCCTTTGCCGATCTCGGTTTCGACGTCGACGTGGGGCCGCTGTTTCAAACTCCGCGGGAAGCGGCAAGGATGGCCGTCGAAAACGACGTGCATGTTCTCGGCGTTTCCAGTCTGGCCGGTGGCCATAAGACGCTGGTGCCGGACGTGATTGCGGAATTGAAAACGCTCGGCCGCGAGGACATCCTGGTCTTCGTAGGCGGCGTGATTCCGCCACAGGATTACGACTATCTGTACCAGGCCGGAGTGATTGGCGTGTTCGGTCCGGGCTCGGTGATCCCGCGGTGTGCCCAGACAATTCTCTCCGCGCTTGTGAGCAGCATGCGTGCAGCGTAGAACCGGGGCGACCATGACACTGAGAGGCAGGCTACCGCTCGGCCAGTACATCGACGGGGTCCTGCAAGGCGACCGCGTGACGCTGGCGCGCGCCATCACGCTGATTGAAAGCGAGCGGCCGGCGGATGCCGAACTGGCGGCTCAGCTGCTGGATTCCGTTCTCCCTCACACCGGCAAATCGCGCCGCGTGGGAATTACGGGGGTGCCCGGCGCCGGCAAGAGCACCTTCATCGATGCGTTGGGGATGCATCTGATCCGCGATTACTCGGAGGCCATCGCGGTGCTGAGCATCGATCCTTCGAGTCCGCTTTCGGGCGGGAGCATTCTCGGTGATAAGACGCGCATGGAGCGGCTCTGCGTAGAGGAGCGGGCCTTCATCCGCCCGTCCCCCGCGCGCGGCCATTTGGGCGGGGTGGCCCGGCGAACGCGCGAGACCATTCTGCTCTGCGAAGCGGCGGGGTTCCAAAACGTCCTGATCGAAACCGTTGGCGTGGGCCAGTCGGAGACGGCGGTCCGATCGATGGCGGACTTCTTTCTGCTGCTGATGCTGGCCGGCGCGGGCGACGAACTGCAGGGCATGAAGCGCGGCATCATCGAGATGATCGACGGCATGGCGATCAATAAGGCCGATGGCGATAATCTCGCCAAAGCCGAGCGGGCTCGCGTGGAGTATGCCGGCGCGCTGCACCTGTTTCCGGCGGCCGCGGACGGGTGGACGCCGCAAGTGCTCACCTGTTCCGCGCTCCACGGGCGCGGCATCGCCGAGATCTGGCAGACGGTGCTGGATCATCGGCGGCAGATGGAGCGGAACGGCCATCTGGAGCAGCGCCGCAGCCGGCAGGCCATCGAATGGATGAACGAACTGGTGAGTCTGGGCTTGCAGGAAGCCTTCCGGCAGGACCAGTCCGTGGCGGAGCGCTTGCCCGCATTGCAGGAAGCCGTGAATGGCGGATTGGTAACGCCGCTGGCGGCCAGTCGCCGGCTGCTGGCACTTTTTCATTCCAGGAACGGAAGGGTTTGATTTTATGATTGCCTCATTTCCCGAGTTAACCGCGGCTGAAGCCGCAGCCATGATTCACCATGGGGAGACGGTTGGGTTCAGCGGCTTCACTCCCGCCGGCGCTCCCAACGCCATTCCTCTGGCCTTGGCCGATTGCGCCAATTCGGAACACAAAGCCGGCCGCGAATTCCAGATCGGCGTTCTGACCGGCGCCTCCACCGGTCCCTCGCTCGACGGCGCCCTTGCAAAGGCCAGCGCCATCAGCTTCCGAACGCCATACCAGACCAACGACGATCTGCGCGACCGCATCAATCAGGGCAAGACCGCCTTCTGCGACATGCACCTCTCGCTGATGCCGCAAGTGACGCGGTATGGCTTCCTGGGACACGTGGATTGGGCCGTGGTCGAGGCCTGCGACATCACCGCGGGCGGCGGCATTGTGCTGACTTCGGCCGTGGGAACAGCGCCGACGTTCTGCAATCAGGCCGACAAGATCCTGATCGAATTGAATCGCCGGAATCCTCCCACGCTGCTGGGCATCCACGATATTTACGAACCGGCCGACCCGCCGAATCGCCGGCAGATTCCCATTTACTCTCCGAGCGACCGGATCGGCTCGCCGATCATCGCCGTGAGTCCGTCGAAGATCGTCGGGGTCGTGGAAACGAATCTGGCCGATGAGGCCCGGGGCTTCAGCGCCGTCAGCGCGATCAATCGTCAGATCGGCACGAACGTGGCCGAGTTCCTGGCGGGCCAACTGGCGGGCGGCCACCTGCCCCAGGGTTTCCTGCCGATTCAGTCGGGCGTCGGCGATATCGCCAATTCCATTCTGGCGGCGCTGGGCAGTCACCCGGATATTCCGCCGTTCCAGATGTACACGGAAGTGATTCAGGATGCCGTGATCGAACTGCTGGAAAAGGAGCGTGTGACCTTCGCCAGCAGTTGCTCGCTCACCGTTACCAATCAGGTGCTGCAAAAGGTCTACGACAACCTGGACTGGTTCCGCTCGCGCATCGTGCTTCGGCCGCAGGAGATCAGCAACAATCCCGAAGTGATCCGCCGCCTCGGGATCATTTCGATCAACACCGCGATCGAGGTCGATATCTTCGGCAACGTCAACAGCACGCACGTGATGGGCCGCAAGTTGATGAACGGCATTGGCGGCAGCGGCGATTTCACGCGCAATGCGTATCTATCCACGTTCACCTGCCCGTCGACGGCCAAGGGCGGAAAGATCACGACCATCGTGCCGCTGGTCAGCCACGTGGATCACAGCGAGCATTCCGTGCAGATCATCGCGACCGAGCAGGGCGTGGCCGATTTGCGCGGAAAATCGCCGTACCAGCGGGCCATCGAGATCATCAATAAGTGCGCACACCCCGAATTCCGCGAATTGTTAATGAGCTACCTGACTATCGTCGAGGGCGGTTACACTCCGCACACTCTCTCGGCGGCGTTCCGGCTCCACGAGCAATTTCAGCAGACCGGCGACATGCGCGGCGTCACGTGGGGCGATAAAGTCCTGGTCTAAACGGGTGGGTCGGCGAGTCTGGTCAGTCGAATGCAAGAGGAGCAGCAGGAGTGAAATATGTTTTTGATTCTATTTTTCGTACTGCTGGTGTTCTGGCTGCTCGGATTCGCCGCGTTCCACATAGCCGGCGGATTGATCCACCTTTTACTCATTCTGGCGGTGATTTCGATCGTCCTCCACTTCGTGCGAGGCAGTCGGGCTGTATAAGCATTGTCAGAAGTGGCCGTGGGGTTCATCCGTGATCGCAGGATCATCGCCGTTCAGTTCCTTGACTGCGTTCGCCACATGACGCGCCACATCTGCCAAGACGATTCCCCATGATGCAGCGTCCTTCCAAGTCTCGGGTCGCAGACTACAGACAAGCCCGCCGTTCGCGACCCACGCACGCAGCACCTCCCGAGCTGTCGAGTCACCGCCAACTTCCGACGGGACGGGGAGGTCTCGTTCCGCGTTTTTCCTTGACTTAAACACGCCCCGATTCTAGCGTGATTTGATCGCAGCGTGTCCTAATCGCAGGGTGGGCCAGTTTCACTGCGTGAAGGGCAGATTGTTCACCATCCTGCTGCCAAGTAAATGAAAGATTAAAACATGGGGCCATCGTTAATATTGCAACTGTTGCTATATTGCAGGTATTGCAATATGCTGTAGGAAGGGAGGTTCATCATGACGGCCGAAAAATGGCAACTGGCCCGCAATAATCGCGAGATGACGCAGGCTGAGGCGGCAAAAGCGCTTGGCATGTCGCAGCCGTATCTTTCTCAGCTTGAAAATGGAGCACGTGTGGCTAATCCGGACCTTTCTCGCAAAGCGATGGTCTTTTATGGTTTGTCAGCGAGCGTGCTGCCAGTCTCTGAGGCCGAACTAACTACAGTTGAGCCGGATTCGCTCGAGAAGGAACTCGCTGCGCTTGGATACCCGGGATTTGCCCATGTCCGCTCGGATGACGTGCGCAATCCCGCCGAGGTTGTCTTCCGCGTCGTCACTCAACCCGACCTTGACACTCGACTTGTTGAGGCGTTGCCATGGGTGATAGCCGCCTTTCCTGACCTCGACTGGCGCTGGTTGTGCGACCACGTGAAGCTACGAAATACGCAAAATCGCCTTGGGTATCTGGTCTACCTCGCGAAGGTGACAACCACAAAAGCCAAGAACAGCAGCGAGTTTGAGGCGTTGTGTACCTGGGAGCGTGTTCTTGATGAGGCGCGCCTGGTTCGAGAGACCACCCTGTGTCGCGAATCCATGCCGAAACGAGAACGCGACTGGGTTAGATCTCACCGGCTCCAGGCTGCAGAGCACTGGAACGTGCTGACGAGTCTTACACCAGAGCAATTGCGTTATGCCGCCTAGGGACGGCCTCCCGGAACCGTGGCTTTCGTTTTTCGACGAAGTCGATCAATTGATTCAGGAACCCGTCGAACTACACTGCCTTGGCGGGTTCGTCGTCATTCACCTGTACGGTGTCGCTAGAACCACGAACGATTGTGACTTCCTGACCGTCGTACCCGACCCGAGAAGCCAACTCGTCACAAGAATCGGGGGCCGCGATTCCGAACTACATAAACGCTATAGAGTCTATCTCGACCACGTCGTAGTCGCACAAACGCCGGACGGCTACGAAGATCGCCTCATACCCCTTTTCCCTGGGCGATGGACGAACCTCAAGCTATTCGCACTGGAAGCTCACGATATCGCATTAGCTAAACTCACTCGCAATTACGAGCGAGACCGAGACGATGTTCAGCGACTGGCGCGCGCGGGCCACCTGGATCCAGAGATCCTCAAAAGGCGGTATGTCCTGGAGCTGCGCCCATATTTGTTACGGGAAGCCTGGCACGATCAAACGCTGGAAATGTGGCTCGAATCGTATTGGGGCGGAACCCCGAACGGTTGAACGCCAAATAAATGGTGGGCGAGGCAGGACTCGAACCTGTGACCTCCTGCGTGTGAAGCCTGAATCAAGCTTCTTTTTGGCTCGGCTGCGGAACCCGAAGCAAACGCAATTTGCCGAGCCCGATAGACAAAGCGCCGCGGCAGGGAGATCGGCTGGCATGTCAGCTTCGTTTCCTGCGCTTTCATTTGGGCTGAGTATCCGGCCCGCCACGAAATCGCAGTCATGAGCATCAGCATCGTCGTCCCCGTTTACAATGCTTTGGAGTCGCCGGAGCTGCATCTCAATGGCCTGGATCGCAGCACCTACCGTTACAAACCGGAGCCGGACCGCAATGGGGAACTGTTTGTCTCGTCAACCCGACCGCTCCACCCTCTGGATGGCGCACTAGGTCAGGACGACCGCCGCGACCCGCTGGGATTAGATCGAGGCCGTCTTCTGCTCCCGACCAATCAGGAAGAGCGACCACGTCGCCAGCATCAAACCCAAGGCGATGAGCATGCCCTCGCTGAGAGTGGGAACCGTCGCCGTTCCGAAAGCGACCATAACCGTATTTGTGAGGGCAAGGCTGTCCGTCGTGTCCGTCGCGGTATAGGTGACCGACTCAATATGGGAGTCCTTCACCGTAAAGGTGGCCTGCCCGCTGGCATTGGTTGTGCCGCTGACGGTGGTAATAGTGGAGCTACCCGTACCCGCCAGCGTCACCGTTTTGCCACTGATCGGATCGCCGCCGGCATCCTTGAGGGTTACGGTGATTAGGGAGGTGGAGGTGCCGTCCGCCGGAACCGAGACTAAGCTGGCAGTCACGGTTGACGTGGTTGGGCTGGCGGCGCCGACCGTGAAGTTCACTGAGGCAGTGTTTGTGAGGGCAAGGCTGTCCGTCGTGTCCGTCGCGGTGTAGGTGACCGACTCAACATGTGTGTCCTTCACCGTAAAGGTGGCCTGCCCGCTGGCATTGGTTGTGCCGCTGACGGTGGTAATGGTGGAGCTACCGGTACCCGCCAGCGTCACCGTCTTGCCACTGATCGGGTTGCTGCTGGCATCCAGGAGCGTCACCGTGATGGTTGAAGTGGAGGTGCCGTTCGCCGTTGCCGAGGTGGGGCTGGCAGTCACGGTTGACGTCGTCGTGCTGGCCGGGCCGACCGTGAAGTTCACTGAGGCAGTGTTTGTGAGGACAAGACTGTCTGTCGTGTCCGTCGCGGTGTAGGTGACCGACTCAACATGTGTGTCCTTCACCGTAAAGGTGGCTTGCCCACTTGCATTGGTTGTTCCGCTGACGGTGGTAATGGTGGAGCTACCGGTACCCGCCAGCGTCACCGTCTTGCCACTGACCGGGTTGCCGGCATTCAGGAGCGTCACCGTGATGGTTGAAGTGGAGGCGCCGTTCGCCACGACCGAGGTCGGGCCGGCCACGACGGTTGACGTCGTCGTGTCGACGGCGGGGGCAACTGAGGTTGTGGCCGCAGGACCGGTGAGGGTGAGAGCCGTGCCGCCACCGCCCGAGTTCTGGTCGAGCAAGGTTGTCCATGTCAGGCCTGTGCCCGCCGTCGTTCCCGTTGCACTCAGAACCACCGTGATCGTGCCCGCGTCACCAGCAGCAAGAACAGCTCCACCGGTGTGCGCAGTATACGTGACGACCTGGCCCGTACCAGGGTACGTGACATCCCAGGTGCCGCAGGACGCTGCCGTCGTCGTGTCCTGGCAAGTGACGCTAACCGGGGAAATCGATCCGTAGTTGGACGGAAGAGTTATCGTACCCGACCCGGCACTGTGGGTGTTTCCGGCCGGGACCGTAAAAACGACCGTAAACGGCGTCGAAGTGCCGACATTCGATGAAGTCGGGCTCACGGTCAGGGAGTACGTATCCCCAGCGGCGAAGATCACTACCAAGGATACAAGCAAGCCCAGCAGGAAGACTTTAACTAGATTCTGTTTTTTCATATGTGGCTTACGATGTTGTGTCGAATTCTCGCTCGACGCTTTCTTGTCGGTACGTACCCTGAAAAATAGGCCCGGAATACGTTTAATACGCCGGTAGTATATCACACGGTCTTCGGCAACCATGCGAGACACTGGTGGCGTTTCGTACACTTGATCGCCAACTTGCGGGAGTCCGGACTGGCGCAACTGGTCACCTTAGGCGATACGCTGCATTCCTCGCAGGAAGAGATCACCCGCATGCGGCGCTTCACCCAATCCAACGGCATTACCGAAAGGTTTCGCGACAAAATCGAGACCATCGCAGACAGGCCTACGGGTTTCCCAACTTTGAAAACTACCGGCAGCGCGTGCAGGTGTTATGTTCTTAGAAGGTCTTGGGATGGGGTCTGCCCCCGTTTTTGGCGTAGAGCCGTGAAAACTAGGCGCCTTTAGTTTTTATTGGGGGTGAGTTTGGTGGACCTGGACGGGTTCGAACCGTCGACCTCTTCCATGCCATGGAAGCGCGCTCCCAACTGCGCCACAGGCCCACAAAGACTTGTTTTTTAAATATACCATGAACGCTCGCCGTAACAAATTGACAGATCCGTTTGCAGGCTGGCTACAATGAAACGATGCTCAGGCGTGTTCCCGTTGCTATCTTATTGCTCTGCCTGATCTCCTTGGCTCTTTCGTCGTGCCTGGCCCACCATTTGCCATTTGGGAGGGCGGGTGCTAATCCCAATCAGAAATTGCTGACGGCGGATCAGGACGCACTGGTCGAGGCGATTGCCCGGCAGTATAACGCCGTCCACGATTTTAGCGCTACGGTGGACATGGCTCCGTCTGTCGGGAGCGCCGAGAAAAATCAGATCACCGAGTACAAGGACGTTCGCGCCTACATCTATTTCCGGAAACCCGCCGAGGTACACATTCTGGGACTGGCCCCGGTGGTGCGCACCCGCGCCTTCGACATGGTCTCCGACGGCACCAACTTCAAGCTCTATATCCCCTCCCAGAACCGCTTCATCGTGGGGCGCAACGAAATGGTCGCGCCCTCCGCAAACAAGCTGGCGAATCTGCGGCCGCAGCATTTCGTCGACGCCATGCTGGTGCATCCGGTCGATCCCAAAACCGAGCGGATCACCATGTTGAACCTCACCGACGAGAACAACGCCTTCTACATCCTGCTCGTGCTGCATGAGGTGGACGGGAAGATCGGTATGTCCCGTTCCATCTGGTTCAGCCGGGTAGACCTGCAAATGGCCCGTCAGTTGATTTTCGATCCCAACGGCAACATTCTTACCGACGCCCGTTACTCGCAGTGGCATCCTTACGACAACGTTCCCTTTCCCAAACACATCGAAATCAACCGGCCGCGCGACGAATACGGGATGATCATCGACATCGTCAAAATGGACATCAACAAGGGTGTGAAAGATGAGCAACTGGTCCTGACTCAGCCCGAGGGGACCACTCTGCAAGTGCTCGGCGAAGCACCGGTCCCGGCGGCTCCGAAGGCGCCGACCCCTCCCAGGAAGAAGAAGTGATCGGAAGACTAGTTCTCGAAAATCTCAAGCATCGCCCCTTGCGGAGTCTGCTCAGTATTCTGCTTATTGGGGTTCCGGTGACGCTGATACTTTCACTGGTGGGCCTGACTCATGGCATGACAGAGGACACGCAGAACCGTCAACGCGGCGTGGGCGCCGATATCGTGGTGCGCGGGTCTACCGCGACCTCCGCCATCAGCTTCAGCCCGGCCGCGGTTCCGGAAGCCCTGGTGGGAGTGATTGAGAAGCAACCCCACGTTCGCATGGCGCTCGGAGTGAACCTCCACAATATCCAGCTGCCTCTGGTGATTACCGGCGTGGACATGGCGAAATTCAAGGAGATGAACGGCGGCTTCAATTACCTCTCCGGCCACGAACTCCAGGCGGACGACGATATCCTGCTCGATCGCTACGTCGCCGAGCAGAAGAAGGCCAAGGTGGGCAGCAGCGTGGATTTCCTGAATCGCACGTGGCACGTGGCCGGCATCATCGACACCGGGAAACTGGCCCGCATCGTAGTCAAAATCGGCGTCTTGCAGGATCTGGACGCGGTCAGCCATCCCCCGAAAGTCACTCAGATATACGTGAAAGTGGACGACCAGAAGAACATCCCGCTGGTGGTCAAGGAACTGAAGACCCTGCTACCCAGCTACTCTGTTGACACGATGAAGGACCTGCTCGCCGCCTTCGAACCCAGCCGCACTCCCGGCGTCAAGGAGTTCACGATGGTGGTGGTGGCCATCGGCGTCGTGATCGGCTTCTTCGTGGTCTGCCTTTCGATGTACACCGCCGTGCTGCAGCGAACCCGTGAGATCGGCATTCTCAAATCACTCGGCGCGGGAAAGCTTTTCATTTTGCAGATCATTCTGCTGGAGGCCCTGGTGATGGGCATCGGCGGAACCATTGTGGGCGTCTTCCTGAGCTTCGGCGCGTACGGACTGATCCGGGCCCTGGTCCCCACACTGGCTATCATCATCGTCCCCTCCTGGTGGCCCATTGCCGGCGGCATCACGCTGGTGGGCGCGGCACTCGGGTCGCTTTATCCCGGCTGGAATGCGGCGAGTCACGACCCCATCGAGGCACTGTCCTATGAATAGCGCCAAGGTGATCGAGATTCAGGGCCTGCGCAAGACCTATCGCGTGGGGCAGGTGGATGTGGAGGCGCTGCGGGGCGTCGATCTCACGGTCCATTCCGGCGAGTTTCTCTCTATCGTGGGACCTTCAGGTTCGGGGAAGTCCACGTTGTTTCACATCATCGGCGCGCTCACGCCTCCCACTTCGGGCAAGGTCAGGATCATGGATCAGGACCTGGCGGTGCTCACCGACGCCGGCCGCACCCAGATGCGCAAGCGGACTGTGGGCTTTGTTTTCCAGAAGTTCAATCTGCTCCCCAATCTGACGGCGCGCGACAATATCGAGGTGGCGCGCTACCTGGGCGGCGAATCCAGGAAAGCCGATCCGGAATTTGCAGAGATTCTTCGTTTGCTGGGCATCGCCCAGCGTCTGGATCACAAGCCCAATGCGCTTTCCGGCGGGGAGCAGCAGCGCGTCGCCATCGCACGGGCGGTGGTGAACCATCCGGCCATTCTGCTGGCTGACGAACCCACCGGCAACCTGGATACGGCGAACTCCACGGCCGTTCTCGAGCTCCTCCGCGACCTCAATGAGCGGACCGGACAGACCATCCTGATGATCACGCACAACACCGAAGCCGCAGCCTACGGCCACAGCACGGTCCATATGCGCGACGGCCAGATTGTCGAACGAACGTAAGGTTCTAGGCTTGGCGCGCCAGTTCCATCTTGCGCTGCTTGAGCGAGAGCAGATAGCTCTGGTGCTCCTGGTACAGGGTGCCAAAACCGGCCCAGTAGTAGCCGAAGACGAACAGACCTAAGAACGGAACCGAGAAGTAATTGAAAGTCTCGATAGCGAACACGATCATGGCCAGGAAGTACGTGCCCATGAAGATCTCCGCGTAAGGCAGCCAACCACTCCGCCGCTTGTATTTCTTGGCTTCCAGATTCATGGGCCGGTCGCCGATGGCGTACTTCGGCGTGCGCGCGAAACTGGTCTGTATGCCAAATAGCGCTTCCAGAACAGCGCGCGTATTGATGATCGTAAGACCCACGCCAATCGCCATCAACATCGGCAGCATCAGGACCGACCGCTTCCAGTTTCTGGGGTACAGTTCCCGCTGCGCAATCACATAAAATGCCGAGATCGACCAGAAGGATGCGGCGATCAGCGGCAAATCGATGAACACCATCTGCCACACGCCCATATAGAAGCGCACGATCATGACCGGCAGCATCAACATCGACAGCACGATCATCAGGGGATAGGAGATGTTCGGCGTCAGATGCATGACCGCCTCAGCCTTCACCCGCTTCGGCAGATCAGCCTTCAAAATGGCCGGCAGCAGTTTCTTGGCAACCTGAGTCAAACCCTTGGCCCAACGCGACTGCTGCACCTGGAAGCCGTGCATTTCCACGGGCAGCTCAGAGGGGCAATCCAGCCCCGGCAGATACATGAAGCGCCAGCCCTTGAGCTGTGCCCGATAACTCAGGTCGGAATCTTCGGTGAGGGTATCGTGCTGCCAGCCGCCGGCATCGGCGATCATCGCCTTGCGCAGAATACCCGCGGTGCCGTTGAAATTGAAAAAGAGACCCGCACGCGAGCGCGCGCCGTGCTCCAGAATAAAGTGGCCGTCCAGCAGCATCGCTTCCACTTCCGTGAGGAAGTTGTAGTCGCGATTCAGATAGCTCCAGCGGGTCTGCACCACGCCGACTTTGGGATCGGCAAAGAAATGTACGGTCTTGAGCAGGAAGTCCGCCGGTGGGCAAAAGTCCGCATCGAAGACTGCCACGAAATCACCCGTTGCCGTTTCCAGCCCTTCCTGAAGAGCGCCGGCCTTGTAGCCGTGGCGGTTGGACCGGTGGTGATATTCGATGGGATAGCCGATGGTGCGGTAGCGTTCCACCAGAGCTTCGGCGAACGGCGCCGTGTCGTCGGTGGAATCGTCCAGGACCTGAATTTGCAGCAGTTCCTTCGGGTACTCGATTTTGAGCACTTCCTCAATCAGGCGCTCGGTCACGTACCGCTCGTTATATAGCGGCAGTTGAATCGTAACGGGCGGGAGTTGCTCGAAGCGGACGGCGGGATGCGTCACCCCTTCACCGCGGTGCTTAAAGTACGTGCGAATCACTTCGTAGCGGTGAATGCCATAGACCGACAGCACCACCAGAATGGCGAAGTACGGAATCAACATTGCCCAATCGAACCAGGCCAATTGATGAATTCCGGCAAACGTATTGTCCGACAGACGCTGTATCAGGCGTTGGGTTTCAGAGGTGTGAACGAATAGCGCCAGCGGCAAACTTACGGGCATAAAAGGAATTGCGCCTCTCGGCATCCTAATATTAACAAACTTGCACGGCCCCGCGGAGGCCGCCCGCCGGCGGGCTGGTTTACTTCTGCACGGCTGCCGCGCTCAGGTGCTTATAAAAGCCCAGATCGGCGCCGGTCAGCATCTTGGTGGCGAAGAGAATCTGGCCGGTGTGCATGGAAAAATGCTCCACTACGTGATAGATCGCCTCGAGCACGGTGCCGTGGTAGCCCTGAATACTGCGCAATTCCGCTAACTGGCTGCCGGTCAGCGGCTCGATGGTCGCGACGGCTTCCTGTACGGTACCGCGCAGGCGGGCAATCAGAGCGTCAACGCCCACTCCGCCGCGCGAGGCGAATTCCTTGTCGCGTTCGCGGACATCGGGCTGGTTGCCGACTCCGGCAACGATCCACTGGCGGACATTGCCGCTCAGGTGCAGCACCAGATTTCCGATGGCATTTTCGTTATCGCTGCCGCGCGCCCAAATCTGGTCTTCGCTCAGCAGTTTGAGGGAGGTTTCGATGCGGCCGGTCAACTCCGTGAGCTTCTCGGAGGAATACTTCAGGAAGGCTTGTTCCAGGCTCGAATCCATCCTCCGATCTTACCCTTTCTCCTGAGGCTACAGGTATCCTGAAGGGACAGGATCCCATTGAAACCCATTCACATCATTGGCGGAGGACTCGCCGGCTCGGAAGCGGCATGGCAGGTGGCCCGGCGAGGACTGCGCGCCATCCTCCATGAAATGCGGCCCGAGCGCCGCACCCCGGCCCATCAGACCGACCGCCTGGCCGAACTTGTGTGCAGCAACTCGCTCAAGAGCGAATCGCTTTCCACCGCGCCGTGGCTGCTCAAAGAGGAACTCCGACGTTTGGATTCGCTGCTCATCTCCACCGCGCAAAAGGCGCGTGTGCCCGGCGGACACGCTCTCACAGTGGACCGCGACCTGTTCGCCGAAGGCGTGACCCAGGCGATTGCCGGTGAGCCTCTGATCGAATTGCGGCGCGAAGAAGTCACTTCCCTTCCCGATGATGCGACGGTCATCATCGCTACAGGCCCCCTCACCAGCGAGCCTCTGGCCGAAGAAGTGGCGCGCCTGACCGGCTCCGGCAGGCTGTTTTTCTACGACTCCATCAGCCCCATTGTCGATGCCGAGAGTGTGGATACCAGCATCGCATTCTGGGCCTCCCGCTACGGCAAATCCACCGACGGCACCGACGATTATCTGAACTGTCCCTTCGACCGCGACCAGTACGAGCGCTTCGTCGACGAACTGATGAAGGCGCAGCACGTCACCGCGCATATCGAAGAGGACAAGACGCCGTTCTTTGAGGCCTGCCTGCCGATCGAAGAGATCGCGCGGCGCGGCCGCGACACCCTGCGATTCGGTCCCATGAAGCCGATGGGCCTGACCGATCCGCGTACCGGCCGGCGGCCGTATGCCGTGGTCCAACTCCGGCAGGAGAGTTTGCGTGCGCAGAGCTTCAACCTGGTGGGCTTCCAGAACTCGCTGAAGTTCGGCGAGCAGGCGCGCATTCTGCGCATGATCCCCGGCCTGGAAAATGGCGAGTTCCTGCGCTTCGGCCAAATTCATCGCAACACCTACATCAATGCGCCGGCCCTGCTGACGCCCACACTCCAACTGCGCACACGCCCCGACGTTTTCTTCGCCGGACAGATCTCCGGAGTGGAGGGCTACGTGGAGGCCATCGCCACCGGACTGATGGCGGGCATGCATGCCGCGTCGCTGGCGGCCGGGGAGAGTCCGCTGCCGCTGCCGCGGGAGACCGCCCTGGGCTCGCTCTGCCACTACATTTCGGGCGCGGACCCGGCCCACTATCAGCCCGCCAACATCACCTTCGACCTGCTGCCGCAACTGGACGACGAGACCCGCCAGAAACTGCGGCGCGACAAGCAGGCGCGCCATGCCGAAGTCTGCCGCCGCGCCCAAGTGGCGTTGGAGGAGTACCTGCAAGTCCATGTCTGAACTCGGGCGGCAAATCGAGTTGTATCTCCAGGAACTGGTGCGCGCCGGGTCATCGGCGCACACGGTCCACGCCTATACGACCGATCTGCACCAGTTCCTGACCTATCTCTCGCCTCCCGAAACGGAGCCGCCGACGCCTTCCGCCATCGACCTGCTGACGCTGCGCGAATGGCTGGCCTGGCTCTACACCCAAAAACTGACCAGCGTGACGATGCGCCGCAAACTCGCCGCGGTGCGCAGCCTGTTCCACTTCATGTCGGCGCAGGGCGTTGTGACCGTGAACGTGGCCAAACTGGTGCGCACGCCCAAGGCGCCCAAGAAACTGCCCGACGTGATGACGGCAGAGCAAATGAATACGCTGGTCGACGGCGTGGCCGCCGATCAACTGGAGCGGCCGTTTCCCGTCCGCGACCGCGCCCTGTTCGAGATTCTCTACGGCTGCGGATTGCGGGTGAGCGAACTGGTGGGCCTGAACCTGGAAGATCTGGATCGCACCGAGCACTGGCTGCGCGTCCGCGGTAAGGGCCGCAAGGAGCGGCAGGTGCCGGTGCCCGGTCAGGCTGCCGCGTCGCTGGAGCGTTACCTCGGCGAGCGGCGCGTGGTCCGCGAACAGCCCGCCGTCTTCCTGAATTACCTGGGCACGCGATTGACCGCCCGCGGCGTCAGCAAAATCGTGAAATTCTACGCGACGGCGATTTCGGGCGACCCCTCCATTCATCCCCACGGTTTCCGGCACGCGTACGCCACGCACCTGCTGGCCGACGGCGCAGACCTCCGCGCCATCCAGGAACTGCTGGGCCACGCGCGCCTTTCCACCACGCAAAAGTACACCCAGGTCTCGCTGACCAATCTCATGGCGGTATACGATAAGGCGCATCCAAAAGCGCACTGACCATGATCCCGCTCAGCGAAGTGCGAAGGGAGTTTCGTCCTATGCTCCGTCTGGCCGCCCCTTTGGCGCTGGCGGAATTGGGCTGGATGACCATGGGCATTGTGGACAGCATCATGGCCGGCCGCATCGGCGCGGCGTCGCTGGGCGCGGGCAGCCTGGGCACCATGGTCTTCTACCCCATCGTGATTGCCGCTACCGGCATGCTGCTGGGCATGGACACGCTGGTGGCGCAGGCTCACGGCGCCAACGACCGGATGGAGACGCGCCGCAGCCTGATAGCCGGCCTCTGGGTGGGCATCGCACTGACCCCGGTCACGGTGCTGCTGATTCTCGGCTTGATGCCGCTGCTGCGCGCAGTGGGCACGACTCCGCGCGTCATGGAATTGCTGCTGCCGTATACGAAGGCGCTGTGCTGGGGCATCGGCAGTCTGATGCTGTTCGCCGCGTTCCGGCGCTATCTGCAGGCGCTCGATATTGTGAAGCCCGTGATGTTCGCGCTGGTCAGCGCCAACCTGATCAACGTATTCGGCAACTGGCTGCTGATGTACGGGCATTGGGGCTTCCGGGCGATGGGGCTGGAAGGCTCCGGCTGGTCCACCTCCATCTCGCGATTCTATATGGCGGGTGTGCTGCTCATCGTGATTGTGCGGCATGAGGCTCAGACCGGCAACCTGATCTCCGCCATGTCGTGGCGGCCCGATCTCGAACGCATCCGTCGCTTGGCGGGGCTCGGCCTGCCGGCGGCGCTCCAAATGCTGTTCGAAGGCGCGGTCTTCGGCATCGTCACGGTGTTTGCCGGCACGCTGGATGAAGTCTCGCTGGCGGCGCACAGCATCGCCGTGCAGGTGATTGCCACCACCTTCATGGTGCCGCTGGGCATCAGTTCGGCGGCGGCGGTTCGGGTGGGGCAGGCGGCGGGCCGCAAGGACTCGCACGGCGCCGCCCGCGCAGGCTGGACTGGACTGCTGCTGAGCACCATCTTCATGGGCACCGCCGGGATTTGCATGGCGCTCGCGCCCCGCGCCATCGTGCGCCTCTTCATCGCGGACACCGCGGTGGTGGCGTCCGGCGGACTGCTGGTGCGGATCGCCGCGCTCTTCGAATTATTCGATGGCTTTCAGATTGTCTCCACAGGCGCGCTGCGCGGACTCGGCGATACGCGGAGCGCTATGATTGCTCACCTGGTGGGCTACTGGCTCCTGGGAATTCCCATCATCTATGTGCTGTGCTACCCGCTGCATTGGGGGGTGACGGGAATCTGGGTGGGCCTCACGGCGGCGCTCATGCTGATCGGAAGCCTGCTGGTGGCCTCCTGGAAACGAGCCGTCAGGGGACTGTCGAATTGACGGGCTAAAGCAAAATGTTTTTCACCGCTGAGGCGCTGAGGCGCTGAGGAAAACGCGGAGGCAGAAGCTCAGAACGACCAGAGGAGGCTGGTATAGCCGGTATGGGCGTGGTAGTTTTGCGAGTAACTGAAGAGCTGGAACTGCTCCCCGTAACCGTAGAACTGGTAGCCGGCATTCCAACGGAGCTTGGGCGTGAGACGCACGCTGACTCGGGCCATGGGCGATTGGTAGGTGAGGGGAAAGGTCTGGAACGCGCTCAACTGCGCCTGGACCGGATCCGTTACGCCCGCCGGAACCTGAGTCGAGCGGCCATCGCCTGTATCTTTCGTGATGGCATAGCCCAGGAAGAGATCGGCGCGCTTCACGATGCTGAAGCGGACGCCCAGATTGGCGGCATGGATATTGCTGATGTAGATGGACGAGTATCCCGTCTGTAACTGCGTGCCCGACGTGCCGGCGAAGAACTGCAGCGCCCCCACGGTATCCAGATGGAGCTTGGTGTAACTGGCGTCGAACGAGAGCCAATCGCGGAACGAGTAGGATGCCGAAGCGCCGGTGGTCCTGGATCGTGAACTGAAACTCAGCAGATTCAGGGGCGCATTTTCGTTGTACACCTGGTGGTACTGCGCCATCAATTGCAGTTTCCTGGTCCGATACTGAACCCGACCGCCCAGCGTGTGATAGTTGCGGTCCGAGATGGTGGCCAGCGGATGGCTGGCATGGCCGACTTCGCCGTCTAAATTCACCGTGAGCGGCTTAATGGGACGCAGACGAATGCCCAGCCGTCCGGCATTCAAGTGGCTGTCCGATTGGTACAGACTGTTGAAGTTCGTGCCGGCAATCTGGGGATAGACGAAGGCCTCTTCAAAGCGAATCTGGCGATCGGAATAGACGTAGCCCGCGTACAGGCCCAGCCAGTTGCGGACGCGATAGTTGATATCGGTGGAATTGGCGATGGTGCGGACGCCCAGGAAATCGAAATTCAGCGTGGTGGCCTGGCCGGTGCCGTTATCGAACTGAGTCAGGTAAGAATCGCCATCGATGCGGGTATTGTGGACCGTTGTGGTGTTGACCAGCGTGATCTTGTCGGTGGGAAAGAGGCTGGCGCTAAAGTCCGCGGCCATGACGGGCCGCTGCGCATTTCCGGCCATCACGACCTGGCGGTTGGCGGCGCCGCCGAAGCGGCTGAGTCCCACATCCAGCTCATTCATGGCGAAATCGCGATTGCCGGAGACGTAGGTGATGCGGGCGTTCATGCCCCAGCGCTTGTGATCGGCGTGGAGATTGCCGAGCCAGCCGGGGTTCGACCCGTGATACGGCTCGGAGCGCTGCAACTGCTGGAGCGTGGTGGAATCGAAGGGCGCAGTGGAGACTTCGCTGCCGTTGAAAGTGGCGGTGGAATCGTCCTTGTAGAACTCCCAGGTGTGGCGCAGGGTGAGGGTGAAGCCGGCGAAGGCCGCGGTCATTCCGGCGCGATATTCATTCCACTCCCGACGCACGTCGGTGAAGTAGGGAAAGGCCACGCCGCGATTGTCGAAGAGTTGGATGGTGCTAAGCGCGGGGCCGGTCTGGTCGTTCCGGCTGTACCCGAGGTCGAAATGCACCTTGGATTGCGGGAACAGGGTCAGATCGTGATCCTGCAGGCGGCGGCGCGTGTCCATCTGGTGGAGTCCGTCGGCAACGGTCAGTCCGGGATTGTAGAACTCGTCGAGGCGCCACGTCATGTCGTAGCGATAGAGGCCGTTCTTCTGAATCCGCAGGTTCACGGCCTGGTAGGGATCGTTGCCCAGGCCAATGGTATTGAGCAGGATCTCGTCGAAGTACTTGCCATGCCCGTCCTTCGAATTGATGCCGAAGCTGCTGCTCAACAGGCGGATGCCGTTGCCGTAGTTGACGTCGCTGCGGTACATCCCGAGATCGCCGCCCACCAGGCTCCAGCGGTAGCCGGTTTCGAAGGAATTGGTGAAGTTGTAATTGCCGGTGTTTTCCCCACGAGGAGAGCCCACCTGTTCGGGAGTGGGGGCCACCGTCTGCTGTGCCGCCAACCTGCCGAACGCCGCGAAAATCAGTAGAGTTTTCAGCATGGCGGTTACCTCAGGAAGAACGCGTTGCTATTGGAGCCGTGAATGCGCACATGACACGTGGTGCACTTCTGGAATTTCGGATCGAGCAGGTTATGCGTAGCGGATTGCAGGTCCACGCCCGCGTTGCGCACGCCGAAACCGCTGCCGTTGTGACATTCCAGGCAGAGCGTGGCGGTGACCGGCCGTTTGAGCAGGCGAGCGTTGGTGGAGCCGTGCGGGACGTGACAGCCTTCGCAGCCTTCGATGCGCACGGAGGGATGCTCATAGACGAAGGGTCCGCGCTTGTCGGCGTGGCACTTCAGGCAGGGTTCTTCATTCACCACCCCCGGCTCCATCATGCGCGGCGTGTTCGCCATGCGATTGGCGGGGGCGAAGCCGCCGTGGGGATTGTGGCAATCCGAACACTGCATGAAGCCCTCATTCACGCGATGTTTCGAGGGCATCTCAAACTGCGCGCGGATATTGGCGTGGCAGCCGTAGCAGAGCTCGCTTTCCTTCTTTGCCAGCAGGAACCTGGGCGTCTCCGCGTGGTGTACGGAATGGCAGGCATTGCAGGCTACGTCGTTCTGCGTGTGTTCCGATCGGCGGATGTTGGCCTTGTCGAAGCTGGAGGCGTGGCAGGTGAGGCAGGCTTCCATAGCCGCTTTCGGCGACAGGAGGGAAAACGCGCGGGGAATGGTCATCTTGCCGCCGCCGGCGCTCACGTGGCCGCTGGCGGGACCGTGGCAGCCTTCGCAGCCCGTCCGGGCCGGGACTTCCTTGCCGGACGCGATGCTTTTGTAGTGCGGATTCTTATAGAACTTCAGCCATAGATCGGCATGACAAACCTTGCAGGCGTCGCTGCCGACGTAGGTAGGTGGCGCGGCCGGAGTCTGCGCGGCCGAAGCGCCGGCCAGCAGGAGTAAAGCGGACACCAGGATCTGTCCCCGAAGCATATTCGCATGATACTCAACGGTGCGCCGTAACTGAATCAAAAGGCAGGATATTTTACGTTGGTGCGATCTTCCTTGCAGGCGTAAACTTTTTGCTTGCGACCACGCAACCGGATGCGCCATATTGGGAATGGCGTCAGAAATCACGTGTAGAGCGCACCTGCAGGGCCAATGTCGCATGCTGTCCCGGATCTGCGCTCGATCCCTCTGGCGCGCGGGACGTATTCGATGTCGGACCATCTCCTGTTCTTTACCGAACTCGTGTCCATGCCGGTCCACGACGTCAGAGGACGGCGCATCGGACGCGCGAAAGATGCTGCGCTGGTACCGCTGGCGCACGCCTCGCGCATCGATCGCGTTCTGGTGGGCGGCGCCGAGTCCTGGCTGACGATCCGGTATGACCAGATCCGGTCCATCATCCTGGGCAAGGGTATCTTCCTGAGCGACGAAGTGCTCATGCCGTACCACGACGACGAGTACATGCTGCGCATTGGCCGCGATCTGCTGGATCAGCAGATTATCGATGTCACGGGCCGCAAAGTGGTCCGGGTGAATGACCTCACCATGTCTATTCAGAACGATGGCGAGCACGATATCGTCACGGTTCTCGAGGTGGATATCGGCGTCCGCAGCGTGTTCCGCCGGCTGCTGCAAGGGGTGCTTTCACCCAAAACGATTCGCCGCCTGCAGGAGCCGATTCCGCCCAATTCGATCGCCTGGGATTTCTGCAACGTGGTGGAGCCGGATCCCCTGCGCCGCCTGAAATTGAACATCTCGTATACCAAGCTGGAGGAAATGCACCCGGCCG
>DASZMZ010000350.1:0-19449 GCA_035551455.1 Candidatus Sulfopaludibacter sp.
CCGCCCGAGCATCCGGCCAGTTCCTCCGCCTGACGCACGCCGCCCGTGCCGGAGATATACACGTAAACGTTGTCCTTATCCTTGGGGTCCACCAGCAGCGAGTGCGTGTGCGATCCGCGGCAGCTTTGCACCGCCGCCACCTGCTTGGGATTGGCCATGTCGCTGATGTCGAAAATGCGTACCCCGCGGAACCGGTCCGGACTCGGCGGGGCAGGTGGACGCCGTCCGCCTCCCGCGGCGGGGGCAGCCGCAGCCTCGGCGGGCGGCGCCGCCGGCGTCGGAACCGGAATGCCCTGCGTGCCGCAATCGATGCGTCCGTTCATAGCTTCGGCCGACATGAACAGCAGGTGGCCGTACACCGAAACATCGCCCTGTCCGCCCGGACAAACCAGCGACGTGCCCAGTTTGATCTTCATCGGATTGTCGATGTCGTAAAAGTTGATCCCGTTATAGTTCCCGACAAAGAGGTGGTTGCCGCTGAACGCCAGATCGGAATTCACCGAGCCCGTGTTGATCGTCGGACCCCGGCCGGCGCGTCCTCCCGCGGGCGGGTTAGCGGGCGGAGGAGGTTCCGGAGCATTGAGGTCCGGCGCAAATCCCGGCGGCTTTTGCAGGCTGGCAATCTTTTGCAGCGCGAAAATCGCCTCTCCGGCGTCGTACAGCCCGGGCTTCAGCCCAATGCGCGGATCGTCGGGGCCCGACCGCGGATTCGAATACACGCCGGGCGGCAATGCCTTACTCGGGTCCGGCTGCTGCCGTGCTTGCGCCGAACACAGCGCGGGAAGGGTGAGTGACGCCGCGATGGCGAAACCGGCGGATAGATACGTCGAAGATCGTTTGGAGCTCATTGCTTTTCCTTACTCAGCATGCCGCGCATGATCTTGATCTCTGCGCTCTGGGTGTTGTCGATGTCGGTAGCGAAGTCGAACAAGACGGGGTCCTGACCGGCGCCGGCTGTTTTGAAAAGATCGTCCACCATGGTGAGTGCGCCGCCATGGTGTTGAATCATTCCGGTAAGAAACAAGTGATCGAACTGCGCGCCGCGGGCCTTCCCCAGCGCCTTCATCTGTTCGGGCGTGAGCATGCCGGGCATCAGCATGTTCATATTCATGTTCTTCATCTCAGCCGCAGTCATGTGGCTGTGATCCATCTTCATGGTGGTGGGTTGGCCGCGGCTTTCCAGCCAGCGTTTCATAAAGCCGATTTCGTCGGTCTGCGAAATGGAGATCTTTTCGCCGAACGCCCGTAGTGCCGGACTCTTACCGCGGGTGCGCAAAAGCGCCACCATTTCGACAGCCTGGGAATGATGCATGATCATCCCCTGCATGAATTCAATATCGGCGGGAAACGGAGGTTTGGGCGCGATTCGGACGCTGGCTTCGGACAGAATTCTGCCAGGCTGCCCCGGTGCCCCAGGCTGTACAATCGGTGCCGGCTGTTGCGCCTGCGCGCCCAAGCCACCCCAAAAAAGAACCCAGACAGAGAAACTGCGCCCTCGAAGTGCCATGCGTTACTATACAATCCAACTTTTTAGATTGTAAAGTAGCTGTAGCCGAGCGCAGTTCGGCTAGCTCCGCAAGGCCGTTTACGTCGCCTTACTTCCCGTTCACGACATAATCCTTGAAGTAACTCGAACTGTCGGTCTTCGACCAGAGCCCGATCTTGCCGGCCACCGGCGGACGCAGCACGCCGTTATTCGCCGGGTACAGGTCCGCATTGGGCGGCCCCTTCTTCCCGGCCTGCGGCTCGCTGCCGAGCGTGTACTCTAGCGCCACCGTGCCGTCCAGCGAGGCCGTCAACGCCGCGCCGTTCACTTCCAGCTTCAATTCGTGCCAGGCCGCGCGATCCAGCATGAAAGGCTTGGTGCGATCGCTGAACCTCACATTGCGCCGAATGCCATTGTGGAACTCCCACAGGGCCACGTTATTCTCCGTGTCGTTAAAGCGCACCGCCAGCCAGTCGCCGTTCGGCTTCACGTTGAACAGGATGCCCGAGCAGCGGTCGGATTCGCCGCCCATCGTCTTGAACTTCACGCTGATGGTGCCGTTGGAAAAATTGTCGACGCCCTTCAGCACGGCCACGGGGTAATACGCGAACTGCTTGGCGTTGTCCATCAACTCTTCATTCGACGTGCCGTACAGCTTTCGCGCCGTCTGCAGCAGCAGCTTCGTCGGATTGTCCTTGCTCGCCACCCAGGGACGGCCATCGAGCATGATCACCTTATCGGCCCCATCCTGCCCCACCAGCCAGGTGCCGACGATCGGTTCGAAAGTCGTCGGAGGCTTGCCCACCTGCTCCTTGCCCAGATTGACCTTGAGTTCGGCGGCGCCCGCTATTAAGACTGCCGTCAGAAGAATGTATCCAGTGCGTCCCAATGGCTTCACTTCAATCTCCGTCTTGCCAGAATTCCACAGACCAGTATAAGGCCCGGCCAGATGCCGTAAAAAATTGTCCCCGCGCCTCTCGGCGGCGCAGCCAGAGGATGACCGCGAAATGCCGTATCGTCATTCTCCACCGGCGGCGTCACGCCCGCCACCGAATAGATCGATTCCAGCACCCCTTCGGCAGTGGTCACGCGACTCATGATCTTGCGCCCGCCCATCTCATACCAGATCTCGCCGTACCCCGCGCTGGTCTGCTCGAACAGGCCGATCGACGTGGTCGAGATGTAGCGCACTTCCAGGTTTGGCATGATCCGCCGCAATTTCGAAAGCGCATGCTGCTCCAGATCCGTGCGCCGGGGATCCTCCGGCGCCAGGTGGACTTCGATCCGCAACGGCGTGTGAATTCGCTCCAGCGCCTGCTCATCGGCCTCCGGAAACGAATTGCCGCGGCTTTCGGAGGTGTCCCAACTCGCGCGCACGAAAGTACACGCGAAGATCGACGCGGCTGCCAGCAGCAGAACGGCGCCCGATTCGTAGACGCGGCGTCGAACCTCGATCCCCAGCCGCATCCATACCGCCGCGAAGCCCAGTCCCGCCGCGGTCAGCACCACCGCCACCAGCGTAGTGTCCAGGCGCAGTAGCCCGTGCTGAAACTCGGCCACCATCGCGGCCGGCGTATAGGCCGATGCGCGTTCCCACCAACCGCCCTGCACCGCGCCAAAGAAGTTGACGATCCACGTGCCCACCGTCACTCCCAGCGTCAGAATTGCCGCGGTGGAGGGGTGCTCGGTGAGCGCGGACATGGCCGCCGCCAACCCAATCGTCAGCCCCGCATTGAGCAGGTGTCCGAAGGTCAACGTGGCGATTTCCGGCGCATAGAGGCTGCCGCCGTAGCTTTTCCAGAGCAGGATGGCGGCGAGTGCGGGCAGCATCGCCACCGCCCAGCCCGCCAGGAGCACCAGCGCCTTGGCCGCGATCCGCGCGAACGGCGACATGCCCTGTTGCAACTCCAGCTTCAATGCGCCGCTCTGCCGGTCGCCGGCCACCAGCCGGATGGCCACGAAGGGCAGCAGGAATACCGCCGCCAGTTCGCAGGCGCTGAACGCCGGCGCCCAGACTCCCACCAGCGGCGAGAGCGCTTCGCCTACGCCCGCCGCTGTGCCGTTCAATCCACTGACTTCCGCGTACGTCCGCACCGCGCTGATGAACGAAACCCCCACCAGCGGACCCATGGCCAGCAGCAGCACCCACCACGCACGGGAGACCACCAGTTCGCGACCTTCCTTGTCCAGCAGCCAGACGAACCGCGACCTAGGTGAGGGCAAGAAAAACCTCTTCCAGGTCTTCGTAGGGAAGGGCCGTGCGCCGCGCCGACGCCAGCGCCGCCAACTCCTGCACCGTGCCTTCTCCGCAGATCCGGCCGCCGCTCAGCAGCACGAACCGGTCACAAAATCGGGCCGCGTCCGCAATCTGGTGGACCGAAAGAAAGAGCGTCCGTCCGCGGGCCGCATGGGCGCGGAGAGCGGCCGCGATGTCGCGAGCCTGCCTCAGGTCCAAACCTTCGAACGGCTCGTCGATCAGCAGCGCCGGCTGCGACGTCAGCAGGCCGATTCCCAAAAGCGCCCGCTTTCGCTGGCCCTTCGACAAGGTGCCGATCGACTGGCCCAGCAGGCTCTTCAAATCGAGTTGCTCCACGATTTCCGGGCGCAATTCGCTCCGGCCGCCCAGAAAGCCCACCGTGAAATCCAACGCCCAACCCACCGATTGCGAAGGCCACGGCGCAATGCCGTCGGGAACGTAGAAGAGTAAGGATCGCCGTTCGCCGGCGCTCAGCGCGCGGCCGCCCGCGGTCACCGTGCCGGCGTCGGACGGCAGCACTCCCGCCAGGCACTCGAAGAGCGTCGATTTGCCCGCGCCATTCGGTCCGATCAGTCCCAGCACTTCGCCCGCACCCACCCGGAAACTGACGTCCGCCAGCGCCTCGATTTTGCCGAAGCGCTTGGAAATCCCGTTGACCTCAAACAACATGAAATCCTAGATTACGACAGGCCCTCAGGTCCGCGCCAAACAAAAAAGGCAGGCCGCTGAGCGACCTGCCTTTTCCAAATTGGTTCGGGTACAGCGCTTTAAACGGGCTGCTTTTCCCTTTTGTCCTTGCCTTCGCGCGAGGCCTTGTACTTCCTCTCGAACTTGTCGATGCGGCCCGCAGTGTCCATCAGTTTCTGACGGCCCGTGAAGAACGGGTGGCAGGAGGAGCAGATTTCTACGCGCATGTCACCTTTGTGCGTCGACCGGGTCTTGAATGCATGGCCGCAGGCGCAAATGACATTGATTTCGTTGTAAGCGGGGTGAATTCCGGCCTTCATTTTGTTACGGGGATTCCTTTCGAGAATTTCAGTATACCAAAAATACGAACCCCCGTGGACCCTCTGGTCCACGGGGGAAGGTAGCCTGTAAAATTAAACCTGGGCTTTAGCTACGCAAGAGGCAGCCGGTCCACAGGAACGTGATCCCACCACTGAAGCGGGATCGGCTACATGAGAGGCGCAACTCTAAAAGTCGGCCACCTCTTGCGGTTGTTTACTACTATCCATTTTGCTGGACCACCTCCTTCTTCAGTGATGTTCACATCCTCTCACGCACTTTTTGGCTTGTCAATATGGCCAGCCATGGAAACACCGCATCGTGCGTTAGAAAACGCGCAGACCGCCAGATGTAGTAGTCAGGTTATAGGTTGCGCGAGGCGTACCGGCACATCGCCAGCCCATCCATCAGGTTGAAAGGGAACTGTCCCGTGGTGTAGTGGCCGCAGGGCAGGGTGAAGACCTTGTGCTGCAGTTTCAACTCGCGGAAGCTCTTCAGCACCTGCTGCGAATACTCCGGCAGGAAGGTGCTGTCGTGCCGCGCCCATACCAGAAGACTCTTCAGATCGCGGCTCGGCAGCCGGTCCAAATAACTTGCAGGGCTGATCGGGCTCCAGAATTGGCGCAAATCTTCCTGCGAAACAATGTCGCCGAAGCTCTGCCGCACGTTCTGCGTGGACAGACCCGTCCACACCACGTCGGAAAAGTACATCGAGACGTGGTTGAAGATTCCTACCTTGATCCTGGCGTCGTGCGCCGCCGCAATAAACGCCACGCAGGATCCCAGGCTCGTACCCAGAATGCCGACCCGCTTGTATCCCTGGGAAGCCAGCCAGTCGACGCAGGCGCGCGCGTCAATCACCGATTGGCGGCAGGCATGAATCGTCCTGCCCACATTACTGGACACGTGGTAATCGGCCCGCTGCAATTCGGCCGGCTTGCGCTCGGCATGGTATGCCATGGTCATGCGCAGCGCGCTAATGCCGAAACGATTCAGCAACTTGGCCAACCCGACGTGGCCGCCTGCATCGGAATTCCACTGCGGCAGCACTACCAGGGCGCGGCCCTGATCCTTCTCCGCGGGAAACCAGAGGCTCCGCACCGTATCGTTTTCCGGGAAACCCGAGACCACCGGACTCGTAAACGTCAGCCGGCCTTCCTGCAGGTCAAAATCCGTGGGCCGGCGGTAATTGTAGAAGCGGTCGGAATCGCGCAGCGCCGCGTTCACGAAATCCGTCACGCAAGCTCGCGCATTTCCATTGGCCTCGGCTGGACACTCCGGATACCCGATCTTGTGCAGCCAGTCCGTGCCCCAGTCAAACGGGCGGACTACCCGGTTCGTATCGCGCGTGGCGAGCTTACGCTCCCAACCGTCCATCCATCGAGCGTAGATTCCCGTCATGATTGGTGAGAAGGATTAGTGTAACAAAGCGGCGTGCGGCCAAAAAAATCCCCGCCCTGGCAGATGGAACCGGAGCGGGGTTGCGGAATGCCCAGACGGAGGCAACGCACCAAAGCGAAAACCCCTAATAAAGAACCAGCCCATCAATAGCACGCCGCTTGCCACACGTAAGTCGCTGATTCCTTAACCAGCTCACCTTAGATTCTCCTAAAAACCGTAGTAGCCCCATCCCGTTTTTCAGAAAACCAGTAAGGGGATCTCCGGCCTTCGCCAGCCTCTCCAAGGTACAATCGATCCTGTGAGTTTCGCGCCGGCCAAAGGCCCCGGCGGGGGGAAAGCCCTGGCTGGATTCATGCTGACGGGCTTTCTGATGGCTCTTTTGGGAGCCATTCTGCCCGCTTGGGGTTACCACCGCGACCCACCGGACTTCGCGGCGGTGGGCAACTACTTCCTCGCCTTCGCGGCCGGTATCGTTCTCGCGGCCGTCCTGGCCCGCCGCATTCTGGCGCGTGAGGGTCTGCGGTTTCTGCTGGTTTCGTCCTGCACTCTCTCCTGCCTGGCGCTCGGTTATCTGGCCCTGGTCTCACCCCCGGCTTCCGAGTGGTGGCGCGTCGGCGGCATTCTGGCCCTCGGAACCGGAGCCGGCCTCCTCAATATGGCGCTGTTCCAGGCCATCTCCCGGACCTATCAGGCCGATGCCGCCGGCACCATAAATAAGGGAGGCATCTGGTACGGCTTAGGATGTCTGGCCGCCACCGCCTTGGTTGCCGGCACGTTCTACGCGTATACAGTTCACACGATTCTGTTTCTGATGGCCGTGGTTCCCGCCGTCTTCGGCGCCATCTATATCCGCTCCGCCTATGCCACTCCGGCGCCCGGCCTACACCCCACGCTGCGCGAGGCGCTGCAGGATTTCCGCAGTCCCGGCGCTGTCATGTTCGCCCTGCTTTTGTTTTTTCAATTCGGCAATGAGTGGTCGCTGGCTGGTTGGCTGCCCCTGTTTCTCATCCGCCGCGTGGGCATGAGTCCCATTTCCGCGCTGATGATCCTGATGCTCTACTGGACGTTCCTGATGGGGGGACGTCTGGCCGCCGTGGCCATTCTTCCGCGCATCCGGCATGGCCGCCTCCTCCTGGTGAGCGGAGCGCTGGCTCTCTTTGGCTGCCTGATTCTTTTCTATACGAACAACCGCTTCGGCGCCGCCACGGCAGCGATCTTTATCGGGGCGGGCTATGCTAGCATCTATCCCCTGGTGGCGGAGGCGATTGGACGCCGCTTCCCCTACTACCATCCCGGCTTCTTCAACGGCATCTTTTCGCTGGCGCTTCTGGGCGGCTTGCTGGCTCCGGCCACTCTGGGTTACGCCGCGGCGTCTCAAGGGGTCGGCGTCGTGATCGGCCTTCCGCTCATCGGTACGTTTCTGGTGATGATCCTGCTCCTGCTGATCTGGCTTGAATCCAAGGTGACTGGTAGATGACAAAACGCGCATATCTCCTGCTGCTGCTCTTGCTGGCAGGTCTGAATCAGGCCGTCGCAGCCAGCCTGGCCGACCGGATCGAGGCTCTGATCGCCGCGTCCCCGTCCGCCAGCGGCGCCTTTTGGGGCATTCAGGCGGTCGACCTCTCCGGAGGCGCGACGCTGTTCGAACTCAACGCCAACCACTTCTTCATCCCCGCATCCAACACCAAACTGTTCACCACCGCCATGGCCCTGAGCCGGCTCGGACCGGAATTCACCTTTCAGACGCGTGTGCTGGCCACCGTCCCGATTGACGCGAACGGAACTATCGCGGGCGACCTGCGACTCCTCGGGGGAGGCGACCCGAATCTCTCCGCCCGTCCCATTCCCTACCAGAAGGGCGCCATCACCGGCAATCCGCTCATTGCCATCGAGGATCTCGCCGACCAGATCGCCGCCAAAGGCGTGAAGCGCGTGGACGGCAACATCCTCGGCGACGATAGCTGGTACGTTTGGGAGCCGTACGCCCCCGGCTGGGCGCTGGACGATCCGCTTTACGATTACGGCGCCCCCGTCTCCGCGCTCACTCTCAGTGACAATACCCTGACCTTGAACGTTCTCCCCGGGAAGCACGAAGGCGATCTGGCCGCCCTGGCCCTCAAACCCGCGCTCGAGTATTACCGCATCGACAATCGCATCCGCACGGTTGCCGCCGGCGGCGAAAGACGGATCCACTATGACCGGCCGCCGGGTACGCTCGATCTCGAACTGTGGGGCACCATTCCCCTGCGTGACCGCGGGGAAGACCTGCTGCTGGGCATCGAAGATCCGGCCCAATTTGCCGCCATGGCGCTGCGCCAGGCCCTCGAAGATCGTGGAATCGCGGTGCAGGGAAAAGCCCTGGCACTCCACGTCTCGCCCAACCAACTGCCGAGCCTGGTCCAGGCTGCCGAACCGGAAGCGCCGGCTGGAATCGAACTGGCGCGCCGCGTCTCCGCGCCCCTCCTGGAAGACCTGCGCATCACCGACAAAGTCAGTCAGAATCTGCATGCCGAGATGGCGCTGCGAGCCGTCGCCCGCGCGCGCCGCAACCTGGGCAGCCGCGAAGCCGGTCTGGCCGAACTGAAAGACTTCCTGATCGAAGCCGGCGTCGCCGCCGATCAGTACGGCATCAACGATGGCTCCGGACTGTCGCGTCAGAATCTGGTCACGCCCGCCACCGTTGTGAAACTGCTGCGCTTCATGTACCAATCGCCGGCTCGCGAAAACTGGATCTCGCTGCTGCCGGTGGGCGGACAGGACGGCACGCTCGAAAAGCGTTTCTCGGACCCCGCGATGGCCGGACGCGTTCACGCCAAGACCGGTTCGGTAGCCCACGTCAGCGCTCTTTCCGGCTATTTCCGGCGGGCAGGCGGCGAGTGGGTCGCCTTCTCCATCCTGGTGAACAATTTCAACGGCCCGACCGCCGAGATCCGCAATGTCATGGACCGGATTTGCGCCACTATAATGGAGGAATAAGCTATGCCGATTTACGAATACAGTTGCAACGATTGTGGAACCCGCTTTGAGAAACTGGTGCGCCGCGACGCGGACGTGCCCGATCTCGAATGCCCGTCCTGCGGCGAAAAGCATTTGAAGCAGGAATTCTCCACCTTCGCCGCCCATGCCAATGGCGGTTCCAAGTCCGCCGAAATGCCGATGTGCCCAGGTGGCCGCTGCAGCAATCCCGGCATGTGCGGAATGAACTAGGTCGTGGCTCTGTAAGTCACTGAATCTACGGAGCCGCGCACGTCAGTAAGCGCCCTTTTTCGATTTCTGCCACGGGCTGCTGGCATAGGCCGTTTTCAGTATCCGGCAACTTTGTGGCGTGGGCGTGCGCGATCTTCAGTGCCCGGGTGGTTAGCGGGCGCCTAGGGCCGTTTCCACGAAGACCCGTTCGATGGGCCAGTATCCGGCAACTTTGCGGCCGTGGACTTGAAACGTACCCGACGTCAGCACGCCGGCCAGATCGGCGGGGCTGGGTGTGGCGTGGGCGTGCGCGATCATGCTGCGCAGAATCTCAGTCTTCTGCTGCAGATCCTGAGCGATCTTCAGTGCGTCCGCCTCGCTGTGGCACGAGACGTCGAGTTTGGCTGCCAGCCGTCCGCCTTCCGGCACAAACGAGAGCACCACCCGGTCCGCGCCGGCAATGCTGCGGGCGAAGGACACGGTGCCTTCCGGCAAATCATCCGACCGGAGCAGCGATGCCGGAATCGATAGCCAGAACGGCGCATCCGGCACTTCCGGGTCGGGTCCGGACATCATGCCCAATAAACGGGTGGCCGCGCCATCGTCTTTACTGACGGCCAGCCCCATCAAATTGCTCTGGATCGGGATGAACGAGATATGCCGGTCCAAGGTGCTGCCCGGCAGCTTACAGAGGGTGTTATAGCAGGACCCGTTTTCGCTCTCCGCGAAACTCCGCAGGCTCTTCCAATCGAACCGGCCGCGCGCCACAATGAATTTGCCGGCGGGCGAAACGCCCAGGACGGCGGCGTCCAGATCCTGCGCCCAATGGAAATCCGTTTTGCGCGCGAAGGCCTGATATTCCGGGTCCTCGCCGGCCTTAGAGCCATCCAGGAGCTGCACCAGTCCCGCCTGACGAAGCCGTTCGAAATCGATGTAGAGGACCAGGGCATCGGCTCTCGGCATCCGTCTCACCAATTGAGCGGCGCTGATGGGACGATCGCGATACCAGACCACTCCGGCCGCAACCACGATACAGATCACCGCCACCAGTCCCACGACCAGCGCGGCGCGTACTCTAGCGTTCACGACTGCAGTATCTCACACACCTGAGCGCGCGCTTCCGTCCAGAGCCGGATGTAGGGAGCCAAATCGCGCATCATCTGCCGGAACCCCTCTAGCGTCAGCGATTGGGCGCCGTCACTGACCGCCTTTTCGGGGCAGGGATGGACCTCCACAATGATGCCGTCGGCGCCAATGGCCACGCCGGCGCGCGCCAGAGGCGGCACCAGACTGCGTTTGCCGGCCGCGTGGCTCGGATCCAGCACCACGGGAAGATGCGTCAACTCGTTGAGCACGGGCACCGCCGAGATGTCGAAGGTATTGCGGGTGGCCGTCTCGAAGGTGCGGATGCCGCGCTCGCACAGAATCACGTCGGGGTTGCCGTGCGCCACAATGTACTCGGCGGACATCAGCAGTTCTTTAATCGTGGAACTGAGCCCGCGCTTCAACAGCACCGGCCTCCCGCAACTGCCCAACGATTTCAGCAGCGCGAAGTTTTGCATGTTGCGCGCGCCCACTTGCATGCAGTCGGTGTACTCGGCCACCATCTCGACGTCGCGGTCGCTCATGATTTCGGTGATGATGCCGAGGCCGGTGGCTTCCTTGGCCTTGCGCAGCAGTTTCAGCCCTTCGAGCTCGAGACCCTGGAAATCGTACGGCGAGGTGCGCGGCTTGAATGCCCCGCCGCGCAGCATGCGCGCTCCGGCTTCCGCCACTCCTTCGGCGGTCTCCATGATCTGCTTTTCGCTTTCCACCGAGCAGGGGCCGGCCATTACGATGAATTCGTCGCCGCCCAGTTCGAGCCCGTTCACCCGGATGGCCGAATGCTCTTTCTTGAACTCGCGGCTCACGAACTTGTACGGAGCGGAAATGCGTACAGCGCGCTCCACCCCGGGTGTCGCTTCCAGCGATTCCAGGCAGGCGGTGACGTCTCCAGTGCCCACCACGCCGATCACCACCCGCTGTTCGCCGTCGATGGAGTGGACTTTATAGCCAAAATCGCGGATCCGCTCGCAGACATGGTCGATCTCTTCTTGGGTAGCGTGCTGCCGCATGGAAATAATCATTTTGGGATTCCCTCACAAATAAAAACCCACTCTCACGAGTGGGTTGCGTCACGAATCGCTTCGAATCCATACTATACACCCAAGCGTTTGCAAAAGGCAAGCCACGACCTTGTTAACAAGGGTATCAATGCACCACTTGTAGTAGGTGTATTACTGCGGCAAAGTAACTTCTTTGACGGTCGAGCGCGGCCCCTCGCGGCCGTTCGAATCCAGCGCTGCGACGGCGTACCGGTAGGTGGTTCCGTGCTGCACCGCGTGGTCGGAATACGCCGGAATGGCATTCACGTCGGCCACTTTCTGGAACTCGCCGGCGGCGGTCGCCCGGTAGATCCGGTAGCCCGCCACATCGCCAGTAGCAGCGTCCCAATTCAGTTCGATCGAGTTGGGCGCCGGCACCGCAACCAGGTTGGCGGGCGCGGAGGGGGGCGGCGCGGAGGCGGTGATCTTCACTTCCGAGAGCTCGCTTTCGGCCTCTTTGCCGCTGCCCAGAGGCACGATGGTCTGTACCAGGTAGCTGTACGCCGTCCCTGGCGTGGTTTGCGTGTCCGTCCACTCCTGCTGCGCGACGTCGGCGGCAACTACCGAGTACTGCGCTTCGTCTCCCGCTTTGCGGAGGATGCGGAAGTGCTGTCCCGCGGCGTGCCAGGTCAGGCGCACTCCGGAGGCGACGGGTTCGGCGCGAAGGTCCTGCGGCTGCTGCGGAGCCGCCACTACCGGCAGTACGACGTAGTTCGACCAGCTGGCTTCCTTGCCGTTTTCGCCGGCCGTTCGCGCGGCCAGCACCACTTCTTTGCCCACCCAATCGGCCACTGGAATCTGGTAGGTGGCCAAGCCGTGCTCCACCTTGGGCGGCGCGATCTTGCGGGCCCCGGCTGCCCAGGCTTCCACACTGGCGCCCTCGGGCCAGACCCCCACTCTCAGATCCAGCGCGAGCTGGTCCTTAATGGGCATGTGTTCGGTGGTGGTGGTGGGGACGGTGAAATGGGCGATGACCGTCGCGCCCCGCTGGCGCGCCGACAGGTCTGTAACTGTGGAGGGGATATTTGCGAGCGGTGGCTGGGGTCCACCAACGTAACCGCATCCGAAGTTCAGCAGGGCGGCCGCCAGAACCGCGGCAAACAATCGTGGCATGAAACAGCTAGTGTAGCGTGCCGCCCTGCTGACTGAGTACAACCTACTGCAGGATCAAGGTAGTTCCAGCCGAGCAATACGACTGGCCGCCGGTGTTGGCGCAGACGATCAACGGAGTGGTCCCGCTGACGCCGTCCGGCACCGCCACGTTGACCTGCTGGACACCCGGAACATCAGGCGCCACCCCGGCGTAAATCGGGACCAGGTTGGCCTGATTGCCGATCTGCACCGATACCGAAGCGCCTGCCGGAATGCCGGTGGCAAACACCTGGAGAATATCCCCAGGCCTTGCCGCCTTCCCGGCGGAGTTTAAACTGTTGTCCTGATTCAGAATGCCGTTGGAGAAGACCGCGGGCGATGCCGGTGTCAGTTGGACCTGGACCGGAGTGCTGCTGGTTCCGTCCACCGTGACCACCAGGGAACTGGAGGCGCGGGAAGCGACGGCGGCCGGCACCTGCAGATTGATCTGTGTGGGGCCGTTATAGAGCAGGGTGGCGGGGAGACCGTCGAACGTCACCGAGACGTTGTTCCCGGAGAGCCCGGTACCCATTAATGTGCCGAGGGATCCGGCCACGAGAGCAGTCGGGTTGAAGGTGGCCGCGTTCACCACGGAGCTGACAATCACCTGAGGCCCGGTTGGGGTTGTGGGCGTCGTCGGGGTCGTGGGTGTGGTCGGTGTAGTTGGCGTGGTAGTCGGCGGAGGCGTCGCTACTACAGTCAGCGTAACTGGGATTGTGACGCTGCCGGCAGCCCCGCCATCTACTACAATGTTCGCGGCGTAGGTGCCCGGCTGGAGATTTGTGGTAATCGCCGTGACCTCGACGCTGTTCGGATTGTTCCATTGTTTCAGCCATCCCGTGCCGCCGCTCTGGTAATTGACGGTGACGCTGTAGTTGAGCTGGCCGCCGCCCGAATTATTGATGGGAGCATAGCCGGGACCAGTGATCATGGGGCCGCCGCCGGCATACGCCTGGAGTTGCATGGGCGTACTGTTGACGGAGAGATGCGGGAAGTAATTGGCACCGCAGTCACCTGTCAGGGTGCAGTCGGACGTTGGGGTGACGGCTGCGAAGCGCGTGATGGGGGCGGTTTGGGAGGCCGTGAATACGGTGGATACCGGCGCCAGCATCACGGTGCCTGTCGCGGTGGCGGCAGCGGTGATATTGGAAATTCCGATGAATGTAGGAATTTGGGCGCTCTCGCGAACGTTCGGGTTGGCGTCGATCACTTCATAGACCGCATATCCGGCGCCGCCGTTCAGGCTGATGGGGCTTGTGGAGTTGAGAGAGAGTGCACCGGATCCGGACGGCAGGGTGACCGGTTGTCCTCCGGCGCCGTTGCTGTCGGCCTGAGGCACGCGCGCCAGCAGCAAGGTGCCGCTGCCGGGAACGTACTGTCCGACGGCTCGGGAGCCGCCCAAATCGCCGGCCATACTGGGAACGGTGGTGTCCGACCCGGCCACGAAATCGGGCAGGTACAACTGCGATTGCGTAGGAAAGCCGGAGTACTTCAGCAGGAACCGGGTGCCATTGTCTTCACCGGCAGCGCGTGGAAGGAAGGCGGTGCCGAAGCCCTCGGTGACACGGGCCGAAGCTACTGCAGTTCCGGCCGAAAAGAAGTTGCTCACCGAGAAATTGGACGGCAGCGGCGAACCGGTGCAGGTGATGCCCGCGTCGTAGATTGTGGTGAACAGACCGAGTTGCGGGTAAGCTACTACAACTTGCGAATGATCGAGCGGAACCGTGAATGAGATCGACGCGACGATGGGTTGGGCGGAAGCCGTTCCCGCCATGTAGGCGGAGCCTCGAATCCCGGACACCTTGAGATAAACGATGCCGCTGGGCGGAGCTGCGATATTGATGCCGTTGAAGGTAATGGAGCCGGCTGAAACCAGCCCCGGGGTCGCAGTGGCGCTGTATCCACTCCCGTAGTCGACGGAAAGTGTTGCATCCACAGCCTGGTTGGCGGAATTGATCCGGTTGGTAATGCTCACCGGAAGGTAGACGATCAGATTGCCCGTAAGCGCGGCCCCGGTAGTAGAACTGGAACATTGCAGAATGATGTCACCCATCCGTTCCGTAAGACCTTCCGCGCGTACCTGAGTGGGCACGCTGGAAGTGAGACATCGGGTGAAGGTAGTGGGGGTTTGCGCGTATGAACAACAAAATGCGAATGAAAAGAGGGCAAGCAGTCGCAACGTAGCGTGCTTACCAATCGGAATATGCGGTACCATCAGTACCCATCTTATCTGATCCACTCTTTATGTCGAAGATCCCTGGTTCGGTCTGGCTGACGCTCTGGCTGGCATCTTCCATGATGATCCGCCACGTCTGATTTGAGCCAGTCATCGGATCTATAGGAATCGCACGGAGATAGCCGTCGGTCACCAAGTCCTGTAAGGATTGCGGCGCCTTTTCCTTGTCGTAAGTGTAATTGTCTATTACAGTACGGAGCGTCGTAAGGTTGCTGTGCAGGACGCTTTCCTTGGCGCGAGTGATCGATTTTTGATAGATCGGTATCGCCATCGTGATCAGGATCACGATGATGGTGATCACGACCATCAGTTCGACAAACGTAAAACCCCGGCGTCCGGCTGTTCTAGTATTCGGAATAAGGACCTCCCGAAGCGTCTTTTTCGGACGTCTTAGTGTAGACGTTGAACACGTTCTGGCCACCCCAGGAGGTGGATTTGGGATCGTCCTGATCGCTGCGCATGCCCCACTCCGTGGTTCCCGTAAATGGATCTTTGGGAATCTTGCGCAGGAACTTTACCTTTTTGCCGTCCGGAGTGTTGAGCTTCTGGCCTTCGACCAGAATTTCGAGTGTTTCCGGGTAGCAGTTCGTGCCGAGTTTGGGCGGCCCGAAGTAGCCGGCGTCGCAGTAATCCTTGTACTTATCGATGGCGTTCTGCATCTCGCGCAGACAATAGCGCAATTCGCGTTCGCGCTCCATGCGCACCCGGGCCCGCGCCAGGGGGATGGCCATGCTGCTCAGGATGAGCAGAATCGTGAAGGCCACGATCAGCTCTACCAGCGTCAATCCCCGTTGATTTTTTCTACGGCCCATACTCTTAGTTTACGGTGACGGTGAGTTGCGGGTTGCCCCTGGCGATGGTCGCGCCCTGGGAATTGCGCACCGTCAGGTTCGGGATACTGACCGTGGCAGTGCCCTTTCCGATTGCCTGGAAGGTCAGTTTGACCAGGGTGCCGGCAGGTCCGGTGACACCCGGATTGCCTGGCAGGCGGTTGAGTTGGATGGTGGCCTGGCCGGCATCGTTCATGATGTTCTTGGTAAAGACGGGTTGCTGACCGTCGGCGGACAGGAAATCGCCCACGTCCACGCTGTTGAGGCGCAGAATCTTGGGGTCGAACATGATTTGCATGGGCGCGGAGGCAACGTCGGCGCCGCCCTCGATGACGACGGCGACGGGGACGCTCAGTCCGGTGGTGGTTTGGACGGTCGGCGGATTGAAGCGCACCGTAGCCGGTCCGGCGGCCGGTTGGTCCGAAGGCGGCGCGGGCGCGGCCTGCGGCGCCGGTCCGCCACCGGTGGGAGTCAGCACCATACCGGGCGGCAAAGGCGGCGCTGTGGCGGGAGGCAGCGGGCCCGCGGAATGTGTGGCCGGCGCGGGCGCGGAGGGCACGACCGGAGCTAGTTCGGCGGCCTTAGCAGCTTCTTCGGCCACTGCGGGCGGCACGACCGCCGCGGGCGCTGGATTGGCGTTGGCCGGCGTACCTTTCGAATCGGCTCCCGCGGGGCTGGCATCGGCCATACCCGCCGGAACGGGCCGCGGCGCGTGGTGCAACTGAATCACTGTGGCATTGCCGACGGCGATGGGCCGCAGGTTCTCCGGCGTGATTTCAGGGTGGCGGAGAATGTGCGGGATCACCACGATCATCAATTCGTCGCGATTGTGCGTGGTGCTGCTGCCGCTGAACAGTTTGCCGAGGAACGGAATGCTGGACAGACCGGGGATGCCGGTCAGCGTCTTATCGTCTTCCTGATTGATCAGGCCGCCGAGCAGACCCACCTGGCCTTCCTTCATGCGCAGATCGTACTCCACCTTGCGCTGTCCGATGATGGGCTCGTTGATGCCGCCGAGGTTCACCTGGCCGGTCACGCTGGAGATATCCAGCATGATGTGCATCGAAACTTCGTTGTTATCGTGGATACGCGCCAGCAGGTCCACGTTGACGCCCACATCGAGGTACGTGAACTGCGTATTCACGAGCGGGTTGATGCCGACGCCGCCGATGCCGGGCTGGAAACTGCCACTGGCCGTTGGCTCGCGTTCGCCGATCTTGAGCGTGGCTTTCTGATTGTCGACCGCGCGAATCTGCGGCGCCTGCAGCACACGGGTTCGCGTATCGCTCATGGCGGCCTGAAGCAGGGCGCTGGGCAAGGTAGTGGCGAAATCGGCGGAGGACAGGTGGGCCAGGTTCGATAGGGGCACGAACGTGCCGGCGGTACTGCTGCTGCTGCCGGTGGTGGCCGCCGTGGTGGTGCCGTTGTTCAGACCAGTCGAGTTGGTGGAGTTGCTGGTGGCGGCGGTGGTGGACTGTACCTGCAAGCCGGTGCGCGGCGAGAAGTTCACGGGCAGATTGAGCCCGGTTGAGGCGATCGCGGCTGTCACTTGCCTGCTGAAAGCCGAACTGGCTTCCATTACCAGAATGTCGACCAGGACTTCCGACCTTGGCTTGTCGAGATCGTGAATCAGCTTGCTGGCGAGTTCCACGCGGTCGGCTTCACCGCGGACTACGAGGGCGAACTGCGAGTTGTAGGGGAAGACGCGGTTGATGTCGGCCGCGGTGCGGATCACGTTGACGATTTCCTGCAATTCGGCCGGGGTGGCGACGTTTTGGAGGTAGAAGACTTTGGTGACCTGCTCTTCATAATCGCGGCGCTTGTTGGCGTTGTCGTTGGTGATGAAGATGGTGTTCGGGGAAAGGGCTTTCCAATAAGACTTGGTCTGGACGGCGACGTAATCGAGTGCCTGTTCCAGAGACGTGTTGTCGAAATCGACGCTGATGGAATCCTTCTGCGGGGGCTGGTATTCAGGATCCCAAACCACGTTGATGCCGGCATAAGCGGCGATGGACTCGAAGACGGTCTTCGTTTTCTGGCCGGGGATCCTCAGATGGAGCAGGATCGGATTGATGGGCCGCAGTTCGGGAACGGAGAGGATGCGATCGATCTTGTCCAACTCGTCCTTTTTCACCTGCTCGACGGGGGTCAGGGCGCGCTCGGCCGGGGGAGCCTCTTTGCCGGTGTCCTGGACACGCTTGCGCTCGCGGGCGACCATTTCCGAGGTCAGTTGGACTTCCTGGGAAGCCACGGCCGAACTGGGATCGATGGCATAAGCCTTCTGGAATTCGAGGAGAGCTTCTCCGAGCTGGCCTTGGCCGCGAAGTTTCAGGCCGTTGTCCAGATGCATTTGGGAGGTTTGGAAACGGGCCTTTTGGACGGCCATCTGGTAGACGATTTCGGCCGGATCCTCGCTCAGCGCCTTTTCATAGTCTTCGAGCGCCGCATCCCACTCTTTCTTGTTTTCGTGGATTCTGCCATCGCCCAGGTATTTGTCGCCTTTGCGGGTTTTAGCCTCCAGCGGGACCAACGTCCCGACCATTGCGGCGGCTACCAACACCGCTGTTAAGCGATTGAAAAAAGACATGTTTCCGTGATTTCCCTTGCGATCTCGGGCCCTATGTTAAGATGAATTGCATTCTCGCGGACCTGGACCATCTAAAACCATTGACGACGCAGGGGTTCCGCGCGTTGATATCAAAGTGACACTGTGGCAGAACGGGACGCAACTCTCAAAATTCTCAGCGACAACCGCTCCGCCGGCCATAACTACTTCCTGTTGGAACGGTTCGAATGCGGCATGGTCTTGACCGGAACGGAGGTCAAGGCTGCCAAGGACGGAAAAGTCCAGCTCAAGGAGGCGTATGCCTCGATTCTGGGGAATGAGGCATGGCTGGTGAATGCGCATATCAGCCAGTATTCTCACGGCAATCGCGAGAACCATCCTCCCATTCGAAACCGTAAACTGCTGCTGCATCGCCGGGAAATCGACAAGCTGCACGTCCAGACGCGGGAGAAGGGGCTTTCGCTCATTCCCACCAAGATGTACCTGAAGGGCGGCCGCATCAAGTGCGAAATCGCCGTCGCTAAAGGCAAGAAACTACACGATAAACGCGAGGCGGAACGGGCGCGCACCGCGGCCGACGAGGCCCGCGACGAAATGCGCCGCCGCGCTTAAGATGTTGCCAGCCGGGCCGGGTGCCTACGCCACCGCACTGGCCTGAAGGGCGGTACGGATTCCTCGTAAGAGGGGCGGGAGACTAATCGGCTTGGTGAGTACGCCGTCCATGCCTTGCGCCAGGTAATGTTCGTGCTGCTGCTCGGAGGCGTGCGCCGTCAGGGCCAGAATCGGAACGCGGCCGCTCCTCAGTTGCCGCCGCTCTTCCCCGCGGATCAGGCTGGTAGCCTGTACCCCGTCCATCTCCGGCATTTGCACGTCCATGAGGATCAGGTCGAACTGATTCTGGCGGGAGAGTTCGGCCGCCTCGACTCCGTTGCAGGCCACGACTACCTGCCATCCCTGCCGCCGGAGCATGGCGCATATTACCTTCTGATTGATGGGATTGTCCTCGGCAACCAGCACCCGTAAATCGGGCAGGGGATCCGCCTGGGTGGGAGCCTGAGGGGCCGCCGCTTCCGGCCGGTGACCGGTCTCCAGTGGAAGTTCGAAGGCGAACCTGCTACCCCGGCCCACCTCGCTTTCCGCCCACAAACGGCCTCCCATCAGGTTGACCAGGCGGCGCGTGATTGTCAGCCCCAGGCCCGTGCCGCCG
>DASZMZ010000351.1:0-9053 GCA_035551455.1 Candidatus Sulfopaludibacter sp.
GTTGCTCCTCTCAGCGCAAAATCGAATTGCGAGGCCGGGAACGGTCAATTACGCGGAAGGTCAAGTTTCTGTGAATGGTCAGACGGTCGGATCGAGGCAACTTGGGTCCACTGAGGTCGCCGTCGGCCAGGTTCTCGAGACGCAGGACGGCAAGGCCGAAATGCTGCTCACGCCGGGTGTGTTTCTGCGGCTGAGCGATCACAGCGCCGTTCGCATGATTTCGCCCTCTCTGACCGATACGCGCGTGGAACTGCTGCGCGGTTCGGCCATGGTAGAGGCTGCCGAAGTCAAGAAAGAGAATCGTCTCGACGTGATCGATCACGGCGCGAATACCGTCATCGAAAAGCATGGAATTTACGCCTTCAAGGCCAATCAGCCCACGGTGGCTGTGTTTGAAGGGGAAGCGCAGGTGCAGCAGGACGATCGCACTTTGAAGGTGAAGAAGGGCAAGGAATCGGACTTAGCCCAGATGAGCGTGGAGAAGTTCGATGTAAAGTCCGCGGAAGCCAACGATCCGCTGTATTCCTGGAGTAAGTTGCGCAGCGAATATGTTGCCGAGGCGAATATGTCGCTGGCTCAGACCGTGGTGGTGGGTAACCCAGGCTGGTGGTATGGCACCGGTTGGTATTGGAATCCGTATTTCTCTTCGTTTGCCTTCATGCCTGGAAGCGGCTACCTGGATAGCCCGTTTGGTTTCGGCTTCTACTCGCCGGCCTTCTGGGGCTCGTATTACGCGCCGTACTACGGTTTCGGGAGACGTCCGATTCTGCCGGGCCACTTGGGAGCGTTCCGCGGCACGACAGTTCCCGCATTCCGCGGGACGACAGCACCGGCATTCCGTAGCGCCCCGGCAGCCCGTTCCTTCGGCGGCGGGATGCGCATGGGTGGTGGCGGTCACATCGGCGGCCGCCGGTAGGGAGCTACGCCCGGACTTGGCCTGCGACGGGGATCAGGCGGCTGCGGATCTGATTCATCACGTCGGAGGCCAGGAAGGGTTTCCGCAACACGGGGAAGTTGTGCTCTTCGCAGAGAGCCTCTTCCTCGGGCGGCAGGATGGTCCCGGTCATTACGATCACCAGCATTTGGGGCACCGTTTGCAGGAAGCCGACGCCGAGTTCCACGCCGTTTCCATCGGGCAGCATGTAGTCCAGCAGCGCGGCGTTGGGCTTATGCTCCAGCATCAGCCGCTTGGCTTCCGTAGCCGATTCCGCCGTCAGCAGCGTCCAGCCCGCGTCGGCCATCAACCTCTCCAGGAAGTGCAGCAGATCGCGGTTATCGTCCACCAGCAGCACCGTGGGATTCGCCGGTGCCAACCCGGCTCCGGCATCCTGCGAGTGGATATTCAGAGATTCGGCATCGTCGGCGACGTCCACGCGCACGCTCGCGCCCGGATTCACCTGATTCGTCGCCACCAGCGTCGCCAGGGGCTGGGTCAGGTGGCGGTGGATGGTCCGGTTCAACTCGCGCGCGCCGAATTCCTGGCTGGTGCCTTTTTTCAGCAGGAATTGCCGCGCTTCAAACGGAACTTCCAGAGTGAAGCTCCGATTGCCGAGCCGCGTGTTCACGTGACTTTGTAAGTCGACAATCTGCTTATCCAGAATGGCCGAGAGCGATTCCGCCGTAAGTGGCTGATAAGTGATGATGCAGTCGATGCGGTTGACGAACTCCGGGGAGAACCGCTTGCGCACCGCCACCAGGGCGATGCTCTGTAACTTGCTGGTCAGATCCGTGCGCTCCGGGGACTTCACCGATTGGAAACCGAAGTCCGGATTGATCTCGCGCATCATTTCGCGCGCGCCCAGATTGCTGGTGAGGAAGACCAGACTCTTTTCGAAATTGACCGTCGAGTTGTCGCCCAGGCGCAGCGTAGCCTTGTCCAGCACGCCCAACAGAAGCCGAGTCATGGAAGGGGCGGCCTTTTCGATTTCGTCGAAGAGGACGAGCGACAGACTGCACTTCTCGCTGGTAACCGAATTCAGCTTCTGCTGAGTCAGCATGGGCTGCGTTTCGCGATGGCCCAGATACCCGGGAGGCGCGCCGATCAGTTTGGCTACTTCGTGCTCCATTTGGAACTCGCCGCAGTCCACCTTGAGGATGTTTTTCTCGGTACCGTGCAGTACTTCCGCCAGCGCTTCCACCGTCTTGGTTTTGCCGGTGCCGGTGGGACCGAGCAGCAAGAAGACGCCCACAGGGCGGCCTTCGGGTGCAAGACCGGCCTGAAACATCTGGATATAGGGAACGATGACGCGCGTCGCAGTCGGTTGCCCTACCACCTTCTGCGACAGAACTTTGGTGAGATCTTCAACCGGATCCGGAGCCTGTTTGCGCGAACGGCCCTGCGAATTCCGAGGTTTTTCCACCCCACCCTCCGACTTGATTATAGCTACACTCGACTTCTTAGTCCGGGGACGACGCCTTTGTTCAGCCTCGTTAGGTTCTTTCATGGGAATGGGCCTCTTCCGTATTGAGACAGAGTCGTAACGGAGTCGGATGTGGCGGCGTAAACAGCAGCGCCGACTGGTGAATGTCCGGTCCTTTCTGTCTTGTATCACGTCTGGACAAAGAAGGCACGTGAAGTTTCATACTAAAAGGTACCAGGACTGAAGGATCAGGTAGGGGAATAACCGAGCCTATCGGTGGCGGAAGGTGATTCTCCCTTTCGTCAAATCGTAGGGAGACAATTCCAGGGTGACTTTATCGCCCGCCAGAACTCGGATTCGATTGCGGCGCAACCTGCCTGCCAGGTGTGCCAGGACTACACGTTCGTGTTCGAGTTGAACGCTGAACAGCCCGCTAGGGAACTTTTCCAGAACCGTACCGGTAACTTCAATGCTGTCCTCTTTGCTCATAGACCTCCAGAATTTGATTTTAGGTGCGGACCGGCCGGCCCCGGAGGGACGCGGGCCGGTCCGCGAGATCCGCTAGGCCGCCGTGACGTTGGTCGCCTGCAGACCCTTGGGGCCCTTCGTTACTTCGAACTCAACGCGCGCGCCCTCATCCAGACTACGGTAGCCCTGCGTCTGAATCGCCGAGAAATGAACGAAGACGTCTTCTCCGTTCTCCCGCTGGATAAAGCCGTAGCCCTTGGCTGCGTTAAACCACTTCACTGTGCCTTTTTCTTTCATCTGCCTTTATTCCTTCTTTAACTTCTTCTAAACTGCATCTGGCCTCGAATGCGTTCCCCTCAAACAAAAAAGGGAGCCGCGGATGGACTCACGCAGCCCCCTTTTTCTTAACGAAGCGGAAAACTAGAGTCAAATGCCATACCATTATACAACAGGGAGTGCCACTGCCCGAATGGCTCTTCCCTCTCTCAGCCTGTGAATACATTCGAGTTCTTCCGATTCCGATTTCACTTCCGCGCGGCCGAACAGGTCCACTTCCCGCGCGGCAAAAGCGCCAACCTGGTGCGCGGCGCTTTTGGAACCGTACTCCGCGAGAGTGTGACCCCCGCGGACTACGCCCGTTTATTCGAGCCCGGCACGGTGCAGGGCCGCATTCCCAGCGGACTGGCCGATTGGCCGCGGCCGTTCGTCTTCCGTGTAGCTCACCTGGAAGGCCTCACCGTGCCCCCCAACGGCAGTTTCTTCCTGGACGTGCACGTATTCGATATGCGGGAACCCGTGCTGCCTCAGTTCCGCGCCGCTTTCGCGCAGTTCGCCCTGCGCGGCATTGGACCCGGCCGCGGCCGCACCGAACTCGAACGAGTCGAGCAGTTGGACCTGGATGAAGGCTCCGTGGAGGTCAGTCAGGATCCGGTTTCTCCCGCGGTGTTGCATCTGGACGCCGACCAGGAAGCCGGCAGTCAGGTTCGAGTGCGTTTCCTCACACCCACCGAGTTGAAGAGCGACGGCGCGCGCGTCGAGCGTCCCGTCTTTCCGATCCTCTTCGCCCGCCTGCGCGATCGCATCAGCACGCTGCGGGCATTGTACGGAGCCGGGCCCCTGGACGTGGACTTCTTCGGAATGGGTCTGCGCGCGGGCGCGGTGCGGCTCAACTGGTACAACCTGGCGCGGGAGCGGGTGAGCCGACGCAGCGGACGCACGGGACAAGTTCACCCTCTGGGCGGGTTTACCGGCGACGCCGAATACGAGGGCGAACTGGCCGAGTTTCTGCCCTGGCTGCGCGCCGCCCGCTGGGTGGGCGTGGGACGGCAGACCGTTTGGGGCAAAGGCGACCTGCGAGTGATAACGTAGTCCCTATGAAACGCGTACTGTTGGTATCCATGCTCCTGGCTCGCGTGGCGCTGTGCCAGGCGCCCGCCGGACCCAAGCCGGATCTCTTATGGCCGGACGGCGCTCCGGGTGCGCAGGGTTCGGAAGACATCGATAAGCCCACGATCACGCCGTTTGTGGTGCCGGCCGAGCGGGCCACCGGCACGGCTGTCATCGTTTGCCCCGGGGGCGGGTATGCCCATCTGGCCACGGATAAAGAGGGCACCGAGATCGCACGTTGGCTCAATTCCATCGGCGTGTCGGCGTTTGTATTGAAGTACCGTCTGGGTCCAAAGTATCACCACCCCGTGGAATTGGGCGATGCACAGCGCGCCATCCGCACCGTGCGCACCAAAGCCGCCGAGTACCACGTGCGACCCGACCGCATCGGCATCATGGGTTTCAGCGCAGGCGGCCACCTGGCCTCTTCGGCAGGGACGCATTACGATGCGGGCAACCCGAGCGCCGCGGACCCCATCGACCGCGCCGGCAGCCGCCCCGATTTCATGGTGCTTTGCTACCCGGTGATCACGTTCGGTGAATTCGCCCACCGCGGCTCCCGCGACATGCTGCTGGGCCCAAATCCCGATCCGAAACTCGTGGAGTTGATGTCGAATGAGCTGCAGGTGAATGCGCAGACGCCGCCGACCTTCCTGTTTCACACGACTGAAGACCGCACCGTACCGGTGGAGAATAGCGTGATGTTCTACATGGCGCTGCGCAAAGCCGGAGTGGCCGCCGAGATGCACATTTACGAGCGCGGACCGCACGGAGTGGGTTTGGCGCAGACCGATGAGGCGCTGTCTTCGTGGCCTGCGCGCCTGGCCAACTGGATGCGCATCCGCGGTCTGCTGAAGTAGCTACTTTTTCAAGACTTCGCGAATCTTCTTGGCCAGCACTTCGCGGCTGAATGGCTTCGGCAGGAACTCGATGCCCGCATCCAACACGCCGTGATGGATCACGGTGTTCTCCGTGTAGCCCGAAAGGTAGATCACCTTGATGTCCGGCCGCGTCTGAACGAGAAGATCGGCCATCTGGCGGCCGCTCATGTTCGGCATCACCACGTCAGTCAACAGGAGAGCGATGCGTCCGGAGTGGGCGGCGCTGATCTCGAGAGCTTCCGCGCCGCTCGCCGCGACCAGGACAGAGTAGCCCAGGCGCTGCAACATCCTCACGGTCAGTTCGCGGACGGCCTTTTCGTCTTCCACCAGCAGAATGGTCTCGTTGCTGCCGTGCGGCGACTCGGATTCCGTGGTGGGCGTGTCCGACACCGCGTCCTTCACCTGCGGGAAATAGAGCTTAAAAGTTGTGCCCTTGTTGGGCTCGCTGTACACCCAGATATCGCCGCCGGCCTGTTTGATGATTCCGTACACGGTGGCTAGCCCGAGTCCCGTGCCCTTGCCTTTTTCTTTGGTGGTGAAGAAGGGCTCGAAGATGCGGCGCTTGGTCTCCGCGTCCATGCCGATTCCCGTGTCGCTGACCGCAATCATCACGAAATCGCCCGGAGTCACACCCATGTGCGTCTTGGCGTAACTCTCGTCGAGGTTGGCGTTGGCAGTCTCGATAGTCAGTCGTCCTCCGGCAGGCATGGCGTCGCGGGCATTCACCGCCAGATTCATGATCGCCTGTTCCACGTGTCCCGGATCGGCGCGAATGTTCCCGACATCGGGCTTCAGACCAAAGGACAGCGTGACATCTTCGCCGATGAGACGCCGCAGCATCTTCTCGGTCTGCTCGATCACGGAGTTCACATTGATCACGCGCGGCTTCATGATCTGGCGGCGGCTGAAGGCGAGCAGTTGATTGGTGAGGGCGCCGGCGCGATCGGCGGCTTTCAGGATTTCCTCAGCGTAGCCGCGCAACGGATCGAGCGGAGAGAGTTCATCGAGGATCATCCGGTTGTAGCCGGAGATGACGGTGAGCATGTTGTTGAAGTCGTGCGCCACGCCGCCCGCCAGACGGCCCACGGCTTCCATTTTCTGCGCATGCATCAACTGCTCTTCCAGCAGTTTGCGCTGGCTAATGTCGCTGACGAAGGCAATGGCGAAGATGCCCTCGGGCATTTCCAGATAGCTCAGGCTGACTTCGACGGGGAATTCCTTGCCGTCCCGGCGGCGGCCGGAGAGGTCCATCCCAATACCCATGGGGCGGATGCGAGGCCTGGCAAAATAGTCCTCGCGATCAGCCGTGTGGCTGGCGCGTTTGGAGTCCGGCAGGAGGATTTCGATCCGCGCTCCGAGAAGTTCTTCGCGGGTATAGCCGAACATTTCTTCGGCCCTGCGGTTCACCAGGACAATGTGGCCCGTCCGGTTGATACTGATGATCGCCTGCGTTGCCGAATCCAGAAGGGCGAGCACCATTTGCTCGCTCTTCTGAAACGTACCCAGCATGTCCCTGTTTTCAGCATTCCCATCCCTCAAGTCCGGACCCCCCGTGCAGGCTTATTGTCCGATAGGAATGCAGCGCTTTGCAAGTTCAGGACTTACTAATAAACTTACTACCGGCGCCAGTAGCCACCGTAAAATCTGCGGCCCGAATAGCGCGGCGCCACCCAATAGGAGCGCGCATACGGAGGCCGGGCCCAGTAGCCGGCGCGCCATGCCCAGCGGGGACCAGACGGGTACCAGTAGCCGCCCACCCACGAATAGCCGGGACGGGGAGCCGGAGTCGCATAGGTCACGTAGGGTGCGGGTGGAGGCGCGTAAACCGCGACAGGAGCCGGAGCATATCCGACGCCAACTCCGAAGAAGAATCTCGGGCCCGCGAAGACGCTGGTGCCGGCCAGGAATAAGAGAGCCAAGAGTTTCGATTTCATATCATCCTCCTGCGCTCTCTGAAGCAAGCCGCTTGCCAGAGCTAACATATTGAAAATTCAACGCAGCCCGAACAGGGCCCTGGCCAGACTCCACCGTGCTGGTGGATTTCGGCCACCGGACCTCTCAGTTTTCCGTTGGCAGCTTGTCCACCGAGTCGACCACCACAACGTCGAAGGCCAATTTCTTCCGGATCAACTGCAGGCCTAGCTGCTGCTGTATAGCGGCAAACAAGTCGGGTATGACCGAAGGAGGGCTGGCGGTATCGGCCGAGGCGTTTGGTCTCTCGGTGGCGTATTCCAGGGAGAAATCATATTTCCCATCCAGGCCTGTCTTGTCCACTACAGGCCCGTCGTCGGGCGGCTGCAGCGAATCGGCCAGCGATTTCATGGTTTGTAGACGGCCTCGCATGCGGACCAATAACGATCCGTTGCTGAGCGTGTGCACACTGGTCATACCTGGTCGGGTAGCCGAAAGATCCGGGAAGTTTTCCAAGTGTTCCGGGGAAGAGCCGCCGGCCAGCAGCCTGGGGCCGGACTTGGCGACCACCAGTTCGTAGCCCGCGAAATCCCGCGTTTCCATATGGTGCTTGAGGTGAAAACGCTCCGCCAGGAAATTCTGTAGCATCAGCCGCAACTGTTCCCTGTTGGTATCGGGCGGCAGTTTGGCGTCGAAATCGAACGCGTCCTGATCGAGTTTCACTTTGCTCGAAATCTGACGATAGTCCACGTTGAACGCGATGGCGATCAGATCGTCGAGATTCGCGGCGTGAAAGGAATACCTGCCGGGATCGGAGCTCCGGGGACCGCCCTTGGATCCCCTTTCGCTACGCGGCGTGGACAGCTTGATGGACGCCACCTCGAATGCAGGAGTCTGCGCGAGGAGAAGGCCGGTCCACAGGAATATACAAACGCGGCGCAACCACATAGCTCGATTCTAAGTGACCGGTGGCAAGAAATGGGTTATCGCCGCCGTTTCCCTTTGGGTTATAGTTCCAGAATGAAGACCGCGCCGCTTCTCTTATTCTGGGGCGCCTGTCTGTACGCGCAGCAGGGCAGCCTGGAAGGCATCGTTGTGAACCGCTTGGGCGGAAAGGCCCTGGCAGGCGTTCACGTGCGGCTACTGCCGGCGGGAATCAATGGTCCGGGAATGGCCTACGGCGCCATCAGCGACAAGACCGGCCATTTTTCCATCAGCTCCATTCCAGCCGGCTCGTACTTGATGCTCCCGGAATATACCGGCTTTCTCTACACGCCTTCGAAGTCCGACAGCCCGTTGCCGGGCATCCAGATCAAAGCCGGTCAGCATATTCAGGATTACCGGCTGGAGATGTCGCCGCGGGCTTTACTGGCGGGCCGCGTACTGGATGAGTTCGGCGATCCGGTGAACAATGTGATGGTGTCCGCAATCGGGGCGAGTCCCGATGAATGGAGTCTGAATATCTTCGGCATGCAGCAGCCGTCCACGGATGACCGCGGTGAATTCCGCCTCACGCTCGCGCCGGGCAAGTATTACCTGAAGGCTCAACCGAACGGAACGTCCAATGCCGCGCCGGAGATTCGCACCGATGGCACCACCGAAGCGGTTTACGGCGCGACGTTCTTTCCCAGCGCGGCGGGACAAGACGCGGCGTCCGTCATCGAAGCGGCTGCCGGTAGCGATCAAACGGGCCTGGATATCCGTCTCACCCGGCAGCGGACTTTCACAATTTCCGGAGTCGTCACGGGAATTCCGAACACCGCCGGGAGTGTCCAGGTGACTATGCGGTTCGGCGAAAGTGCGCAGCAACTCAATAGCAGTCGTGGGGACCAGGCGGGTCCCGGAGGTAAGTTCAGCTTCGCCCGATTGTCACCGGGCTTTTACAGGCTTTCGGCGCGCTTCCTCGCCGCGGGACAGCAGATGCAAAGCCCGCCGGTCGAGATCAAGCTGGATGGCGGAGACGAAACCAACGTCCAACTGGTGCTGGCGGGAAACGCGGACATCACCGGCACTCTGGAACTGACGGGCCTTCCGGCGGAGCCGCGCA
>DASZMZ010000352.1:0-9480 GCA_035551455.1 Candidatus Sulfopaludibacter sp.
GCCTTGGGTTACACCGCCATGCTGAAGCCCAATCTGGTGAGCACCCTGCGCTATGGCCTGACCCGCTACGGCAACGAGAGCACCGGCGTCCTCAACGGCAACTACGCCTACTTCCGCAACCTCAGCACCATCTATCCGACGTCCACCGATTCGGCGCGCATCATCCCGACCCACACCGTCAGCGAAGATATGGCGTGGATCCACGGCTCGCACGACATCCACTTCGGCGCCATCGCGCGCTGGATTTCGAATCAGTCCAGCAGTCTGGGCGGCACGTTCTCCGATGCCTACGGCAACGCCTCCTGGATGCTGAACACGGGCAAGGAATTGCAGCCCTCCGATCTGGCATCCAGTTTCCGTACGTCGGAAACTTACGCCATGGTAGCCATCCTGGGCCTCTTGCCCGAAGGTGACGCGCACTACAACTACACCACCGCCGGCACGCCTTTAGCCCAGGGCATGCCGATTGTTCGCGACTTCAAGAATCAGGAATACGAATCCTATATCAGCGACACCTGGCGCGTAACCCGCAATCTCACCATCACCGCCGGTCTGCGTCATTCGCTGATGCCGCCGATTTATGAAGCCAACGGCGCCGAAAGCACGGCCATTCCCGGCCTCAACGGTTGGTTCGCACAGCGCGCCGGTCTGGCCGCCGTGGGCGCCCCGCAGAGTCTGGCATCGCCGGTCCAATTCGTCCTGGCGAATTCCGCGCAGGGCAAGGATCTGTACGCCAATCACAAAAAGAACTTCGCTCCCCGTTTGTCCATCGCCTACTCTCCGCATGCCGCTAGCGGACTTTCCAAGTTCTTCTTCGGCGGCGAAGGTAAGACGTCGATTCGCGCCGGATGGGGCATGTTCTACGATCTGTTCGGCCAGCCCCTGGCACAGCTCTATTCGAGCTCGGCTCTCGGCTTCTCGACGTCGCTCTCGAACCCAGCCGGTGTGCAGAGCACGCTCACCGCTCCCCGCTACACGGGCTTCTACAACATTCCGTCGGGCCTGCTGCCCGCCGCGCCTCCCGCCGGCTTCCCGCAGATCGCGCCCAATATTTTCGCCATCACCAACAGCATCGACGACGGCATCAAGCCGCCCTACACGATGAATATGAACTTCAGCATCGGCCGCGAATTCGGCCATGGCTGGTTCGTGCAGGGATCTTACGTCGGACGCCTCTCGCGCCGTTCACTGGCTCGCCGCGACGTCGGCGAACCCACTAACCTGGTCGACCCCAAGTCCGGCCAGACTTACTTCCAGGCCGCCCAGTTACTCGCTACTCAGGGTAACGCCGGCGTCCCGTCCGCCAATGTGGCTAAGATTCCGTTCTGGGAAAACATGTTCCCGGGTCTGGCTGTAAATGGCCTGACCGCCACGCAGGAAGCCTATAAGATCTACAATAACTACGCGCCGGATTACACTTCCGCGCTGGTCCAGATCGATCAGGCTTGCAGCCCCTCCTGCAGCATCTACGGCCCTTACGCCATGTTCAACGCTCAGTACTCGGCGCTTTCCACATCCAGTTCCATCGGCAAGGGCGCTTACCATGGCATGCAGTGGACCATCCGCAAACGCCTCAGCAGTTCTCTGACTATGGACTTCAATTACACGTTCAGTAAGTCCGAGGATCTGGCTTCCACCACCGAAGGCGCCGGCAGTTACTCCGGACTGATTCAGAATGCCTGGTTCCCGCAGCAGATGTGGGCGGTATCGAATTACGACGCCCGTCACATCGTCAACGCCTTTGCCGTCTGGCACCTGCCTTTTGGCCGCGGTAGAATGCTCGCCACCAGCGCCGGCAAGGTATTGGATGCCTTCGTCGGCGGCTGGATGCTGACCCCGACGCTGCAGTGGAGCAGCGCCATTCCCACCAGTGTCGGCGACGGCGCCAATTGGGCCACTGACTGGGAACTGACCACCACTTCCGACCAGATTGCTCCGGTATCGACGGGCATCACCAAGAATGCCCCCGCGATCACCGGTACCAGCGGACCGAACCTGTTCGCCGACCCCAACGTGGCCATCAAGTCGTTCCAATACGCTCTGCCCGGCGAGAGCGGCACGCGCAACGAACTGCGCACGCCCGGTCCCTTCGCCATCAACCTCAGTCTGGCGAAGGAATTCACCATTCACGAGAATCACAAAATCCAGTTCCGCTGGGAGTCTTACAACCTGACGAACACTACCGTGTTCAACGGCTTCTCCCTGGATCTGGGTACCGCCAGCACGTTCGGCAAGGCAACCAGCGCCGCGGCCCCCCGCCAAATGGAATTCGCGCTGCGTTACCAGTTCTAAGTTAGTAAGTGAGCGGTAACTGGGGCGGCTTCCCTTCGGGGTAGCCGCCTCTTTTTTATACTCTTCCGATCGTCAGGCTTCCAGCTTGTACCTGGTCTGCGCCAGCGTATAGAGCGGCCGCCACAGCAGACGGTTGATCGTCACCACCATGGCCACCATCACAATCGTGGCGCCGAGCAGCAGGGGAAAGTTGCCGGCGTCGGTGGCGGCGCTGATCGTGGCGCCCAGACCTGTGGTGGCGATGGTCTGCTTCTTGAAGTGAAAGTACTCGGCCACGATGCTCGCATTCCACGCGCCTCCCGACGCGGTCACGAACCCGGTCAACAGGTAAGTGAAGATGCCGGGCAGCAGTAGTTTGCGCCAGCGCTCCACGCGCCCGAAGCCATACACATCGCATACCTCCTTCAGATCCGTCGGAATCGCCATCGCGCCCGCAATCACGTTGAACAGCAGGTACCATTGCGTACCCAGCAGCAGCAGCACAATCGAGGCGATCCCCATGCCCCCGCCCAACTGAATCAGCATCAGCAGCACGATCGGGAATAGCGCCGTAGCCGGCACCGATGCGGCGATCTGCGCCACCGGCTGCACGATGGCCGCGACTTTCGGCCGCAATCCCACATACACTCCCACCGGGATCGTCCACAACGCCGCCAGCACCAGCGTCAATTCCACCCGCAGAAACGTCGCGCCCGCGCCCGTGAACACCTGCCGCAATTCGGCCGGCCTGATCTCCGCCAGCATGGCGAACATCCTCACCACGCCGTACAACACCGCCGCCCCGGCCGCCGCCGCCACCAGCCACCCCCCCCAACTCCGTCCCGGCGCCGCCGCCTTTTCCAGAGGACGGCCCACACACTTCCGCGCGAAGTACTGCGTCACGCCTTCGCGGGCCGGGTCCAGCGCCGCGCGTGCAACCCGCGAAACCACGCGCGATTGGCGCAACATCGAAAGAATCGGAGAGCGCGGCGTCTGCGCCGCTTCCACCTGCTCGAACTTGAATTTCTCGCTCCACGCAATCACCGGACGCCAGATCAACTGGTCCATCAACACAATCACCAGCACCATGGCGAACACGCCCCACAGAATGGCGCTTGTATCTCCGGCATTCGCGGCGGTCTGCAGATACGAGCCGAGTCCCGGCAATCGCAGATCGCGCTTTCCCAGCACGAACATCTCGCACGGCATCAGGAAGAACCAGCCGCCGGCCACGCTCATCATGGAGTTCCACACCAGCCCGATCGCCGAATACGGCAGTTCCAGTTGCGTGAAGCGCTGCCACCAGCTCAGCCGGTATATGGTCGCGGCTTCCTGCATCTCTCGCGGAATGCTCTTCATGCTCGAATACACGCTGAACGTCATGTTCCACACCTGCCCGGTGAAGATCAGCAGAATCGAGCCCAGTTCCACACCCAGTTGCCGCGTAGGAAATAGCGCCACCATGGAGACCATCACGCCGGGCAGGAAACTCAGCACGGGAATGGACTGCAGCGTATCCAGCAGGGGAATCAGAATGCGTTCGGCGCGCGGATTATGAGCGGCCGCGTACGCGTAAATCAGCGTGACCAGCAAACTGATGCAGTACGCCACCGTCAGCCGCGCCAGCGAGAACAAGGCATACCGCGGCAGCGCCCAGGGATGCAGTTGAATCTCCGGCGATGTGTTCACCGCGCCGGTCCAATAGCGGGCCAGCGACAGCAACCCGTAGAACAGCCCCAGGCCGGCGAAAATGATGGGCAGGTCCTTCAGCAGCGAAGACGCGCTGCTCGGAATGGCCCCAAACGACGACCAGGCCGGCCCCCGCTGATTCGTCATCCGAGCTGCCGCATGGCGTCCGTCACGCCCGCTTCGGCAGTCTCGTCGTAAAGCATGATTTTGTCGCTCTCCGAATCGTAGCGCAGAATGTCGCCGTACCGGCCCCAGTTGAGGGCCGTGTCCAGTTGGCGGTCCACTTCGGAATCGGAAAAGTATTCATCCAGCACGTCGCGGAAAAACTCGGCGGGCATGGTGTGGTCCTTCTTATTCTCCAGTCCGCTCTTCATCTGCTGCAGCAGGCGGACATTGGCCAGCGCGGCGTCGCGGAACAGCCGCTTGCGGCGAGTGATGTCGGCTTCGGCGAATTCGCGCCCCGCCGGGCTGATCTCCACCTCGCCTTTGGTCGAAACCGCCAGACCCAGCAGAGTGCTGGCATCCACAATGGGCAGCAGGTCGTCCACTTCCATGCGCAGATCGTCGGCAATTTTGTACAGGTCTTCGGTGCCTTCCCGGTCGTTGAGCAGTTCCAAAAGTCCCGCGATGCTCCCCGGCCGCGCGTGCGGCAGCATGGGGTAGCGACCCTTCCGCGTGGAGAGCGGCGCAGGTTCCACTTCCGGCTGCGTGATCAGTTTGTAAATGTAATCCACGTACACCAGGAAATCCGCGGCCGTACGCTCCCGCGGCTGCGGCAGGGCCACCCGGAAATCGGCGCGAATGCGACCCGGATTGCGACCCAATACCAGCACCCGATCCGCCAGCAGCACGGCTTCCTCAATGTTGTGCGTCACAATGAAGATGCTGCGCGTCGGTATGCGCTTGCCCAGCCAGAGCTCCATCAGCTCCCCGCGCAAACTGTCGGCCGTGAGCACGTCCAGCGCGGAAAATGGCTCGTCCATGAACAGGATTTCCGGCTCCACCGCCAGAGCGCGGGCGAACCCCACGCGCTGCTTCATACCTCCCGAAAGATCCTTCGGATAGGCTGTCTCGAAGCCCTGCAAGCCCACGGAGGCCAGCGCCGCCGTCGCCCGTTGCGCCCGCTCCTCCGCGGCCATCGTCTTCGCCAGCAGCGGCGCTTCCACGTTGTCCTGCACCGTGAGCCAGGGGAACAGCGCGAAACTCTGGAAGACGATCGCCAGGTGCGGAGCGCACTCGCGGATCGGTCTGCCGTGCCAGTAAACTTCTCCGCTCGACGGTCGAGTGAGTCCCGTGAGAATGCGCAGCAGAGTCGACTTTCCCGAGCCCGAGGGGCCCAGTAGCGCGATTATCTGTCCGGCTTCCACTGAAAGATCCGTGGGTGCGATCACTTGCACCTGCCCCCCGCCGGGACGCTGGAAAACTTTCTCAATTCCGCGAGCTTCAATGATCGCAGGCCCGCCCGCCGACTCAACGGCCTTTTCCACTTCGGGCGACGGCGCGGCGGCGGCTTGCTTTTCGGCCTCCGCCGTTTCGTCCAAGAGCTGCTCCCAGGCTTCCTCGGGCAGTTCGTCGAAGAAGTGTACCCGGCCGGCATCGCTCATCTGGTCAACGATGGCGTTCAAGTCCTGGAGCGATCGCGTGTGCAACAAAATGTAGGCGTGATAATACGGAACGGCACTCACCAGACCGGCGGCAAACGCCGTGGGGCTCTGACGAAAAATCGTCTTCTGCTCTTCAATCGGCAGGCCCATCAGCAGTTCCGCCGCATCGGCCACCGGCATCTGCTGCAGCAGCGCCACGGCCTGCTCCCAGCGCGATTGGGACAGCAGCGCGCGCAACCGTTCACTGGAGGGGGTGTTCGTCAAATCACAGACTACTATAGTTGTATTCCAGGAGGGTGACAGGCCCCGAACTGCTTACCACTCCACTGTCTTGCCCGGCTCCAAGGTCCACACTTCCGTTCCGCTGCCGCCAATCAATTTCGCCAACTCCGCAGGACTTCCCGTGAGGGCCGGGAACGTGCCCCAGTGCATCGGAACAATCTTCTTCGCCTTCAGCAACCGGCACGCCACGGCCGCCTCCCGAGGACTCATGGTGAACAGATCGCCAATCGGCAGAAACGCCAGTTCCGGATGGTACAGTTCCTCAATGAGCGCCATGTCCGTGAACACGTTCGTATCGCCCGAAAAATACACCGCGCGCTCGTCCGGCAGGCGCAGCACGTAACCCGCGGCCTCTCCGCCGTAGATGATCTGATCGCCGTCGATAATCCCGCAGCTATGCACCGCGTGGGTCATCGTCACCGTCAAATCGCCCACCTTCTGCGACCCGCCTTTGTTCATCGGCCGCGTATTCTTGACGCCCTTTGACTCCAACCACTTGCACGTCTCGAAAATCGCCACCACTTCCGGAGAGAACTTCTTCGCCAGCGGCACCGCATCGTGTATATGATCGAAGTGGCCGTGCGTAATACAAATGGTGTCTACACGGTCAATCTCGAAACCCAGCGGGTACTTCGGATTGCCATCGGTCCACGGATCCATCAGCACCACTTGGCCCGACGGAAGTCGGAACTGAAAACTGCCGTGTCCCAGCCACGTAATCCTCATACCCAGGATTATCCACTATTTGAGCGCGATGCGGTCCGCGCCATCGTATGATTTCATATCACTCAGAATCACCTTGTCCCCCGGCTGCAGGCCGCTCTTGACTTCGATCAGATTCACCGAGGCGCGCCCGAACTCCACCTTTACTTTGCTGGCATGCTTCCCGTCCGGATCGATTTTGAAGAGCGTCGCCGTCGCGCCGGACGCGCCGAAGACCGGACGCCCCACATACACCACATTGGTGAGCTCGCCGATCACGATCGTCACGTCCACCGGATCCTGCGGCTTAACCCCCTCCGGGAGCGGCGCCAGCACTTTCAGTTCGGCCTTCGTCAGCGTACTCCCCGATCCCGGATGGACGGCAACCACCACCGCCGGAATCACACCGTGGTTCCCCTGAAATCCGATCTTCGCGTTTTGCCCGGGCTTCACATCCACAGCATTGTTGCTGGCCAGGTTCGCCTCGGCGGCCTGCGCCGAATGCAGCGTGCCGAGCCCGCGGACCTGAATCGGGACGTCGCCCTGCTTCACCGTGTCCGGCCAAATGGAGCTGCGATCCACCACCGGCTCTTGCGCACTCACGTGGCCCGTCGCGCCGCAACTGACCATCGTCGCGATCGCCGCGGCCAACATGACGATCAGCGTGCAAGCCGCGCCGCGCGCCGGCGGAACGTGTGACGCGCTGCCCGGATCCAGCAGGCGGCCGATCCGGCTCCTCAACGATCCGCCATTCGCCGCCAGGGCCTGCGTATGCGCCGGCCGGCAAGCCTCGATATCGGCCAGGGCGCGCGCATAGACCAGCACGTCGCCGCCGGTTGCCTGCACCGCCACGTCGTCGCAGCAGTTCTCGCGCTCCAGGCGAATCAGGCGGCTCGTCCACCATACCGCCGGGTGGTAAAACAGCAGCGCTTCGGCCACACTCTGCGCCAGATTCACCAGATAATCATGGCGGCGGATGTGCGCCAGTTCGTGTGCCAGAAAGGCCTCGACATGGCTGGCAGGCAGTCCCGCCAGGGCTCCCACGGGAACCAGGATCACCGGACGCAGCCAGCCAATCACCACCGGCGCTTCCACCAGCGGAGAGATCAGCAACCGCACCGGACGCGTGACTCCCACGCGCGCCATCAGGCGCCGGAATGCCGGCAGCCACTCATCGCCCGCCGCCTTCGCCTGATGCGTCTTCATGCGCGTTGTCACCACCCAGGCGCCTGCCAGCCGCAGCGAGACCAGCACCACACCCAACAGCCACGCCATGCCGGCGTAAGGTGAGACTGCCTCCCAAATGGTGGGCGAGGGCAGGGAAGTGGCTGCTCCCGTCAGTCCCACACTGGCGCTGCCTGCCGCGAAATGGATGGGTGGCGGCAACGCCGCCGGTCCCGAGAGCAACAGAAAGGTGACCAGGGGCGCCGCCACCATGGCGGCCAGAGCGATGCAGGCCGCCGCGTATTGGAACTGTGCCGGCGGCCGCCTGCCGGGCAGACCCCGTGTAACGGAGAGGATCGCGGCAATCAGCGTTCCTTGCCACAAGAAGTGCAGCAGGGTCCAGCCCAGCCGGGCCACCCACGGTTCATGGAAGAATAGTTGTACGGAATTCATCGCGCTTTCCCTTTCTTCTTCTCGAATTCATCGAGCATCTGTCGAATTTGCTGAAGTTCTTCTCGTGACGTAGGTTGCGCCGAAAGCGCCCCCATCACCAGGCTGGCGGCCGACCCGGCAAATGCCCGCTGCAGCAGGTCCGCGGCAATCTGCCGCTGCGTCTGCTCCTTGGGCACGCCGGATTCGTACACATGGGAACGAAATCGTTCACTCCGCAGCAGCAGCCCCTTCTCGGTCATGAGCTGCATCTGCTTCAAAGTGGTGGTGTATCCGCTCTTCTTGTCCAGTGCTTCGTGGACTTCGCGCACGGTGCTGGGCCCCAGCCGCCAAAGCACGGCCAGGATATCCAGTTCCGCATCGGTCGGCAGGGGTCGATCCATATCGGAAAGCATAATACGAGAAGAATCGTATGTCAACGAAATAAATCGTAGTGACATGAGGTTCAGACTTTTTTACTCTTTACTTTCAATCCCCCTTCCCAAAAACGCCCCGAAAACTATAGACATGCCCCTGACACTGGAATTGGGGGGGATCTTATGCCCTCACCGCCTAAAAATGAACGAAGAAACTTTCCCCAAGAGAGACCGCCGCGCTCTCAACGCCTGGCGTCATGGAATGACCGGCCAGGTCATGATGTTCACCAAAGAAGATTGGGATGCCTATCTCAAACACACCAATTCTCTCCTCGCCTCTCTAGGCGCCGCCCCAGGACTCGAAACCGTCCTCGCCAAAGCCATCGCCGATGACACCTGGCGTCTCAATCGCGTCTCCTGCATCGAAAACACCCTGATCGGTATGGGTCTCAACACCAAGGAAGACCCGTACCCCACTCAGCCCCCACAGGTCTCCGACGCCTTCCTCCAGGCCTTCGCCTGGACCAAGAACGCCAAGAACCTCAACCTCCTGACCCTCTACGAAAGCCGCATTCACCGCAAAATGCAGCGCAATCTCGACCTACTCCGCCAGGAACAAGCCAATCGCATAGCCGCTGAAAAACTCAAACCTCAAGTACAAGAGGTCCCCGAAGCCTCCAAAGAACCCGAGCCGACACCGCCCCTGCCGCCTCTCCCGGAATTTGTTTTTTCAACCCCTGTTTTCAGCCCTTTGGTGAACCAAATCAACGTGGAGTCGCCGCCAATCGCCCTCCCCCTGGCAGCCTAACCCCGTCCACGGAAACCGATCTTTGCCTCGTGAATTAAACCTCGGGCGCAGACGGATTCTCAGGTTTGTTTCTGTGTTTTGTGTTGGTTTTTGGTTTGGGTTTTGGACCGCCCTCGCGGAGAGGCTCCGGTCGGCAGATCTTTCTCAACTGAAT
>DASZMZ010000353.1:0-17794 GCA_035551455.1 Candidatus Sulfopaludibacter sp.
AGGATGCCGGCCAAACTCAAAAGCCCGTGTATACCTTCGGTGTTTACCTCGAACAGGTGTTCCTGCCGATGTGCCACCGAAAATGGAAGGAGTCCACTCGAATGACAACTGAGCCCAGGATGGTCTTCCATCTGAAACCCGTGTTCGGACCGCAATTGCTACGCAGCATCACGCGCGATCAGATGCAGACGTTCCTGGACAAGAAAGCAGAAAAGCTCTCACGCAGTATTGTGGACCACCTCCGGTGGGACCTCAACAACATCTTCAAGACTGCCCTCGCCGACGGACTGGTGGAGTCGAATCCAGCCGCTGCCCTTTTCACTCCGCCTTGCAAGCCGGAGGGAGAGAAGCGGGTCATGTCGCCGGAAGAGATTCGTGTCGCTTTGGGCGCACTCGGCCCTCGCGGACGTCTGATCTTTCGGATGGCGGTATTTGATGGGATGCGGCCTGGCGAAATCCTCGCGATTCGCATCGGCAATGTTTCAGGAGAATCGGTGCTGATCGATCAGCGCGCTTACAAAGGCAACATCGACACGCCGAAGGGCCGCAAGGGAAAGAGGACCTCGCGAACCGTGGGGCTATCACCCGGAACGGTCGCCGAACTGATCTCCTGGCGATCGATGCTTCTCAAACAGGGGCCGGAGTCGTACCTCTTTCCGACAGAACGGGAGACGCCGCTCAGACGCGATAACGTCTGGTACCGGGATCTCCTTCCAAAGCTGAAACCGGTCGGGCTGGAGTGGGCAACCTTCCAGGTTCTTCGCCGAACAAACGCCAGCCTTTCCCGCAGAGCGATGATCGACGACAAGGTCGCCGCCGACCAGCGTGGTCACGGGCTGGGCGTCAGCCTTGAAGTGTATTCAATCAGCGGAGTGCAACAGAAGATCGATGCAGCGAAGCGCCTCGAATCCGAGGTGATTCAATAAATGAACCCCGCGATTCAGGGGAGGGTGGACAGCCGCGAAACCGGCCGTTCAACCGATTTCAGAAATAAACGGAGTAAACGGAGTAACGCTTGATTTTCGATTCTTCCCAAGTTATTGAAAAGATGGAGCGGGAGACCGGATTCGAACCGGCGACGTCCAGCTTGGGAAGCTGGCATTCTACCACTGAATTACTCCCGCGTTCCTCTGTTTCCGCTACTCAACTGCCCATCAGGGCCTCAGCTGCATTCGCGCCAGTCCATACCGCCCCGGCAATCCATCCAGAAACATGGTGTCTGATCGCCAAAAGGATGAAATCTAGCGATCTGGGGATTGAACGCGCCGCCCGATTTTGCCGTGCAACTCCGCGACAACCTCAAGATATCACACCGTGGTGCGAAACGCCTGCCGACACTGCAGTCGTGTCGCCGCAAAAGTGATAATGTCCTATCGGCGCAAAGTAGAAATGTCCTCCCCGAAACCTCCCGCAGAAACAGCCCCACACGACGAGGCTCACGGGTTTAGTTGCTTACTTAAGCCGCTCATCTGGATTCCCGTGAGTTGCTTCAGACGCGCCTGCTGCATGAGGAAGTGGAGTTGGTGGGCGGCCACGGAATACGGGATGCCGGCGGTGCGGACGTTGGAAATGCAGTTCCGCTCTGCATCCGTGCGGCCGGGCCCGGGCGCCCAGGTGAGATAGATGCCGAGGCTGTCGGGCGAGGTGAGGCCGGGACGTTCGCCGATGAGAACGGCCACCTGACGGGCCCCCAGCAGTTGGCCGATTTCGTCGCCGATCGCGACGCGCCCCTGCAGCACGACGGTGATCGGCGCCAGACGCCACTCCCCCAACAGCGGCAGCAGCGCGTCTAGCAGGGCTGCGGCGTGGCGATGGACGGCGGGCGCCGAGAGTCCGTCGGCAATGACAATGGCGGCGTCGTAATCGCCGGGTGACAGCAGACTGCGCGACGCCTCACTCAACGTGCGGCCAAGGTCCGGTCGGCGCAAGTAAGTGGCGCGATCCGGCGCGGCGCTCTGGACAAGCACGTGCCGACCACCGAGCGATGCCACGTCCAACGGTTCGTATACCGCGTCGCGGGCACGCGCATGGTCCAACTGAAAGCGGAGCAACTCGGCCGTGGGCAGGCTGTGGCCGGCGCGTCCGACGGCGACACGGGCAGGCGTGAACTGTCTCAGGAAAAAAGCCATTTAAGATTCCAGCCAGGGCGCGGGTAGAAGCTCCGGCTTTGCTGCCAGCCAAGCCTCGAATTCGGGCGCGGGCTTGAGGCCGAGAACGCTGCGCAGATACAGCGCGTCGTGGAAGCTGGTGCTCTGGTAATGCAGCATGACGTCGTCCGCGCCCGGCACGCCCATGATGTAGTTGCATCCGGCCACGCCCAGCATGGTGAGCAGGGCGTCCATATCGTCCTGATCGGCCTCGGCGTGGTTGGTGTAGCAGATGTCGCAGCCCATGGGAAGGCCGAGGAGTTTGCCGCAGAAGTGGTCCTCCAAACCGGCGCGGAGAATCTGCTTGCCGTTGTAGAGGTACTCGGGGCCGATGAAGCCGACCACCGAATTGACCAGCAGAGGACGGTACCGGCGCGCGACGGCGTAGGCGCGCGCTTCGCAGGTTTGCTGGTCTACGCCGTGATGCGCATTGGCGGAGAGCGCACTTCCCTGCCCCGTTTCGAAATACATGACGTGCGTCATGCCGTTGGCCTCACGCGCGGCCTGGCAGGCTTCGTCCAGCACGGCGAGGTTGATGCCGAAGCCAGTGTTCGCGGCCTGCGTTCCGGCGATGGACTGGAACACCAGATCGATAGGCGCCTTGCGCGCGAGCGCCTTCATCTGCGTCGTGACGTGCGCCAGCACGCAAGTCTGCGTGGGGATGCGGTAGCGGTCGCGGATAGCGTCCAGCATGCGCAGAATGGCTTCCACCACTTCGACATTGTCGCTGGCCGGATTCACGCCGATAACCGCATCGCCATTTCCATAAGAGAGACCATCGAGCACACTGGCGGCGATGCCCTTCAAATCGTCAGTGGGGTGGTTCGGCTGGAGGCGGGTGGAGAGACGGCCGGGAAGTCCGATGGTGGAGCGAAAGCTGGTGACCACGCGGCACTTGGCGGCGACGGTGACCAGGTCCTGGAGGCGCATGAGTTTCGACACGGCCGCGGCCATTTCGGGCGTGATCCCGGCCGCAAGCGCGGAGAGGCGGGACGTGGTGGCTTCATCGCTGAGCAGCCAATCGCGCAGTTCGCCGAAGGTGAGGTGCGCGATGGGGGCGAAGGCCGCGGCGTCGTGGGAATCGCAGATGAGCCGAGTGACCTCGTCGGTCTCGTAAGGGATCAGCGGATCGGCGAGGACCGCCTTCAGGGGGAGATCGGCCAGCTTCATCTGGGCGCGGACGCGCTCTTCGGCGGTGGAGGCGGCCAGTCCGGCCAACTGGTCGCCGGAACGGGGCGGCGAGGCTTTGGCCAGCAATACGCGGAGGTTCATACGTCTGGGATTTCCTGGCGCGCGGCGAAAGCCGTTTCTTCTTCAGGCGCCAGCACCAGGCGGTGGCGCGCGTGGAGGGCGTAATACCCGATGCCGAAGAGGAACCACACAGCGGCGCCGAGCACACCCTTGTTGTAATCGGGATTGCGGAAGAGAACCACCAGCGTCACGGCCGCTACCAGAGCCGCGACCACCGCACCCGGAATTCCCACGGGACTGCGATACGGTCGTTTCAAATGCGGAAAACGGAGGCGCAGCATGATGAAGGACGCCATCTGCAGGATATAAGCGAGCACCGCGCCGAACACCGCCATATTCAAAAGGACCGCGCCAACGGGACTGCCCTGCGGCGTGAGATGGATGGCGAGGGCCACCGCGAAGCCCAGCGCGGAGCCGGCCAGCAGGGCGCGCTGCGGAGTTTCGCGAGTGCCGTGCGTGACCGAAAGAAATGTGGGGAAGTAGCCTGCCCGGGATAGCGAGTAAATCTGGCGGCCGTAGGCAAAGATGATCGTGTGGAAGCTCGCGATGAGACCGGTGCAGGCCAGCAGCGCGAGCATGCGCGTCTTGAGTCCGTGACCGAAAATGGTCTGGAAGCCGAGGAAGAGGGGCTCGTTGGACGCTGCGACTTTGGCCACGCCCGGGCCGATTCCAGCGCTCAGCACGACGGTGAGGAATGAGACCACAATGAGCGTGACCAAGCCGTAGAGGATGCCGCGGGGCATGTCGCGAGCCGGGTCGTGACTCTCTTCTGCGGCGAGCGGCAACTGTTCGATGCCGAGATAAAGCCAGAGGGCGAACGGCAGTTCCAGGAATGCCGCGGAGGCGGGATGGACTCCGCGTGGGAAGTAGGGCGAGGCCCAATGCGCGAGGTCGAAATGCGGCGCGGCGCCCAGCCAGAAGACCGCAAGGACGGCGAGCGCGACGGCGGTGACCACGACCGAGACGTGGAACGTCATTTCGACGCCCCAGACATTCAGGGCCACGAAGACTCCGTAGCAGAGCAGCCACCATGCCGGCTCCCAGGCGCTGGAGGTGCCGAAGATGGCGCCCAGATAGCCGCCGATGCCGACCACGATGACCGCGGGCGTGAGGATGTACTCCATGTTTTCGGCAAGTCCGGTGATGTAGCCGCCCCAGGGGCCCATGGACGTGCGCGCGAAGGAATAGGCGCCGCCGGCGTGCGGCAGGGCGGGCGACATTTCGGCGATAGAGAAGCAGAGGCCGATATACATCACCGTCATGACGATGACGGCGAGGAGCATGCCGCCGAAGCCGCCGGAGGCCATGCCGAAATTCCAACCGAAGAAATCGCCGGAGATGACGGCGCCCACACCCATGGCCCAAAGTTGTAGCACGCGGGCGTGTCGCCTCAGGCGGCGGCGGGAAAGATAGTCGGAACCGGCGGGGCTGTAAGTGGCCTTCACGAGTGCGTTGAAACCATCTTACAGGAACATTCGGTGAGAGAACTTACGGATTACGCCTCACAGAAGATGCGCTGGCATGCAATGCCACAATAAGCTTAAAAAGGCGAAAAATGGGCAAAAACTCATCTGAAAAGACGAAACACCCCTCCGGGCTGCCGAAGTGCGCTACCGGCATACAGGGACTGGATGAAATCACACTCGGAGGCTTGCCGCGCGGCCGAACCACCCTGTTGTGCGGGGGCGCCGGCTGCGGAAAGACGCTGCTCGGAATGGAATTCCTCGTGCGCGGAAGCCAGAGATTCGGCGAGCCGGGCGTATGTATTTCTTTCGAAGAAACCGCCGGCGAAATTGCCAGTAATGTGGCCGCGCTGGGCTTCGATGTCCCGGCCCTGATCAGGAAAGAACAGCTCTCCATCGACCACATCGATCTGGAGCGAAGCCTGATCGAAGAGGCGGGGGAATATGACCTGGAAGCGCTGTTCGTGCGCATCGCCCACGCCGTGGACTCGGTGGGCGCCAAGCGCGTACTGTTGGACGGAGTGGAATCGCTCTTCGCCGGTCTGACCAATGAGGGACTGCTGCGCGCCGAATTGCGGCGGCTGTTCCGCTGGCTGAAGGACAAGGGCCTCACGGCGGTGGTAACGGCGGAACGGGGACAAGGCAGCCTCACGCGCTACGGCCTGGAGGAGTACATTTCAGACTGCGTGATTCTGCTGGATCACCATGTGTCCGAAACCGTGCTGACGCGGCGGCTGCGCGTGGTGAAGTACCGGGGCTCCACGCACGGCACCAACGAATATCCCTTCCTGATCGAAAGCGACGGCATCTCGGTGCTGCCGGTGACCTCCATCGATCTGAAGCATGCGGCGTCGAAGGAACGGGTGTCGACGGGCATACCGGGACTGGACGCGATGTTCAGCGGGCGCGGCTATTTTCGAGGCAGCAGCATTCTGATTTCGGGGACGGCAGGCACAGGAAAGACGAGCCTGACGGCGCATTTCGCCAACGCGGCATGTGTCCGCGGCGAAAGCTGCCTGTTCTTCTCTTTCGAGGAATCGGCCAGCCAGGTGATCCGGAACATGCGCTCCATCGGATTAAACCTGCAGCAATGGGTTGACAAGGGCCTGCTGCATTTTTGCGCGGCGCGTCCCACCACGTTCGGGCTGGAGATGCATCTGGCCCGCATTCACAAGATGGTGGTGGACATCAAGCCGAGCACCGTGGTGGTGGACCCGGTGACCGGCCTGCTCAATTCAGGTTCGCCTCCGGAAACCCGGAGCATGCTGCTGCGGCTGGTGGATTTTCTCAAATCGAAACAGATTACCGCCGTGATGACCACGTTAACCCACACGCCCGACTGGCAGGAGCAGACAGAGGTGAACGTTTCTTCGCTGGTGGACGCGTGGCTCATGCTGCGCGACATAGAAAGCGGCGGCGAACGCAACCGCGGCCTTTACATTTTGAAAGCGCGCGGATTGGCCCATTCGAACCAAATTCGAGAATTCCACCTGTCGGATCAGGGCGTGGAATTGCGCGAGGTGTACCTGGGCGATGCCGGTCTGCTCACCGGTTCGGCACGCCTCATGCAAGAGGCTAAGGACGAATCGGCCGCCATCCTGGCGCGGCAGGAAATCGAGAGGAAGCAATTTTTGCTGCGGCGCAAGCGGAAGGTACTGGACGCACAGATTGCGGCTCTGCAATTGGACTTGGAAACCGAAGAAATGGAATCTCAGCAGATCATAGCCGAAGAGGAACAGAAGCTGCATAAGTGGCGGCAGGACCGTAGCGAGATGGCGAAGAGCCGGCATGTCAATCCCGCGGTCCGCGGCCAGAGTGCGCAAAACGGCAGAACCGACGGAGCGCGCGAATGAAGAATTCGACCTCCAGACCGGCAAAACCCAAGTGGGAACTCAAATTGTACGTTGCCGGACAAACCGCCAAGAGCCTGCAGGCCTTTAGCAATCTGAAACGGATTTGTGAGGAGCACCTGGCCGGCGAGTATTCCATTGACGTGGTGGACCTGTTAAAGAATCCGCAGTTAGCCAAGGGAGACCAGATACTGGCTCTTCCCACTCTGGTCCGCAAATTGCCAGAGCCTGTGAGGAAGATCATCGGCGATCTCTCCGATACGGAGCGTGTACTGGTGGGGCTGGATTTGCAACCACGGAAGAGCAAGGCTGGGGCATGAGGCGGAAGCGCCCGCAAAACGACACTGAAGCTTTTGAAGAAGCCGACGCCGCCGCGCATGGCAAGCGGCGCTACCAACTGCGTCTGTTTGTCAGTGGAAGCACGCCGCGATCGACGCGTGCGATCCAGAATATCCGGGCGATTTGCGAAGAAAGACTAATGGGCCGTTACGACCTGGAAGTAGTGGATATTTACCAGCATCCGGAGCAGATGAAACCGCAACAGATTGTAGTGACACCCACTCTGGTGAAATCGTTGCCGCTTCCCTTGCGCAGGATTATTGGAGATCTCTCCAACAAGGATCGTGTTCTGGTCGGACTGGGAATCATCCTACGCGAAATCGCGGAGGAAGGGCATGGCGCCTGACAATCGGGAAGAACTTTTAGAAGAGATCCGGGATCTGCAGCGCAAACTCGAGGAAGCCGAGGAAACACTACAGGCCATCCAGAGCGGCGAGGTAGACGCCATCGTGGTGACGAGCACTGGCGGCGAGCGGGTGTACACGCTCAAAGGGGCCGACGACCCGTATCGCGCCATGGTGCAGGGCATGGCGGAAGGCGCCCTCACGCTGGGCAAGGACGGCCTGATTCTTTTCGCCAATGAACAATTTGCCTGCCTGGTGGGCAAGCCGCTCGAGTGTGTCATGGGTTCGCACATCGCGGATTTCGTGGCCGAAAGCGATGCCGCCATTGTTTCCGGACTGCTCAGCGGCAGCGCCGGCCGGAAGGCCGAAGTGCGCCTCAAATCGGAGAGTGGAAGCATCGTCCCGGTCTACCTTTCGGTGGACACGCTGGTGCTGGATGGGGTGGAGTGTCTCTGTCTGATCGTGACGGATTTGAGCGAGCAGAAGCGCAATGAAGAAATTGTAGCGGCGGAAAAACTGGCCCGTTCGATTCTGGAACAAGCCGCGGAAGCCATCCTGGTGGTAGACCGCGATGGCCGGATCAGCCATGCCAGCCGCGCCGCCGAGCACTTGTCCGGCGTGCCGGTGGTGCATCTGAAATTCGACTCCGTCTTCCGCATCCGGCTCACCACGGGTGAAGACTTCCCCTTCCGCAGGATTCTATCGGCCGTGAAGCGGCAGCACTCCATTCAGAACATCGAGGCGACCATGGTGTCGGGCGGCCGCAAAATGGACCTGCTGTTGAGCGCGGCGCGCCTGTCGAGTCCGGATTCGGGGTTGTGCGGCTGCGTTCTGCATTTGATGGACATCACGGAGCGGAAGCACCGCGAACACCAGTTGAAGTTCCAGGCCGACATTCTGGAGACTACGGCGGAAGCGGTGGTGGCCATCGACCTGGACCACCGGGTAATGTTCTGGAATTCCGGAGCCGAACGGCTTTACGGAATTGGCAAAACGGACGCCATGGGAAAGCCGCTCACCGACCTTTATCGCTACGAGTGGCAGCACCCCGACGATGAGAAGCAGGCTCAATCGGCGCTGGAGAAGCAGGGGATGTGGTCGGGCGAGAACATCCACGTGCTCCGTGATGGCACGCGAATTTTCGTCAGCTCCAACGTGAATGCCATCGGGCAGGAGCATGGCGGGGGCATGTTCGCCGTGGTCCGCGATATTTCCGAGAGCAAGCGCGCCGAGGCGGTGCTGCGCGAGAGTGAGGCGCAGGAGCGGAGCCGGGCTGCCGAGTTGGAAGGTATTATGGAAGCGGTGCCGGTGGCCGTGACCATTGCGCGAGACCCCGAGTGCCGGCACATGGTGGGCAATCGAATGGCGTACAAGCTACTCGGCCTTCCGTATACCTCCAACATTTCGAAATCGGCTCCGGAACCCGAGAGACCGAAGAACTGGCAGGAAGTGAAGGATGGCCGCGAAATTCCGGTGAGCGAATTGCCCATGCAGACTGCCGCGCGGACCGGGCAGCCCGTGCATGCTTACGAATTTGAACTAGCCTTCCACGATGGCACGTCGCAGTTCTGGTTCGGCAATGCCGTGCCGCTGTTCGATGAAAGCGGCCGCTCTCGCGGAGCCATTGGAGCCTTCGTCGATATCACCGAGCGCCGGCGCGCCGACGCACGCTTGCAGCAGACGCAGAAGCTGGAGAGCATCGGACTGCTGGCCGGCGGCATCGCACACGACTTCAATAACCTGCTCGTGGGCGTGATCGGCAGTGCCAGCCTCGCCCTGGAAATGGTGCCCCCCGATAGCGGCGCGGTGGAGATGCTGCGCGGCGTGATCCACACCGGCGAACAACTGGCCAACCTGACGCGGCAGATGCTGGCCTATGCGGGTAAGGGTCGTTTTTACGTGGAGCGGCTGAATCTTTCGGACCTCGTGCCCGAGATGAGCCGGTTGATCCAGCCATCCATTCCGAAGAAGATCATGCTGCGCTTCGATCTGGAAAAGACTCTGCCGGCTATCGAAGCCGATCGCGGGCAGATCCATCAGGTGTTCATGAATCTGGTGCTGAACGCCGCCGAAGCGATTGGCGGGGGCGTGGGAAGTATCGAGGTGAAGACCGGATCGATGACCATCGACGACGAGTACATCCGCCGCAATCCGGACGCCGCCGAACTCGAAGCGGGAGTGTACGCTTGCCTGCAGGTGACCGACACCGGCTGCGGCATGGACGCCGATACGAGAGCCAAAGTTTTCGACCCGTTCTTCTCCACGAAATTTACCGGCCGCGGGCTGGGTCTGGCTGCCGTGAGCGGCATCGTCCGCAGCCACAAGGGTCTGATTCAGGTGGAGAGCGCGCCGGGAAAGGGCAGCGTCTTCACGGTGCTGCTGCCCTCGGTTCCCGGCACCGTTCTGGCGGCACGCGCGGACAACAACACGGCCGAGACGGGCAGCGGTTCCATCCTGGTAGTGGACGATGAGCAAGTGGTGCGCGAGATCGCCACCAAGGCCTTGTCGCGCCACGGCTATCAGGTGCTGTCGGCGCACAACGGACTGGAGGCCATTCACCTGGCCAAGCGGCATCCCGGCGACATTCAGTTGGTGGTGCTGGATTTGAGCATGCCCGGCATGAATGGGGAAGAAGTCCTGCCGGAATTGCGCAAGGTGAGGCCGGGCGTCAAGGTCCTGGTTTCGAGCGGATATAGCGAGACCGAAACGATGGCGCTGTTCGAAGGCCAGCAGGTCTGCGGCTTCATTCAGAAGCCCTACACGTCCAACCGGCTGCTGGAGAAGGTGAAGACGAGCCTTGACCAGAACGGCTCCGAGTGAATCCTGTCCAGCCCGGCGGAGCTCGGCTTTCAAATTACCAGACGTGAGTGGCTAGAATGCGCGGCGGACCCGTGTTGCCGTTGACGATATCGGTCGCGATGAGAACTTGCAGGTTCTTGCGCTCCCAGTTCTTCGGCGCCCGGCTTGCCAGCATTCCCAGATAGCGCGGGTCGGTGACGAATTCACCGGCGGCGATGGTGCCGTCCCGGCCCATGCCACCCACAATCACCACCATCTTTTCCGTCAGCGGATTGACGAAGCGCGATACCACCGCATAGTCCGTGGTGAGTTGCGCATACGGGACGCTGGGATCGTGAACGTAGCTGAGGTTTGAAGAGTTCAGCCGGTCGCGGATGATCCCGGTTTGAGTCGCATCATCCCACACGTAAGAGAAACGCAAATCGCGATTCAGCCGCATGGTCCAGGGATTATTGAAGGCGCCCACCAGGATCACCGGGCCTTTGCGTAAATCCGTGAGCGTGAAGACGGAGGCGCGCCGCATGTCCAGTTTGCGTTTCCCATATTCGCGTGAGATCCCGTTCAATCGCGCCATGGTCAGCGCGTCGGAGAAGGCCATGCGGTCGCCGCTCATGACGTCACGGAACGTAGGTCCCAGACTCAGACCGATGGAATTGGTGGGCGTTGCCGGTGTCTGCCGCAGTCCGCCGATGGCCATCATCACCGAGTCCGTTGAACCCCATACCGGACCCCAGAACTTATCGACCGGCGACGGATTGCCTCGCATCTCCATCGCGCCGATTCCCAATACTGCGGCCGTAACCGCGGCGGCCATCACATACCACCGCTTGCGCTGGATGGCGTCGCGGGCAATCGCCCATCTGGGAAGCGGCTCCGGCTCGGCCACGTCCGCAACAACCTCTTGCGCCTTGACGGTGGCAAAACGGAATTCGGGAATGTAGGAGCCGGAAGGCAGGTCGATCCGGATTTCCTCCTCGCGTCCCGCCTCGTGGTAATACTGCGCGATTCGCTTGCGGACCTCGCAGGCGGAAGTGCGCACTACCGGGTCGGCATTCGTGTCGTAATCGGCGTCGCGGCCGAAGACCTCGACTCCCAGGGCTCTTTCCTTTAGATGGCTGCCGCGTCCTTCCAGAGTCTCGTTGACGACATATCGCAAGAGACTCGGATAGTGTTTGCTGTGATTAAACAGCGGACTGGCCAGTATCCGGGCCAGTTGCGTTCGAACTTCGTCGCGTCGCGGACGTATCCCCTCTGAGCGATCGGACACCGGGGGATCAGATCGCACAATCGTGGTGCTACCCATTTCTCCGTCTAACCTCTGGGAGGGAATTCTATCATGCGAAGTCTGCCCGCCGCTGTACAATTTTCACTTTTTACGGTTCTATCGCACAGAGTAAGGAATCGACTGCAGCAACGGTAACAGTTCCTGCGATTTTGCTTCCGCCGGGCTGCTCGCGCCTAGAGCCACGGCGGTACGCATGGCTGTAACCGCTTCATCCGGATGGCCTTGCGCGCGCAAGATCACACTCGCAACAGACCAGCCGTCGGCCCATTCAGGCCAGCGATTTTGAATTTGCTCCAGCAGACGCAGCGCCTCTTCGCCGCGATTCGCCAGTGCCAGAACACCGGCGCGCAACAACAGAATCTGACGATTCTCGGGAAGCGCTTTCAGCGCGCGATCGCTGACCCGTAGAGCCTCCGCCGGACGCTTCGCTTTGAGAAAAAATAGGCATGCCTGCCGGTAAAGATTTCCCTGCGTGGGTGCGATGCCTAGCGCCTCCTCGAGTGCCTCGGAAGCGCCCGCCGCATCTCCCGACAACTCCAGCTTTTCGGCGCGTGCCAGATCGGTAGCCAGCGCCAGAGACAACTCGGCGTCCGGCGACGGCGACGCCGCGGTCGATTGCTTCAGCAAACCCTGTGCCGCCTCATATTGCCCAGCTTCCAGCATCGCTCGTCCCGCATCGGCCAACAGCGAAGCGGCAGGCTTGAGCGCTGCTATTTGACGCGCCACATCCGCGGCCTTCGTGGTCTCGCCGTCTTCCAGCAGCATCCGCAAATAGGTCACCTGCGTGGCGCCATCTTCAGGATGCTCGTGCACCACGCGCTCCACGCGCCGGCGATAGTCGGCGCGCCGCTGTTCAGGACTGAGGCTCAGGTAATCGATCAGTCCGCCCGGCACGGCTTTGTTCACGGCCGGTCCCATTTGCCGGAAGCGATCCATGGCAATTTTGGACTCGGCGGCATCGCCCGCATCGGCCAGCGCGCGGGCCAGGTGGAGCTGCATCTTGGAATCGTCCGGCGCCAGTGCAGCCGCTTTGCGCAGTACACGAACAGCGTCGGCGGACCGATCGAGAGCCGAGTAAGTTTGACCCAGTCGATCGAGACTGACGGCATCATTGGGGCGCTGCGCGGCGGAAGCTTCCAAATCGGCAAGGGCGGCTTCAGGTTTGCCCATCTGGTAATAGAGACTGCCGCGAGCGGAGTGGGCCGCGGGGAAATCATTCTTCAGGGCGAGCGCGCGATCGAACTCCTTCAGCGCTTCGGCGGGGTTGTCTTTATTCTCCGCGGCGCCCAACTCGAAGTAGCCCACCGGGTCGTTCGGATGCAGCGAGACGAAGCGGCGAAGCTCCGCCACACCTTGCTCGAACTGGCCCATTTGAAATGCCGTGAAGCCGCGCTCGCGCCGCGCCACATCGTCGCCGGGTTGCAGTTTGAGGTACACGTCCCACGCCTTGGCGGCATCGTTGAGAGCGCCCACATCGCCGGCGGCGAGGGCCAGCAGTTTCTGCACGTCGGCGCGTTGCGGGGCTAGTCGTGCGGCCTGCGCCAACAGGGGCAGGGCTGATTCGGGTTGGCTGGCCGCCTGGTCTACCGACGCCAGGTCATATAAGACATCGACGTTGTCCGGTTGCTGACGGCGGGCCGCCTCCAGGAGTTCGCGCGCGCGATCCAGTTTTCCGATGCGCCAGGAGAGCACCCCTAAATTGGAGAGTAAGTTGAAATCCGAAGGCGCGAGTGCAAGCGCTTGCGTGAAAAACGTTTCGGCTTTGACTAACTCGCCGGCTCCAGCCAAAGCGACACCGATAGAGAAGGTGGTGGGCAGATCATTCTTCGCGGTGATCAGCCAGCGGTCGGCCAAATTACCGGCCTCCCGTGTTTCGCCTGCCAGATAAAGGGCCGCAATGCGCAGCGGCGCAAGACTCGCGGACTCGCCCTGAGCGGCCGGAAGACGACTCAGGCAGGCCATCGCCTCGCCGCCATTTTTCCGATTCAGCGCCATGCGGGCCAGTTGAACATTGGCGTTGTAACTGGCCGGGTCTAACTCCACCACGTGTAAGTAGAGCTTGCGCGCGCCCTCTTCATCCCCGGTGGCGATCAGATGATTGGCGAAGTTGTTCAGGACGTCGGGGGAGTTCGGCGCGGCTGTCGAAGCGCGTCGGTGCATCTCGCCGGCCTCCTGAAATTTCTTCTGATTATCGAGAGCCACTCCGAGCAGCGTCAGGCCGCCGGCGTCGTTTGGATGAAGTTTTATCTCGGAGCGGAGTATTTGTTCGGCTCCCGAAGAATCTCCGCCGCGCAGCGCTGCCAGAGCCTTCGAGATAGCCCCACCGTCTTGCGCCGCGAGAGGAATTGCGGCTAGCAGCAGGACCGAAAGATGCCGGAGGGTGCGCGACATGGCAACGCCACGGCTATTCTACGTGAATCGTCCGAAGCAATTCAAATTTTTGAACCTTCGCCATTCGTCCCGGCAGAACTCACGTTGCGATTTAACTCACAAATTAACGTAGGAAGCGATTTCCTACGTCTGCCTACTTCTTGAAATCAACTCACTTGCGAGCTAACCACGAATCCTACGGTAGTCCCCTTGCGGGAGCCTGGAGTATCGCATACCATTACCGTCCATCCACAAGTCTGTTGGTGGACGCAGGGGTTACAAGCTCGCGGACGGACCGGGTAATCCGTCTGGGAGTCATTGCTTCGGTAGATTGAAATTTCACTTGAGGGGGGATGCCTATGACATTCAAAAAGCTGGCACAGTTAGGCTGTGCCTTGACGATTTGCGCCGCTACCATTTTTGGCCAAACCGTTTCCAGCGCTCTGCAGGGGACCGTGCTGGATCCGGCGAGCGCCGTAGTACCGAACGCTCCCGTCACACTGACGGCCACCGACACGGGAGCGAGCCGTGCCGCGCTGACAGATAGTGGCGGTCTTTTCCGTTTTCTGGACCTGGCTCCAGGGACGTATTCGATTTCAGTGCGCGCCACTGGTTTTAAAACCTTTACACAGAACAACATCATCGTTGTAGCCAATGAAACGCGCGAACTCGGAAAGATGGCGCTGACCATCGGAAACACTTCCGAAACCATCACGGTTATGGCGGAAGCGGCTTCCATCCAGTTGGCCAGTTCGGAAAAAGCCACGGCCATTGAAGGCAGCCAGTTGAGCAACGTCACGCTGCGCGGCCGGGACATCTTCGGTTATCTGAAACTGGTCCCCGGAGTCATCGACAACAGCGTGAACGGCACCAACGCCGGCAATCGCGACGTCACGTCGCCCAACGCGATCCGCGGTATCACCATTAATGGCAACACTTCGGCGTTGAACTTCGCCGTGGATGGCATTACCGATATCGACACCGGGTCCAACAGTACGTTACATTACGAACCCAACGCCGACGCGGTGCAGGAAATGAAAGTTCTCACCTCGAACTATCAGGCGGAGTTCGGACGCAACTCGGGCGGCACCATCACGGTGGTCACCAAGAGCGGCACGCAAAGTTTCCACGGCAGCATGGTGTGGAACCACCGCAATGAAGGCCTGAACGCCAACAAGTGGGAGAACAATCGGAACGGCAGAAACGCCGTCACCGGAATTCCAAACTCCTACATTTCGCCCTACCGCTTCAACGTGGAGACCTACACGATCGGCGGTCCGATTTATATTCCGCACCACTTCAATTCCAACAAGAACAAGCTGTTCTTCTTCTGGTCGCAGGAATACACCGGCCAGTTCGTGACCGGCGGATCGCAGACCAAGTACACCCCGACGGCGCTCGAACGCACGGGAGACTTCTCCAAGAGCTTCCAGAACAACGGCACCCTGACACCCATCATCGACCCGACCACCGGCGCGGCCTTCCCCGGCAACATCATTCCGGCCAACCGCATCACCCCGCTCGGCCAGGCGATGCTGAACTTCTTCCCGGCGCCCAATTTCGTGGGCACCGGCTCCCAGGCCAACATCGTCAACTATTACGAAGCGGCCAGCGCGACTCACCCGCGGCGCAACGACGTGCTGCGCGTGGACACCAACCCCACCGCCAAATTGAGCGGCTACTTCCGCTACATCAACGATCATGACGACATGCTGGCCCTCTATCAGGGCGTGCAATTCAGTAGCGACGTCGGCGGCACGCTCGGCGCGGCCGGTATCGCGCCCATCGACCACCCGAATCCGGGCCACGGCTATTCGGGAACGGCCACCTATTCCTTCTCCCCCACGCTGATCAACGAATTCACCGTCGGCGAAAGCTGGAATACCTGGTCGTACTACACGGCGGATGGCGGCAAGAGTCAGGACCGCTCGCTGCTCCCGTCCCCTCCCGTGCTGTTTCCGATTCCCACCACCACTCCCGCCGGCGCCTCGGCTACCAACGGCTACTTCAATGTGCTGCCGGAATTTCAGTTTGGCGGCATCAACGGCGGATCTTCGATGAACTTCACCCGCGTGGGGACCTCGGCCGGCAACTACGAGAACTTCAACACGATCTGGTCATTCCAGGACAACGTCAGCAAGATCATCGGCAAGCACACCTTCAAGGCCGGAGCTTATATCGAAAAGAACAACAAGATCCAGCCCTCGACCCCGGCGTACGAAGGTAATTTCAACTTCAGTCCGGACACCAACAACGCGCTCGGCAACACCACCAACGGTTATGCCAACGGCTTGCTCGGTTATGTGGACAGCTATAGCCAGACCACGGCCCGCGCGGTCTTCAACACCCAGTACTGGAATGCCGAGTTCTACATTCAGGACAACTGGCGGGTTTCTCCGCGCTTGACGCTCGACCTCGGGCTGCGCTTCTACCATCAGACGCCGCAGGTGGATCTGAACAAGACGTTCTCGAATTTCTTCCCGGCGCTATACTCCAAGTCGGCTGCTCCGCGCGTCTACGTTCCCGGCACCAACGCCGGAAAGCGCGTCGCCATCGACCCGGGCACGGGCACCGTTGCTCCCGTGGCCTACATCGGCCTGTTCGTGCCGAACACCGGCAATCCCGCCAACGGCATGGCCCTGTTGGGAGTGAACGGCGTCGGACTCGCTCCTTACGACCAGTCGCCCCTGGCCCTCGCTCCCCGCTTCGGTTTCGCCTACGACCTTACCGGCGATGGCAAAACGGCGCTGCGCGGAGGCTTCGGCGTATTCTACAACCGTCTCGACGGCAACCAGGTGTACGCTCTCTCGGGCCAGGCTCCCTATTCGTACTCGCCCCAGGTGAACTACACCACCTTCGCACAGATCGCCACCAGCGGCAGCAGCCTGGTGTTCGGTCCTTCCACCATCAACTCCTGGCCCTCCACGCAGGTGCCGTGGGACCGGGCGCAAAACGCCAGCTTGAACATTCAGCGTTCCATCACGCGGAGCATGGTCATCGATGTCGGCTACACCGGCAACTGGGGCTACAACCAGCAGTTGTCTTACGACATCAATCCCATTCCGATCGGCACGCGCGCTCCTTTCAGTGCCGCCACTGCGGATCCAACCAACGGCAACAAGACGCTGCCCGACATCCTGCTGCGCTCCATCTATCCCGGGTATAACACCGTCAACACCTACAACCACCTGGGACACTCCAACTATCACGCTCTCACGGCGATGCTGCAGCAGCGGCTCACGCGCGGCCTGGCCTTCGGCATGGCCTACACGTTCTCCCGCGCCATGGGCACCACCAGCTTCAACCCGGTAGTTCCGGACAACGAAGCTTATAACTACGGCCGTCTGACCTTTGACCGCCGTCAGAACCTGCAGTTCAACTGGACCTATGACATTCCCAATATGGGCCAGAGACTGCACTCCAAGCTCCTCGGCGCTGTGGTGGATCACTGGACCATGTCCGGGATCTTCTCCATGCAGAGCGGCGCTCCGTTCAACCCCGGCTTCAGCATCGTCGGCGGCACCCCGGATTACACGGGCACGCCCGATGTCAGCGCGCGCATCAACGTGGTCGGCGACGCCATGGCGAATGTGCCGAACGGACTGTATTACAACCCGGCGGCCTTCGCTCCGCCCGCTCTGGGGACCACCATCACCCATCCGGTGCTGGGAAATCTCGGCGGCGGTTCGGGCGATCTCTCCCTGCCCATGGTCACCAACGTGGATGCCACCATGTCCAAGTTCATCCCGCTGTTCGGTGAGCGGCGCGGCTTGAAGTTGCAGGCACAAGCCTACAACATCTTCAACCATCCGGAGTACAACGGCGTCGGCACCGGTCTGACGTTCGACGGCGCCGGCAACCAGACCAGCTTGTCCGCGGGCGTATTCAACAGTACCGCGCCTGCCCGAGTCATGGCCTTCTCGGTCCGCTTCGAGTTCTAGCCACC
>DASZMZ010000354.1:0-3858 GCA_035551455.1 Candidatus Sulfopaludibacter sp.
CAACGACGCCGCAAGCGCGTAGCAAAGAAGAATCCGCATCTTTAAACTTCCAGTTTACCGTGGATTGGTGGACAGTGTCCCGGCCAGGTAGCTGGACTGCCAGTCGCCGCCGCGTCCGCGCAATTTGCGGATCACATGGAAGGCCACGGCATCGCCGGGCTTGAGCGTCGCCTGGATCTTCTTAATATCCTCGGTGGAGTTTACAGGCTGCCGGTTCAGCGACAGAATCACGTCGCCTTGCAACAGGCCCACTTCCTCGGCGAAAGAATCGGGATCCACTTCCACCACCTGCACGCCACCCTTCTCCTTGACTCCGAGGTTCGTGCGCTGCTGCTCGGAGAGATTCTGGATGGACATGCCGAAGGAGACGGTGGTGGCTTCGGGCGTGGTCTGTTCGCTTTCCTTGTTGCCGGCGAAGCGCTCCGGGAAGATCTGGGAGAGGTCGCCCACGACCACTTTGAAGTTTTCGCGCTTGCCGCCGCGCACCACGGTGAGATCGAGCGGCGAGCCTACGGGAGTCACGCTGACGATGTTTACCAGTTCGTTGCCATTGCGCACAGGCTTGCCGTTCACGGCCACGATGATATCGGTCTCTTTGATGCCGGCTTTTTCGGCGGGACCGCCCGGTTGCACGGACTGAATGAAGACGCCCTCATTCACCTTTTCGGCGCGCAGGAGGGCGTTATTCTGCTGTTCCTGGGGGCTATAGGTGATACCGATACTGCCGCGCGTCATCTTGCCGGTCTTAATGATCTGGTTGTAGACGCCGGCCGCCGTATTAATGGGCAGGGCGAAGCCGATACCCTGGTAGCCACCGGATTGCGACGCGATGGCCGTATTGATGCCGATGACTTCGCCGCGCATGTTGAGCAGCGGTCCGCCGCTGTTGCCGGGGTTGATGGCGGCGTCGGTCTGGAGGAAGTGTTGATACTGCGTGGTGTCGCCGGGAATGTCGCGCTCTTTGGCGCTGATGATGCCGGCGGTGACGGTAGCCTGGAAACCGAACGGAGAGCCGATGGCCATGGCCCAATCGCCCACTTGGACGGCGTCGGAATTGCCGATCTTGGCCGGGGTGACCTCGTGCTTGCCTTCCACGTGAATCACCGCGAGGTCGGTCTGCGAATCCACTCCTACGACTTTGGCGGTGTATTCGGTGGAATCTCCGGCGAACTTCACCTTGATGATGTCGGCCTTATCCACCACGTGATTATTGGTCAGGATGTAGCCGGCTTTGTCCACCACTACGCCCGAGCCGAGGGCTTCCTGCTTCCGGGACGAGCCGCCGGAGCCATCGCCGTTGGGATTGCCGAAGAAATGATAGAGGAAGTCGTCCATGCCGCCGCCGTCGCCGCCCTGATCTCCGCCCTGGTCGCGCGGTACCACGGTTGGGCGCCGGCCCATGCTGCCTCTCTGGGGCTGCTTCGGCAGGTAGGTGGTGGAGATGTTTACGACCGAAGGCTCGACGGATTTGGCGATCTGCGTGAAGGCGTTCGATAGCTCCACGGGGTTAGGAATGACCAGCGGGGTCGCGCCGGGCGCGGCTTTGTCATCCTTCGCTGCTTTCACTCCGCCGGTGATCAGGGTACCGATGACGATCCCGATCGAGAGCGTGAAAACGGTCAGCGTGAACGATAGCAGCTTCTGCGTGCGCAACCTGTCAAAGAGACTCATGGGATGTTAACTCCTCTACGTGTCTAACCCGAATTATTATATGCCCTACCGGAGTGGATGTGACCTCTCGCTCCAGGGTTTCAATTCCACCATCAGGACGCCGCCCAAAATAAGGGCCGCACCCGCCGCTCCACGCCCGCTCAACCCTTCGCCGGCCCAAAAATAGCTGGTGACCCAGGCCACCACCGGCTCCAGAAGGTAGATCAGCGCGGTGCGGGTTGACGTGGTGTGTTGCTGAGCCCAGGCCTGCACGGAAAACGCCAGTGCGGTGCATAAGATACCTGTTATCAGTATGGCGTAGACCACCGCCGGACGCCACTCCACGTGCGGCTGCTCCATTCCGCGGAACAGTATCGTGGCCCACATGGCGGCAGTAATCACCTGAATGATGGCGAGCAATTCAAAGCCCACATGGGGGGCAAAGCGTCCCAGGGTGAGCACGTGGCCGGCGAAAGCCACGGCGCAGAAGAACGTCAGCAGGTCGCCGCGTCCGATGGAGCCGAAGTCGCCTTGCCATGTCATCAGGCCGAGTCCCATGGTGGCCAGCACAACTCCCATCCATTCCGATCTTTGCGGCCTGAGGCGATAGACGAGCGAGCCCAGCAAAGGTACCAGGATGGAGGCCAGTCCGGTGATGAATGCCGATTTGGGGGCGGTGGTGAGGCCGAGGCCCATTGTTTGAAAAAAGTATCCGCCAAAGAGAAAAGTGCCGGCCAGTGCGCCGATGGCTGCCGCCTTCCAGGAGAATTGGCGGGCCGCGCGCACTCCGAAGACCGGCAGGAGCACCAGAGCAGCCAGGCCAAAGCGCAGCGCCACGAATAGAATGGGGGAAACGTCCCGCAGCGCCGCCTTTACCAGAACGAACGTGGCGCCCCAGACGATGGTGTTTCCGGCCAGTGCCGCTTCGGCCGCAGTCCGGCGGGTCACTTCCCGTTTCGCTCCAGGCGCAAGAGCAGCAGCGTGAGGAAGATGCGCTTGAGGCCCAGGTCGCGGCCTTCGGGGTGGAACCATTCGGCGGTAGTGTGGGCGCCTCCGCCCGCGCCGCCCGCGCCGATGGCGACGGCGGGCAGTCCGAGTGACAGCGGAATGTTGGCGTCGGTAGACGAGCAGTCCAGATGCGAGCGGATTCCCAGGTGCGAATCGACACTCCGCAGGTGTGTCAGAATGGACGCGCCTTCGGGCAGCATGGCGGCGGGACGCGAACCGATCTCTTTCACCTTCGACGCCACTTTGCCGGCGGTTGCCCGCTGGTTCTCCAGGTCGCGAGCCCGTTCGGCGGCGCCGTTGAGCAGGTCCACCAGTTCGTCCATCTTCTGGTTGTGTTCAGACCGGATGTCCACCTTGGCGCGGGCACTCTGCGCAATGGCGTTGACGCTGGAGCCGCCCTCGATCAGTCCGACGTTGAAGGACGATTTCGGGCCGCCATCCAAACGCGTTTCGGCGAAGAGGGCGACGGCGCGGCACAGGGCGTGTACCGGATTGGCGACGCCGTAGTCGCTCCAGCTATGACCGCCGGGTCCGGTGAAGCTGAGTTCGAAGCGGCGGCTGCCCAGGGCGCGGGTGGTGATGTGATCGAGGTTGGCGCCATCGACTACGAGGTAGGCTTCGATCTTTTTCGCCAGGGCAGACTGCTTGCAGAGGAAGCGCATGCCCAGCAGATTGCCCTCGCCCTCCTCGGCGACGTTGGCCACCAGCAGGAGGCCGCGGGCGAACTCCGGAAGATTCTGGCCGGTCTTCCAGGCGCGCGACATGGCCAGCAGGGCGGCGAGTCCCGCGCCGTTATCGGAGACACCGGGGCCGCGGAGACGGCCGTCCGGCTCGACATAGACGTCCTCTTTGGTGCGCGGCGCGATGACGGTATCCAGATGGGCAGTCAGTGCCACGTAAGGAGGTTGTCCGATGGCGGCGGTGACGTTGCCGGCGCGATCGATGGAGGCGTCCCACCCGGCGGCGCGGAACTGTTCGAGGAACCAGGCGGCGCGCTCATGCTCCATCAAAGTGGGCGCCGGGACGCGGCAAAGCTGCACATGCGTTTCGTTGATCCACTGTTTTTCTTTAGTGAACCACTGCAGGCATTCCCGGATACCGCGATGCTCGGCCAGATCGCTGATGTTCAAGCTGCCAGTTTAGCAGTGAAGCGCGGCAACGATTTCGTAACCTTTTCCGCCACCGGCAGTATAACCGTCG
>DASZMZ010000355.1:0-6298 GCA_035551455.1 Candidatus Sulfopaludibacter sp.
TCGCTGGAAACGATGGTGGCGGCCATGGGCGACATCAAGGCCTCCAGCGACAAGGTCGCCAAGATCATCAAGGTGATCGACGAGATCGCCTTCCAGACCAACATCCTGGCGCTGAATGCGGCTGTCGAAGCGGCGCGCGCTGGGGAAGCCGGCATGGGCTTCGCGGTGGTGGCCGACGAGGTGCGCAACCTGGCGCAGCGCTGCGCCCAGGCGGCCAAGGACACGGCCGCACTGATCGAAGAATCGATCGTCAAGTCCAACGACGGCAAGACGAAAGTGGACCAGGTGGCGGTGGCCATCCGCGCCATCACCGAGGACTCGGCAAAGGTGAAGACGCTGGTGGACGAAGTGAGCCTTGGCAGCCAGGAGCAGACGCGCGGCATCGAGCAGGTGGCCAAGGCGCTGACGCAGATGGAGCAGGTGACGCAGCAGTCGGCGGCGAACGCCGAGGAGAGCGCGGCGGCGGCCGAGGAACTTACGGCGCAGGCGTCAACGCTGATGGAAGTGGTGCACCAGTTGAGCTCCATGGTCGGCGGGGGGGAAGCAGAGGATAGAAGCCATCGCACGAAGCCCGCGTGGCAGGCCTCTTCCACGCATGCGCCTGCGCATAAGACGATTGCGAGCGCGCCCAAGGTTCACTCGTTAAGGCCTTCTGTCGCCAAAGCCGACTCTTTCCCGATGGAGGCGGACTTCAAGGCGATGGTGTAAACGGCGTCGGGCAACAATGACTCTCCCTTCCACTCGACGCGGTTCTGTGCAGAAAGGTCCATGGCACGGAACCGCGTAGAGCGTCACCGGTGCGAAAAAGGAAGACTCGGTCTTATGGCAACGAAACGGAAAACGGTGGAAACGACGGCAATCCAAGACCTGAGCGAACGCGTGGAAGAGCTGGCGTCGAACATGGTATTGGGCGGCATGGACGGCGAGATGTGGGCCGCGCTGCTGATCAGTTTGCGCCACGATTCGGAGACCGCAGGCCGAGCCGACGTGGCGCGGATCGCCGTCGAAGCGCTGGAGGCGCTGTCTAAAGCGGGCGACGCGAAGGGCCAGGAAACCGTCCTTTCATCGAGCATCGCGCACCTGCAGCAGGTTCTGGCATTGGGTGGGGCAGAGGTGGCTTCGTCCGATGCTGCAGCCCTGTCCACAACTGCCCCGGCGACTCTCTCTCTGGGGGAAGATAAGGAATTGATCGGCGATTTCATTCTGGAATCCCGCGACCATTTGACCCAGGTCGAAATCCAGATCATGACGCTCGAAAAGGAGCCGGAAAACAGCGAGGCCATCAACACCGTATTTCGCGCGTTCCATACCATCAAAGGTTTGGCGGGCTTCCTTGACATGAACGACATCCGGGAAGTGGCCCACGAGACGGAGACGTTACTGGACCTGGCGCGCAATCAAAAGCTGCGCATTACATCGGCGGTGGCGGACATCGTGCTGGCGGCGGCCGATTTTCTGAAAGTCTGGCTGAGCCGCATTGAGGGATCTCTGGCAGGACGCAACACGGGACCGGAGCCGGAGAAGCTGGCGTTGTTGGACCGCATCCGTCGCGGAGCGCTCCCCGAGCCTGACGTTGCGGCGAGAGTTGCGGTGGATGAGCCTCCGGCCACAACCGAAGCGGGCTTCCCTGAAAGACGAACGAAAGCCACATCTGAGTGGACGGGACCCGAACGGCGACGCAGCGATGGGGACGGGAGAGCGCAAGGAGGGGAAACGCGCTCCGTCAAGGTGGACACGGCAAAACTGGATTTCCTGGTGGACATGGCAGGCGAGATGGTCATTGCCCAGTCCATGGTGCTCCATCATCCTGAACTGGCTGTGTTGCGCAGCCCTGCCGTTCTTCGCAGCCTGGCGCAGCTTGCGCGCATTACCGGCGACCTGCAGAAGACCGCCATGTCCATGCGCATGGTGCCCATCGGCGGGCTGTTTCAAAAGATGAGCCGTCTGGTACGGGACCTGGCTCGCAAATCCGGCAAGCTGGCCGAGATGGAAGCAATCGGCGGGGAGACCGAGCTGGATCGCAACGTGGTGGAAGAACTGGCGGACCCATTGATGCACATGGTCCGCAACGCCGCCGATCACGGCCTGGAGCCTCCCGAAGAGCGGCGCGCGGCCGGCAAGGATCCCACCGGGCGTATTCGCCTCCGCGCCAGTCACCAGGCGGGCTATATCGTCATTGAGATCACCGACGACGGGCGCGGATTGATCCGCGAAAAGATTCTGGAGAAAGCGCGGGCGACGGGCCTGGTGGAAGACGGGGCAAGCCTCTCCGATAGTGAAGTCTTCAATTTCATCTTCCACCCCGGCTTCTCCACCGCCGAGAAGGTCACCGATGTTTCCGGCCGCGGTGTGGGCATGGACGTGGTAAAGAAGCAGATCCAGAAGCTGCGCGGGCGGGTGGACATCGAGTCGGTACCCGGCAAAGGGTCGACATTCTGTCTGCGCTTGCCGTTGACGCTGGCAATGATTGACGGGCTGGTGGTGGGCGTGGGCCGGGAACGGTACGTGCTTCCGATCTTTTCAGTACGCGAGATGCTGCGTCCCACCGCGGAGACTGTGTTCACCGTCGAAAACCGTCAGGAGATGGCTCTGGTGCGCGATAGCCTCCTGCCTGTGGTGCGCCTGTACCGGCGTTTCGGTGTGACGCCGCGGTCGGAACTGGCGACAGAAAGCCTTCTGATCGTGGCCGAAGCCGCCGGCAAATCCTTTTGCCTCATGGTGGATGAATTAATCGGTAAGCAGGAAGTGGTGATCAAGAGCCTGGGCGAAACCTTGAGAGACATTCCCGGCGTGGCCGGCGGCGCAATCCTGGGCGATGGGCGGGTCGGCCTGATTCTGGACCTTGAAGGGGTCTTCCACGCGAGAGCCAAATGACTGAGACAGCCAAGGCATCCACAATGTCGGAATCGACCCCCGACTTCGTCTCTAAGCCGCTGGCGCTTACGGCCCGGGAATTCGCCATCGTCTCCGCCCTGGCGCGCGAGCAGTTCGGCCTGGAACTGGGCACGGGCAAGGAACAATTGGCGGCTGCGCGCTTGGGGAAACTGATGCGAAAACGCGGCTTCAGGGTATTCCGCGATTACTACCGGCATGTGCAGAGCGACCAGACCGGCGCCGCGCTGGCGGAGTTGATTGACGAGCTGACCACCAACCACACCAGCTTCTTTCGCGAGCCGGCGCATTTCGATTTTCTGGTGCAGCATGTCTTTGCGGATCAGACTGCCCGTGTTCCGATGCGCATCTGGAGCGCTGCCTGCTCGACCGGCGAAGAGCCCTATACCATTGCGCTCACGGCGCGGGAGCGCCTGGGAGCGCAAAGCCCTGCCCTGCCTGCCGTTCTGGCCACGGACATTTCGACGCGGGTGCTGGAAACCGCCCGCAAGGGAATGTACAGGGCCGACCGCTTCCAGGATGGGGTTGCGCCCTGGCTGCGGAAACACCTGCTGTGCGGTGAGAACCAGTGGCAAGGTTGGTATCGAATGCGGCCCGAAATTCTGGAGATGGTCCAATTCCGTCGCGTCAACCTGATTGAACCGCTGCCCGATGTGGGCAGATTCACGGTGATTTTCTGCCGCAACGTGATGATCTACTTCAGCCGCACAACACAGGAGCAAGTAGTGAACCGTTTGGCGGCGTGCCTGGAGCCGGGTGGATATCTGTTCGTGGGCCACTCGGAGAGTCTGACCGGGATTGAACACGGCCTGCAACAGATACAACCGGCGGTCTATCAGAAGCGAGGCGGAAAGAAATGAGGCAACTCGTGGTGGGGGTAGGCGACGGAGGAGTCAGCCAGGACCCGGATGTCTTGATCGTGACCTACGCCCTGGGTTCTTGTGTCGCAGTGATGCTGCATGACCCCGTGGCAAGGGTGAGCGGAATGGTGCACTTCATGCTTCCTGAATCGTCGATGGCCGCCGATAAACCGAATGCACGTCCATGGATGTTTGCGGATACGGGCATCTCATGCCTGCTGCGCGCCACTCTGGAGCAGGGGGCGGATAAGCGCCGGTTAGTCATCTTCGCGGCCGGCGGCGCGCAGGTGATGAACGACAACAGCATGTTCAATATCGGCAAGCGCAACTGCCTGGCCTTGCGAAAAGCTCTATGGAAATGCGGGCTGGTGGCTCATGCCGAGGAGACGGGCGGGACCGTGCCCAGGACGGTTCGCATGGAAGTCAGCAGCGGCCGAGTGTGGTTGCAATCGCCGGGCGGGGAGCAGTGGGAGATGAAACGGTTACCTGCCGCTCAGCCTCGGCTCGCTTAAGGAGATAAACAATGGCGCTGAACATCATGGTCGTGGATGATTCTCCCGTGATGCGATCGTTCATCCGCAAAGTCGTTGGCCTCACGGGGCTCGATGTGGGGGTCTGCTACGACGCCGGAGACGGGGAAGATGCACTGAAGTCGCTGGAGGAGCACTGGGTGGATCTTGTATTGACCGACATCAATATGCCCCATATGAACGGGGAAGAGTTGGTGCGCAGGATGCAAGGCGACGAGTTGTTGCGGAGCATTCCAGTCATTATGGTTTCCACCGACTCCAGTCGCAGCCGGGTCCAGCAGATGTTGGCGCTCGGCGCCAAGGGATACGTATGCAAGCCATTTCTTCCCGAAGTGCTGCGCGACGAGGTGGAGAAAGTTCTGGGTGTGGCACATGACTAAGCAGATTCCCGATCGGTTGATCCCCGATGTGGTGGACGCGGTTTTAGAGACCATGTTCTTCTGCGCGGTTCTGGGTCCGGCAGAACCGGCAACCGGAGGCGAAATTCTGGAAGCTCGTGTGGCATTTCGCGGACGCCTTTCCGGAACCCTTGGCGTTTGCCTTTCCGAATCGAGTTCGCGACTTCTGGCCGCCGGCTTTCTGGGCGAAGACGAGGAATCGCTAACGGACGCTCAGCCAGGCCAAGTGGTCTGCGAATTGGCGAACATGTTGTGCGGATCGTTGGTCAGCAAGCTGGAAAGCGAAGAGAGTTTCGATCTGGCTTCTCCGGAATTGCTCCCCTGCGGGAACGAAACAGTTGCTGGTTCCGGTGCGTCTCCGGTGGCCCGCCAAAGTTTCGAGCTCGAAGGCGGGATCCTCACCGTTACTTTGCATCTGGAGTCAGCCGCATGATCTCCGAAAACAGAATCAGAGTTCTGGTGGTTGACGATTCGGCCATCGTCCGTAAGGTGCTCACGGATGCCCTCTCGGGAGAAGCCGACATCGAAGTGGTGGGGACTGCCCCGGACCCCTTTGTTGCCCGCGACAAGATTCTGTCACTACACCCAGACGTACTGACCCTGGACATTGAAATGCCGCGCATGGATGGCGTGACATTTCTTAAAAAGTTAATGCACCATCATCCCATGCCGGTGATTGTGATCAGTTCTCTCGGCATTGCATCCAGCCGTGCCGCGCTTGATGCTCTGGAAGCGGGCGCCATCGATGTCCTGGCTAAGCCAGGTGGTCCGCAATCCGTGGGCGATCTGCGGTTGAGTCTTGCATCGAAGATACGTGCGGCCAAGATAGCCCGGCTGCGTGTCTCTGCTCCCAAGGCGGCTGCGCCGGCCGCTCCGCCCTCACGAGGGCCCCTGGGGCAACCATTTTCAGCTTCCGCCATCATTGCAATCGGCGCTTCAACCGGCGGAACCGAAGCGATACAGAAAGTTCTGGTCGAATTCCCGGAGAATTGCCCCGGTGTCGTGATCACTCAGCACATTCCGGCTGTTTTCTCCCGGTCCTTTGCCAACCGTTTGAACGAACTCTGTGCCATTCGAGTTCGGGAGGCTGAAGATGGCGACAGAGTCGAACCGGGGCTAGCCCTGGTAGCACCCGGAAATTTTCACATGTTGCTGCAGCGCTCCCCGACCGGCTACCGGGTGGAGATCAAGGACGGTCCCATGGTCTGTTATCAGCGCCCGTCAGTGGATATTCTGTTCCATTCCGTGGCGCGAGCTGCCGGATCGAGCGCTACCGGGGCCCTCCTCACCGGCATGGGTTCCGATGGAGCTTTGGGGATGCTGGCAATGAAAAACGCAGGCGCCCGAACTATCGCCCAGGACGAAGCCAGTTGTGTGGTGTTCGGGATGCCAAAGGAAGCTGTCCGAAAAGGGGCTGTCGATCGGGTTTTGCCGCTTACCGCGATTTCCGCTGCGATCCTGTCAGACTCCCGGCGCAACTTCTAAGGAACTCACGCGGCAGGCTGAAGGGGGATAAGTTCGAAGCCCATGGACTTGGCCTTGGCGCGGAGTTTGATCTCTTGGCGTTTTTGATTACGAAGCTGGTCGGCGGCGAACTTGGAATCATCGAATTCCTGGC
>DASZMZ010000356.1:0-7950 GCA_035551455.1 Candidatus Sulfopaludibacter sp.
CCGCCGTCTGGTAGGGACCCGGTTCGGGCAGCGACGAAAAATGCCCGTACTTGAACTTCAGCGGCATCACGAACAGCGGGAACCACGGCAGCAGTAGCGAAAAAGCCCCGATGGCCGGAACCTTCCACTGGTCTGGCGTAGTAGTCAGTTCGCTATCGAAAAACCGGCCCACGAAGTGGCGTAGCAGCTCGAAATCCGGACCGTGCGTATCGCGCAGCCACTCCCTCATACGGCCATCACTTCGAGGATCTTGCCCGCCACCTCGTCGCCGTCTTCCACCTGCGCCAGTTGCGCGAAAATCCCTTCGAGCGAGGGCTGGCTCATCAGTTCGCGCAATCGCTCGATGGAATCGTACGCCGCCACCTGGCCTTTGCGCAGAATCACCACGCTGGAACAGACCTTCTCCACCACCTCCAGCACATGCGAACTATAGAAGATCATCTTGCCCTTCGCCGCCAGGCCGTGCAGCAGCCGACGCAGCATCAGCGCGCTGGTCACGTCCAGCCCGGAAAAGGGTTCATCGAGGATCAGGATTTCCGGGTCGTGCAACAGCGCCGCCGAAAGCAGAATCTTCTGCCGCATGCCCTTGGAATAGGAAGAGAGCGGCGAAAGGCGGTCGCTCCATAACCCGAATAGCTTCAGGAATTCGTCCAGTTTGTATTCCAGATAGGGCCGCGGCATGCCTCGCAGACGACCCACAAGTTGAAGGTATTCCCGCCCCGACAGGTGCGGATACAGGTGCGGCTCCTCCGGCACGTACCCGATTTTCCGCTGGAACGAAGTGAAATCGTCCCACACGGTTTGGCCGTTATAGAAGATTTGTCCCTCGGAAGGTTCGATCAACCCCGTGATCATTTTGACCGTGGTGCTCTTCCCTGCCCCATTCGGTCCCAGATAGCCGAGAATCTCGCCAGGCCGGATCGAAAAACTGACGTTCTTTACCGCAGCAGTATGGTTATAGAACTTCGTAAGCGCGCGGGCTTCGAGCATGACACCTTGGACACCATGTCGACGGCTGGTGTTCCCGGAAGTGCAAGGCTCAGTTTCTTAGACAATGCCGCCAACCACCCCCAATTTCCGAACCCTCACGCTTCGCGGTCCCGGCTGGATTCATCTGGTCGGGGCCGCGCCGCGGTCCCACAGGATCCAGACATTCAAGTGGGGATTCCCAAACGGGGCAGTAGCCACTTCATCACCACAATGTAACCCACAACCACTAAAGGAATCGGCAACCATTCCGGCATCACAACGGTAGACGCAGTTTTGCCCCTTGAGGTGACAAAACTCTGCTAGACTTTTACCCCAGAGGGGAACTGGGTAACTGTGCGTTTGCCATTGGGGACGCCGATGCTGGTCGGCGCTGTCTGTATTTTCACGTGTGCCGCGGCCGATTTCCGCGTCGATAGCAACCTCGTCCTGATCCCGGTCAGCGTCACCGACGCCCGCAATCACGCCATCACTGGACTGGGCCCCGCCGCCTTCCGCATTTTCGACGATAAGGCGGAACAGAAGGTGGTGCAGTTCGCCCGCGAAGATGCGCCGCTATCGGTCGGCATCGTTTTCGATCTGAGCGGCAGTATGCGGGATAAGATCCGCGAGTCGCGGGAGGCTGTCGATCAGTTCCTGCGGGCGGCTAATTCCGAAGACGAGTTTTTCCTGGTGGAATTCAGCAATCGCGCCAGCCTCACCGTACCCTTCACCACCGATGCGCAGGATATCCGGGACCGCCTGCGGCAAGCCGAGCCTCACGGAAAAACCGCGCTGCTCGATGGCTTGCAGGTGGCGCTGGATTCCATGAAACAGGCCCGCCACACCCGCCGCGCCCTCTTGATCATTTCCGATGGCGGAGACAACGACAGCCGGTACACACAGAGCGAACTGGGCAAACGCCTGCGTGAGAGCGACCTCTGGATTTACGCCATGGGCATCTACGGGCGGCAGACCGCATTTCTGCCGGAGCAGGCGGGCGCCGGGAAGCAGCTACTGGAAACGCTCTCCGAAGAGACCGGAGGCCGCCACTACGCCATCGAGCGCGTCGCCGACTTGCCTGCCATCGCTGCACAGATCGGGGTCGAACTGCGCAATCAGTATGTCTTGGGTTTCCAGCCTCACGCGCCGCGCCAGGATGGCCGCTATCACCACGTCCAGATTAAGCTGACCGAAGCGTCGCACGCCAATCTCGTCTTCCGTCGAGGCTACTACGGACGCTAGCAGCCCGTGGTAAGTATCGCTGTAAGTCGCTGAATCTACGGAGCCGCGCACGTCAGTAAGCGTCCGAGGTAGCTCCTCCACTCCTACTTGTATACGTGGATAGCCGGCCCTTGCGCGAAGCCGTGCGCCACTTCGTACAGCAGCGCTTCCCCGCCGCGCTTGTAGCTCTCGACCAGCAATTTGGCGGTGCGCGCCGTAATGTGCGCCGTCGGTGTGTTGACCCCGGCCTTGGCGCTGGTTTCGAGCCACGCCACCACCGTGCCGATCGCCTCGCCCGATTGACGCATGGCCAATACGGTGGAGCCCACATGCGCCGGCACCGTCGTCTCAGCCACGAACTCGTCGTAGGCCTTCGACACGTTCCTTCCTACGAACTGGCCGGATGCGAAGACGATTCCATCCAGACTGGCTTCAATCCGCTGCGCCGACTGGTATGCGCCGATCCGGTTCATCTGAAGTTGCCGCGGAAGATGACTGGCCTCCAGCAGCGCCGGCGGCAGCACAATCACGCTCTTGCCCGGCGCAACCTGCTGCCTGGGCTGATCGAACATCTCCGGAAGTACGGTGTAGGGCGTCGTCTGTCCCTGCGGATTGGTCACCACCCAGCGGACCACCAGCGCGACTATGTTCTGCGAACTCCGATTGGTGACCGCAACTCCAAAGGGCAGCCAGGCATTCAAATTCGCCGAACGGTCCGATCCGGCCACTTCATCCACATGCTCGAAGTATTCGGCGGTGGGTGGCGCGCTGACCGCTACGCCCGGAACACTGCAAGGCGCGATCGCGACGGTTTGCGCGAGAGCTGCCAGGGGCCCCACCAGACAAAGCGACAGATATCGACCAGGACTCCGTACCACTCCACTAGGATTCTATCCCGCCGGGCCGCACACTACCCATAGCTCTTTCGGACTGCCTACATCTTCAGCGTTCCCACCAGATCCCGAACATTTCCAATCCCTTGACCCTCCAGAAACGCGCCCAATTCGGCAGCAATGCGAGCCGGGGAGCGTGGATCCCAAAAGGTCGCGGTGCCCACTTCCACCGCCGTCGCTCCGGCAATCAGGAACTCCGCCGCATCCTCGCCGGTCGAAATCCCGCCGAGTCCGATCACCGGAATTTTCACCGCGCGCGCTGCCTGACAAACCAGCCGCAGCGCGATCGGCTTGATCGCCGGACCCGAGAGTCCGCCGAACCCCGCGCCGATCCGCGGACGCCGCGTGCGTGCATCGATCGCCAGCGCAATGAACGTATTGACCAGCGAGATCCCATCCGCCCCGCTCGCTTCCGCCGCCCGCGCCAGAGGTTCGATCGCACTGACGTTCGGCGACAGCTTCACGATGACCGGACGCCGCGCCGCCCGCTTCACCGCGCTCACCACTTCGCCCAGCAGCGCCGGATCGCTCGAAAAGAAGATGCCGCCATGCTTCGTATTCGGACACGAGACGTTCAACTCGTACCCCGCGATCCCGGGATTGTCCTCCAGCACGCGCACCACTTCCACATAGTCCTCCGTCTCGTAGCCGAAGACATTGGCGAACACCGCTGTCCGGAGCTTCGCCAACTCCGGAAGCTTCTCCCGGGCAAAGGCCCGCACGCCGATATTCTGCAGCCCGATGGAGTTGATCATGCCGGCTTCGGTCTCGTACAGCCGCGGCGGCGGATTGCCCTCGATGGGCTCGCGCGACAAGCCCTTCACCACCAGTCCGCCCAGTTCGTTGAGATCCACCTGCGCGGCGAATTCCACCCCGTAGCCGAAGGTGCCCGACGCGGCCAGTACCGGATTGCGCAACGCCACGCCGCAAACGCTGGTGGAAAGCCGGCCCTCTCCGCTCACACTAGCGCCTCGGTCAACACCCGTCCCACCGCGCTGGTGGGGGCCGTGATGCCCAAAGCGAGCGCCAGCGTGGCCGCGATGTCTACCGATTCCACCGTCCGGTTGAAGACTCCGGCGCGAAACTGCGGCCCGTATAACAACAGCGGCACCTGCGCATCGTAGTTGTAAATGGAGCCGTAGGAGACCCCGCGCTTGGCGCCAAACTCTTCGACATAGCCCGGCCGATACGCCAGCATCACATCGCCCGACCGTCTCGGATGGAAGCTGTTGCGGAATCGCGCTTGCCATGCGTCTTGCGCCGAACATGCGCCGCCGGCGGTGTAGTAGTCCGCCACCGCGGGATGCTCCAGCGCGGCGCGTCCGGCGGCTTTGCGAATCTCCTCGGGATCCCGAAACGCCGACGTGTCCAGATACAGGAACGGGTAGAGAAATTTGTTCACGCGACCCATACCGTGCGCCGTCAGCGCCGCATCGATGCGCTTCGCCAAAGCCTCCCCGTCCACCGCCATCCGCTGGCGCGCCGCATCTACCGGCTCATCGGGCGCCCCGTGGGCGGCCGTAAACACCAGACTGAAGTTCCCCTCGCCCGCCGTCTTCGTCAGCAGCGCCAACAGCGCCTCCAGACGGCGATCCAGACTGTACACCATCTGCTCCATCAATTTCGAATCCGCGCCGGTCTCATACCCCAGCAATTCGGTGGAGCCGGCCAGCACGCACAGCACGTCCAGAGAATTCTTCTGCTGCCCGAAGCCCTCGCGCACAATCAACTCGTTCACGAAATCGAACTGTGACTCCTGTCCGAACGGCGACGCTTTATACAGCGCCATGTACGATTCGGGATGGGCCGGGTCGTACGCCAGGCTGCGCAGCGGCGGGGCATCGGCGCGCACCCCGGGAATGTTCCAACGTTCGTTGTGGTGGCTCTCCGGCGACCGGCGCTGGTTGAACTGCACCATCCAATCGGGCGGCGTGCCGTTGGTCTGGAACTGGCCGCCGTCATCCATCCAGTACAGGCTCGCGTCTTCGGTGCCGGCGAAGAGACGGCCGCGAGCCCCGTTCGTGGAGACGACGGCCACCCGGCTATTCGGGTCGCGGGCCACCTCATAAAGGAGGGTGGAGGCCAGCAGGGCTTCGTCGTTCGCGCGCACCCGGGTCTTGGCGGCAGGGTCGTACCAGGAATCGGCCACAATTCCGTGTTGCGCCGGCCAGGCTCCCGTGGCCAGGGTGGCGACACCCGTCGACGAAAATCCGCTGGCCAGGTGGCGGCAATCGGGGAACGAGGAGCCTTTTTCCAGAATTTTTTTGAAGCCTCCGGCCGTGAAACCGCCGCTCAGGCTTTCCAGGTAATCTCCCCTACACTGTTCTAAAACTACTAGTACCAATAACTTAGGTCGCGCAGCGGCTCGCAGCCCGGAGGCAGCCAGTCCACCAATCATCCACCGCGCGAAGTCCCGGCGGCAAAGCCTCATAAAAAAAGAGTTTAACAGAGGATTGATACGATGCTATAGTGTTACCTTACATACACCAATCTGCGCCAGCATCCCAGTATTCCGGACGGCCGGTGGAGAGGCAAAGGTAGATGAAAGAGGAAACGAGCGTCCTCGGTTTAGCCACGATTCGAAGAAATCGCGGCGTTTCGTTGGAGCAAATCGCCGAATCGACCAAGATTGGCGTACGCACCCTCGAAGCCATTGAAAGGGGAGATTTCCGCAAACTTCCCGGTGGCATCTACAATACCAGCTACATCCGTCAATACGCCCGCGCCATCGACTACGACGAAAGCACGCTGCTGGAGTTCTACCACCGGCAGATGTCGAGTGACCCAGGCCGTTCCACCGAACAGCCCGGCAAAGGCAGTTTCGGCGGTTTCCGCCCCGCCTCTACCATCGTCGGCTCGTAGCAGTGAGTAGGATAGGCGTCCTCGCTCTCTTCCTTCTCTCTACACAAGCGCTAATCGCTCAACAGCCCTTCGTCCGCCGTTGCGCCGCCTGTCACGGCGAGGATGCGCGCGGCACCGCTCAAGGCCCCGGCCTCGCCATGAATCCCCGCGTGGCGGCGCAGTCGCTCGACCAGTTGCGTGCCTACCTGGAGCACGGCAATCCGGCCGCCGGTATGCCCTCCTTCGCCGACGCGCCGGCACAGGACCTGGCCGCCATCGTCAAATACCTCCGCGGCCTCAATGCCGACACCATCCTCGTCCCGCCCCCGTCCGGCAGCCCCCGCACAATCGACTGGGGACCGCCACAGCCCGGCGATTGGCGCACCTATAACGGCAACGATTCGGCCAACCGTTACAGCCCGCTGCACCAGATCACCACGGCCAACGTGGCGTCGCTAAAACTGCAGTGGGTCTTCCCCGTTCCCTACTTCGGCCTCGAGACCACGCCCCTCGCCGCCGACGGCGTACTCTACGTCACCGGTCCCAATCAGGTCTTCGCCCTCGACGCACTCACGGGCGCTCCGCTCTGGCAGTATTCGCGGCCGCCGAGTCCCGGACTGGTCGGCGATGCCCGCCTCGGCACCAATCGCGGCGTCGCCCTCCTCGGCGACAAAGTTTTCTTCGTCACCGACAATGCCCATCTGCTCGCGCTCGCTCGCGCCGATGGCAAACTGCTTTGGGATACAACCATGCCGCCGGAATCCGCCGAGCACCATACGTACGGTGGCACGGTGGCGCCGCTCATCGTCGGCAGTAACGTGATCGCCGGGGTCGCGGGCGGGGATCATGGCATGCGCGGCTTCGTCGCCGCCTACCGCTCCGACACTGGAGCCCTGGTCTGGCGCCACTGGACTGTGCCGCGCAACGGCGAACCGGGCATCGAAAGCTGGCAGGGCAAGGAGCCAGTTACCGGCGGAGGCTCCACGTGGCTGACCGGGTCCTACGACCCGGCCACCGGCACGCTGTTCTGGGCCACCGGCAATCCCTGGCCCGATAGCGACGACCGCGACCGCCCCGGCGACAACCTCTATACCAATTGCGTCCTCGCGCTCGACCCGGCCACCGGCAATCTCAAGTGGCACTACCAATTCACGCCGCACGATGTGAAGGATCGCGATGCCACCGAGCCCAACGTTCTGGTGGACACGCAGTACCAGGGCGCGCCCGCCAAACTCCTGCTGCATGCCGATCGCAACGGCTTTTTCTACGTGCTGGACCGGACCAATGGCAAGGTGCTGCTCGCCAAGCCCTTCCTGCACCGGGTCGATTGGGCTTCGAAAATCGGACCCGACGGCCGCCCCGTGGTGACCGATCCGCGCGGCTGTCCCAGCGATGCGGCCAATTGGGACGCCACCGCGTACTCGCCCGCAACGCGCCAGTATTATGTGATGGCCCTCGAAGAGTGCACCGGCAAACCCACGGGCTACCCCGACCAGACCGGTCAGCGGTATCTCCGCGCGCTGAATATCGACACCGGTGAAATCGCCTGGGAGGTGGCGCAGCCCGGCGCCGCCCGCGCCAAGACGTGGACGGGCGTGCTGGCCACCGCCGGAGGCTTAGTCTTCTACGGCCGGCCCAACGGTGGATTTACCGCCGTCGACCAGCGCACAGGGAAACTGCTCTGGCAATTCCCCACCAACGTCCGTATGAAGGCCGGTCCCATGACGTTCAGCCTCGCCGGGAAACAATACATCGTAGTTGCCGCCGGACCGAACATCCTCTGCTTCGCCCTCTAGTCTTGAGCGCTTTCGCCGCGTCCTCAACCGAGGACCGCCGTCACCGCGTGGTAGCCGCACATGCCGTGGTGGTAAAGGTCGCTCGCTAACCTGTCTTTCGCAGTTGGCGGGGTTGGCGACAGATAAGTCGTTCTGAATCAGTGAAGGGGACTCAAAGGTCTCCACCACAGATGGTGGGTATCTGGAGAGGAGCTTAGTGGAGGAAATCAGGCGGCGTGGAGCCTGGCCAT
>DASZMZ010000357.1:0-2867 GCA_035551455.1 Candidatus Sulfopaludibacter sp.
GTTTCGAGCCGAAAAGGAGTTGAAGGCTCAGTCGACTACTCGCCGTTTGGATTGAGGCCGTGTTGACTGAGAAAGACTGAGATACTATTTCTGCGACGGCTGCGCGCTATCTTATTTCGGCGGTGCGTCCAGGTGAGCAGAAAGCACAGCGCCAGGAAGAGCGCGACGGCGTAAAGGGTGTTGTATCCGGCAGTCATGTTCAATATGATCCCCAAGTCGGGGCTTGGTAGCGAGATAACGCAGTACCGTATCCCGGACCATATGTACCGGATCGGTTATCAGGATATCTCCTGTGATAGAGTGTTCCGCTAGGAAAGCGTCACGGTCTTATGTCTGACGTTCAGGGCGTCTACGCTGCCGCCATCACGCCGCGAGGCAAGCACGGAGATATCGACTTCGGCGCATGCTTCGAGCTGATCGACTTCCTTTGTAAGGGCGGTGTCAGCGGCATTGCCTTGTGCACGGCGTCCGGTGAATTCGCGGCGCTCGACGATCAGGAACGGTCGCGCCTGGTGTATCTGGCGGTGAAACGCAGCCGCGTCCCGGTACTGGTGGGCGTGGGAAGTGCTACCCTCGAGGCCTCCGTGGGACTGGCCCGCGAGGCCCGCGATGCCGGAGCCGCCGGACTGCTTCTGCCGCCTCCGCATTTCTTCGCCTACGACCAGGACGACCTGCGCGAGTTCTATTTGCAATTCGCCGAGCAGCTGGGTGAAGGGACCTCCACTTACCTTTCGCAATTGCCCGCCTCGGGCTGCAATCTGGAGCCGGCCACGGCGATGGAACTGCTCTCCACCGGCCGTTTTGCCGGTATCGAGCTGGGACTCCGCGGCATTGTCCGCACCGCCGATTGGCGGATTCTCTCCGTGGACGACGCGCACTTCGTGGCCGCCCGGTGCGCCGGCGCCCATGCCGCCATTTCGCCCGCCGCCTGCGCCGTGCCGGAGTTAATGTCGCAACTGGACCGCGCCCTGGCGGCCAACAACCAGCCGCGCGCCCAGGAACTGGACGGCCGCCTGCAAGAGTTGCTCGCCTGGGTGCACCAGTTTCCGCAGCCCGCCATTCTCAAAATCGCCACCGGCTTGCGCGGCCTGAAAACCGGACCCCTGGCCGTTCCCCTGTCGCCTGAAAAGCTGGCCCGCCTGGAGCAGTTCCGCGCCTGGTTTCGACAATGGATGCCCGACACGAAGAAACTCACTTCGTGACCCTGACAAGGGCCCCCGTGGCGAACCGATAGTACAATTGGCCTTCGTGCCAATGACACCTGAAGAATTCCGCAGCTACGGCCATCGCGCCATCGATTGGGTCGCCGATTATCTGGAAAATCCCGAGCGCTACCCCGTCCTGCCCAAGGTCGAACCGGGCCAGCTCACCGATTCTCTGCCCGCTGCCGGGCCCGAGCACGGCGAATCCATGGACGCGATTCTGGCCGACTTCGAAAAGCTGATCGTACCGGCCACCACGCAGTGGAACCACCCCGGCTTCATGGCCTATTTCGGCATCTCGGCCTCGCCTCCGGGCATCCTCGCCGAGCTGCTGACCGCCGCGCTGAACGTCAACGGCATGCTCTGGAAGAGTTCGCCCTCCGTGGTGGAACTGGAGCAGGTGACCCTGCGCTGGCTGGCCCAGTGGACCGGACTTCCCGCCGATTGGTTCGGCTGCATTTACGATACGGCTTCCACCAGCAGCATGCACGCCATCGCGGCGGCGCGCGAGTCGGTCGACCCCGAATCCCGCACCAAGGGCAGCGATCCCCGCCTGGTGGTCTACACTTCGGAGCAGTCGCACTCTTCCATCGAGAAGGGCGCGCTCGCCGTCGGGATCGGCCAGGAGCGCGTGCGCCGGATTGCGGTGGACTCCGAATTTCGCATGCGGCCCGACGCCCTCGCCGCCGCCATCGAACAGGATCTCGCCGCCGGACTTCGACCCTGCTGCGTCACCGCCACCGTCGGCACCACGTCCACCACCAGTGTCGACCCCGTGCCCGCCATCGCCGATATCTGCGCCCGCCACTCCATCTGGCTCCATGTCGACGCCGCGTACGCCGGCTCGGCCATGGTAGCACCCGAATTCCGCTGGGCCTACGCAGGCTGCGAGCGCGCCGATTCGCTGGTCACCAATCCGCATAAGTGGCTGCTCACGCCGGTGGATTGCAGCGTGTTTTATACCAGCCATCCCGACGTGCTGCGCCGCGCCTTCTCCCTGGTGCCGGCGTATCTGCAGACCACCGAAGACCCGCGCGCTGTCAACCTCATGGATTACGGGGTCCCTTTGGGCCGCCGTTTCCGCGCGCTCAAACTCTGGTTCGTGATGCGCTCGTTCGGACGCGAAGGCTTGGCCGCGGTGATTCGCGAGCATGTCCGGTTGGCGCAGGAGTTGGCCGGCCAGGTGGATGCCGATGATCGCTTCGAACGCACCGCGCCCACGCCGTTCTCCGTGGTCTGCTTCCGCTATAAGGGCACCGACGAGGAGAATCGCCGCATTCAGGAAGCCGTGAATGCCACTGGCGAGATCTTCATCTCGGGCACCGTGCTGCATGGCCGCTTCACCCTCCGGCTGGCGGTGGGAAACCAGGCCACTACTGTGAAGCATGTGCAACGGGCCTGGGAATTAGTAAAGCAGGCACTCCCGGCAGTAACATAGAGTAAGTATGCGCTTGCGAGTTTTGTGTCTTTTATCCGCGGGTCTGTTGATGGCCCAGGCTCCGGATCCCGCTGGGATCGCCCGGAAGGCGCTCGATAATTTGTTGGGCGAGAAATATGCCGATCTGGAACAGATGATCACGCCGGCCTACCGGACCGCCAACACACAGGCCGCCCTGGCCAAATTGGGCGCCGAAATCAAAACCTGGGGCGCCGTCGAAGAGATTG
>DASZMZ010000358.1:0-3837 GCA_035551455.1 Candidatus Sulfopaludibacter sp.
CAGAGGCCAGCGCATATGCTTGAGCCGCTCGGCGGCCTCCTTGCCTTTGGCACGCAAGCGTCGGCTCTCGGCCCGGCGCACCTCGTCCACCGCCTGATTCAGATGGCTGGTGATGTGGAACCGGTCCAGCACATGCAAAGCGTGGCCGGCCTGCGCGGCGATGACTTGCAGGTAGGGTTTCCACATGTCGCTGCACACGAACCGCAGGCCTTTTACCACCTCCGGTCCCAGTGCTCGCAGGCCCCGCCGCAGTGTGGCCTGTGTCCGCCGCTTGCCCACCCACAACAAACGCCGGCAACAGACGTCGATCTGATAAATCACGGTCAGAAAGTTATCGGCGCGCAGACCGTGGCCCCAATGAATCTCGTCCACCCCGATGGATTCAACTCCGCGCAACTCCCGATGAGCCAGACCCCATTCGACAAACCATTCCACCGACCTGAATACGGCTTCCCAACTGGTCTGGAACACGCGCGCCGTTTCCCGCCAACTCAGCCGCCGCGCCCAGCGCGCCAGAAATCCCATCATGGCGCAGGTCACCGGACGCTTGCCGTCGCTCCACGGAATGTACTCAATGGTTATTCCGTGCTCGGCACATTTCACCCGCCGCGGCGCGTAACGAAAGTAGGTGGGGATTCCCCAAAGGGGGACAAAGAGCCAGCGCCGTTCTGGCTGCCTGTCGTAACCCGGGGCTGACTGTCGGCAATGCGAGCAACGTCCGCGTATTCCGCCATGCGGCTTGACGGTGATCTCGATCGACTCCGGCCGGTCCTGGTCGCAAAGCATGCGCACTTCTTCATAGACGAAGCCCACGAAGTGTTGCACGCGATTCAAAATCGTCTTAACCTGCAGTTGAATGGCTGGCCTCCTCGGCGGAGGAATCTTTTGTTCTCAACTGCAGATTAATCCAACCGGCTGGAGACCAGCTATTCTTCAGGCTCTGGGAGAAAAGTTCGGGCGGCCGAAGCCGCCCCGCCATTCCGGCGCTTGAGTCGGCGCTCGGGTCGCATTCCTGCGGCGCCCTATCCTCCGCTCAAGTGCCCCCATTGTAGTCGAAGCAAGACAAATCATTCTGGCCAGAAAGCGATAAATTCCGGGGGTTTGGGGGCAGCGCCCCCAAAAATCAGAAAAGCCGCCCTTCCACGTTCGCCCTACCCACAGATTCTGCTACAGACCCGCCTTTCCTGCAAAGGATGCAAAAGCGATTGCCCTGTCAATGTGGACATGGCGACTTACAAGGCCGAGTTCCTGGCGCATTATTACGAGGGACGGCTGCGGCCGCGCCATGCGTGGGCGATGGGCTGGATCCACCGCTGGGCGCGCCTCGCTTCGCATTTTCCCCAGCTCGCCAATTCGGTTGGGAAGATTCCTCTGACGAAACGCCTCGCGGGACTTTCCCCCCACCGCGCCGTACCGGAGTTTGCGCCGGTCACTTTTAAAGAATGGTTCCGGCACAGGAAAGTCCGCGGCGCCCGCAACGACGGCAAGCCCGAAGTCATGCTCTGGGCCGACACATTCAACAATTACTTTCATCCCGAAGTAGCGGCAGCTGCGGTCGAAGTTCTGGAGGATGCCGGCTATCGCGTGATCGTTCCCGCCGAGGATTTTTGCTGTGGGCGCCCTCTTTACGACTACGGATTCCTGAAACAGGCAGATGCGCTCCTGGGCAAGGTCCTGCGCCGGATGAAAGGTCTGATCGAGGCAGGCCTGCCCATGGTCGCGCTGGAGCCGAGCTGCCTCGCGGTCTTTCGCGACGAGATGCCTGGCCTGCGGCCTCACGATGAGGATGCGAAACGCCTGCAGGGACAGATTTTCACCCTCGCGGAATTTCTCTCGCGTTGCGACTACCGGTCGCCGGTTGTGCACCGGGATATTCTCGTCCACGGTCACTGTCATCAGAAGGCGGTCATCGGTCTCGAAGCGGAGAAGAAGCTCTTGGAGGCGATGGGCGCACACGCTCAGATTGTGGATGACGGCTGCTGCGGAATGGCCGGCAGTTTTGGCTTCGAAGAGCACAAATACGACACCTCGATGAAAGTCTATGAACACCGGCTCGGGCCGCGGCTGCGGCAGTTGCCGGCCGAGACCCTGGTGCTCGCGGACGGTTTCAGTTGCCGGACACAGATCGATCAGGCGACCGGCCGGCGACCGCTCCATCTGGCGCAGCTTCTGCGTGAGGCTCGAAACGGCGATATTGAGGCCATTGGAGACCCGCGTGCGTTGCCGAAGCTCGAAGCAAAGGCCGCGGAGCGGCCGGAACTCCGTTACGGCGCGCTGGCGCTGGCCGGAGTCGGCATCGCGCTTGCGGCGTGGCGCTTCAAGCGCCGGTTTTCAAGATGAAGAGCAAGAAGTTGGCAAACGCGACCGTTCTGATCTTCGAAACCGGCGAGGAGTTCGTCGCCACCCTGACGCAATTCGCGAAGGAACGCCGGATTTCATCCGGACATTTCACAGGCATCGGAGCGTTCAGCGAAGCCTCTGTCGGCTATTTCGACTGGGAGAAGAAAGAATATCTGGGCAACGAAGTGAAAGAACAGGTCGAGGTGGTCTCCCTGATTGGAGACATTGCGCTTGATAAGGGGAGTCCGAAGGTGCATGCGCACATTGTTATGGGCCGGCGCGATGGGTCCGCCTGGGCGGGCCATCTGATGAGTGGCCGCGTGCGGCCCACGCTGGAGCTCGTGCTCGAAGATTCCACGGGCAGATTGCAACGCCGCTTCGATCCGGCAAGCGGTCTGGCTTTGATCGATCTCGAAGGCGAAACAGAACGATGAAGAAACCGGACCAGCCCCGCGTAGTCGTCGTGACGGGAGCTTCGGCAGGCGTGGGCCGGGCGACCGTACGGGCGTTCGCGGCTGAAGGTGCGCACGTGGCGGCGATCGCGCGCGATACGGAAGGGCTGCACGCCGCCGCCCGCGAAGCGGACGAATCAGCCGGAAGGGGTATCGCGATACCGGCCGATGTGGCGGACGCCGCGCAGATGGAAGCCGCCGCCGCCCGCATTGAATCCGAACTCGGACCGATCGACGTCTGGGTCAACAACGCAATGGTCACAATCTTCGCGCGCGTGATCGACACCACGCCGGACGAATTCAGGCGCGCCACCGAAGTCACCTATCTCGGCACGGTCTATGGCACGATGGCGGCATTGCGCCGCATGCAGCCGCGCAATTCGGGCAGGATCATCCAGGTCGGTTCCGCCCTCGCCTACCGGTCGATTCCTTTGCAGGCAGCCTACTGCGGCGCCAAACATGCCATCGCCGGCTTCACGGATTCGTTGCGTACCGAGCTGATCCACGAGCACAGCCGGATTCGGCTTACGATGGTGCAGCTTCCAGCGATGAATACGCCGCAATTCACGTGGTGCCGGTCGAAGATGCCGCGGCATCCTCAGCCTGTGCCGCCGATCTTCCAGCCCGAAGTGGCCGCCGACCGAATCGTCTGGGCATCCCGCCACAATCGGCGGGACGTATTCGTCGGAGTGCCGACCGTGATTGCGATCGAAACCAATAAGGTCGCGCCGGCGCTTGCCGATCTATATCTGGGAACAACGGGCTTCGATTCGCAGCAGACGGATGAAGCGCCCTCCCCTGCCCGCCGCGACAATCTATTTGAGCCGCTGCCGGGAGACTTCGGCGCGCACGGCATATTCGATGCGCAAGCGCACAACGCTGCCGCCACTACCTGGCTTGCGAACCACAAGGGTGTCGCGGTGGCCGGCGCGGCCGCGCTTGGAATTGTCACGTACGCAATGAAGAAGAAAGCGTCTTAGAGAACCGGAAGAAGAATCAAAATGGCCAACACGACGGCGGAATTGCTTGTCGAGCGACTCATCGA
>DASZMZ010000359.1:0-13424 GCA_035551455.1 Candidatus Sulfopaludibacter sp.
TCGACGTGCTCTTCAACAATGCCGGCCGCGGCGCGCCGGGCGTCCCCATGGAAAACCTGACAGTCGAGCAGTGGAACCTCGTGGTGGGCGTCAACCTCACCGGGGCATTCCTCTGCGCCCAGGAGGCTATCCGTATGATGAAGGCCCAGGATCCGCAAGGCGGCCGAATCATCAACAACGGCTCCATCTCCGCCCACGTGCCGCGTCCCAACTCCGCGCCCTATACCGCCACCAAACACGCCATCACCGGCCTGACGCGCTGCATCTCGCTGGACGGCCGCGAATTCAACATCGCCTGCGGACAGATCGATATCGGCAATGCCGCGACGGAAATGACCGACCGTATGAGCAAAGGCGTGCCGCAGGCCAATGGCTCGCTGATGGTGGAGCCCCGCATGGATGTGCGTCACGTGGCTGACGCCGTCCTCTACATGGCCAACCTGCCTCTGGATGCCAACGTGGAATTCATGACGGTGATGGCTACCAGAATGCCGTTCATCGGCCGCGGCTGACGGGCAAAAAAAATGCGGCGCCGCACGAAGCGACGCCGCGGGAGGGGACTGCGGGAGTATGGACATTCGTCAGTGGGCCTTCACCATGGCCAGCGTGATCGTGGTCAGGTCGCGCGCCTGGATGCTGGGCAACTTGGGAGTGTTGAAGCCGTAGGCCGTTCCGCCGTCGCCGTTCCACATCTTCGTGAGCGTGCACGAGGAGTCGGCGCAGGTGAAGCTCAACCGGGGCGTACCATCCTGCAGCCAGGCCTTGGGTGCATCGGACCTCACGGGCGGCATCAGGATGACCGACTTCAGCGTCTCGGCATTGCGCAGGTAAACCACCGGCACGCCGGAAATCCCGCTAGCCAAGTGGACCTGATAGTCGCCCGCCGCCATGCCCGTATCGCCCGCGCGGAACGACATCGGGATACGGACGTTCATGGTTTGAGCCGAAACAGTGCCAGCAGCAACCGCCAGAGCAGCCACCACGATCATCGAACGCAGAGTTGAAGTTTTCATCGTCGTATCCTCCTTCGGGCTACCCCGTGTCCCGGGTCCCGATTTACGTTTTCTATAAAGGCATCCCGCGGGCCAAATCGTAACTGATTGAAAAGAAAAGTAAGTTCTCAGTAAGTTGGCGCCGAAATGAACAGCCGGGTTCAACCGCCGCGAACCTCACGGTTCATGCAGCCGCGGACCTGATACACTGACACCCTGGCATGCAGCCGCAGCCCAGTTCGAATGGTCCCCAAGACACGCTGCTCCAGGCCTGCGCACTGCTGTTTCTCTTCCGCGCGCTGGCTCGGGCGCAGGACGAAGCCCAGCGCATCATCTTTGAAGAGCAGATTGTCCGGCTGATTGCCGACCTGGTCCCGTGTACCGGCGGGGCGGTCCTGCTGGGAGCCCCGACTGACGATCAGATCCCGCAGGATTGTGTAGCGCTCCCGCTCTACGTCCGGGGTGAGATCGGAGGCACCCTGGCGATCTGGTTTGCGCCTGAAGAAGCCGAGCGCGTGGCGGACCATCGCGAGACCCTGAGCGCGATCGCGACCCTGGCATCTTCCGCGCTCGAAAACGTCCGCGACGTGGAGCGTTTGCGGAACGAGAACGCGCTGCTGCGCGACCGGCTGGGAGCGGCTCGCACCGGAATGGTGGGAGAGAGCCCCGCAATCCTGAAACTGCTCCAGATGATTTCGCGCGTGGCGCCTCAGGATACGTCGGTGCTGGTATTGGGTGAAAGCGGCACCGGTAAGGAGTTGGTGGCGCAGGCGCTTCACCGGCTCAGTCCTCGTACCGAAAAGCCATTCATCGCCATCAATTGCGCCGCGCTCACCGATACCCTATTGGAAAGCGAACTCTTCGGCCACGAAAAAGGCGCCTTCACCGGAGCGATTGCGCAGAAGCGCGGGAAGCTGGAGATGGCCGAAGGCGGCACCGTCTTTCTGGACGAGATCGGCGAACTGGCGCCTTTGCTGCAGGCCAAATTTCTGCGGGTGCTGCAACAGCGCGAATTTGAACGCGTGGGCGGCACGCGGACTCTGAAGCTCGATGTCCGGGTGGTCGCCGCCACCAACCGCGATCTGGCGGCGGAGGTGCGTCGCGGAGCCTTTCGCGAGGACCTCTACCATCGGCTGAATGTGGTGGCGCTGCGCGTTCCGCCTCTGCGCGAGCGGCCCGGCGATATTCTGCCGCTGGCCCGCCACTTCCTGGAACTGGCCGAGGCCCGTTGCCGCCGTCGCGTCGCCGGAATTTCGCCGGAGGCCGAGCGGTACCTGGCGGCGTATTCGTGGCCGGGTAACGTGCGCGAACTGGAGAATGCTATTGAGCGCGCCGTGGTGCTGGGCCAGTCGGAAACGTTATTGGCCGAGGATCTGCCCGAGACCGTTCTGGATGCCGCAGCGGTGGCCGCGGTTCCCGGCGCGCTGCAGACTTCAGTGACGCAGACCAAGCGCGAACTCATTCTGGCGGCGTGGCGCGAGTGCGGTGGCGATCACAATTTGGCCGCCGCGAAACTGAAGATCCATCCCAACTCCCTGCGGCGGCTGATTCGGGTGCTGAATTTGAGAGACTGCCTCTGAGTCGCGCCCGGTACTCGTTACCATAGAGTCAGTGATACCAACACGAAGACAATGGCTACAAGCTGCCGCCGTTTGGGTATCTGCAGGTTCCCTGCGGGCGGCGCGCAAGGACTTTTGGGAGAGTAAAGACCCGGCCCGTTGGAGCGACCGCGAGAAACAGGATCTGCTGTGGCAATCGCCATGGGCGCGCGAGGGTTTCGCTCGCATGGAGGAGGAGAAGCCGCCCGCTCCGAACGGGAGCAACATCGAGTTGCCGGACACGCGGCCGGGAGTTCCGCCGGGAGGCGTGAAGAGCTTTCCCATCGGCAAGCCGGTCCCGCCGGCTCCGAAGCCCGGAGGCGCGCCGGTCCAGTTCCCGGTGGTGGCGCGATGGGAGACGGCAGCGCCGGTCCGTCTGGCGGGCGCGCCCGAGGTCCCGGAACTGACAGGGCAGTTTTACGTGATCCGCGTGCACGGACTCCCGTTGATGCCCACGTCAAAAACCAAAGATTCGAACGAAGCCATGCTGGAAGCCATCAAGACCGGGAGCCAGTTGGAACGCGCAGGCAAGGCTCCCATTCCCTGTGAACACCTGTTTGCCGGGTCGGGGAGCGCGCCGAATGACGTGCTGCTTTTTTTTCCGCGGGGCAAGGACCCGATCACAATGCCGGATCGCTTCGTGACGCTGGACTGCCGGTTCGCGGTCTTTTACCTGTCCGTCAAATTTGTGTTGAGGGACATGACGTATCGCGGGCAGCTCGCGCTGTAGGCGTACGGAGAGAAGCCGGCACAAAAAAAGAGGCGCCCGGTGAGGGGCGCCTCTGACACCGCAAGCTGCGAGTAAGCCTAGAAAACGATCTTGGCGCCCAACTGGACGTCACGATGACCGTTGCGGTAGCCGTCGACATAGTCGGCGGAACCGGCGTCAGCGTCGGCGCCATACACCAGGAAGTTGGAGTGATTCAGAACGTTGTACATCTCCAGGCGAAGCTGGATCTTCACTTTTTCCGTGATCTGCGTGTTCTTGTAAAGACCCATATCGAAGCTGAAGTTGCCCGGACCAGTCACCGAGCCGCGGCCCAGCATGTTGCCCGGGAACGGAGCGTCGTCACTGATGCCGGTCTTGGGGTTGTACCACTGGCCCACACTGAAGTTCTGCTTGGTGAAGCTGTACCAGTTGTAATTGTCGGGAGTGCCGGTGGGGATGTTGGTGACGCCGGTGCCTGATACGGCGCCGGTCACGAACGCGCGCGGGCAATAGCTGTAGGCGTTGTAGCAATCGTACAGAGTAATGGGGTTGCCGGTCCGCGCGGTGATGATCGGAGCGATTTCCCATCCGCCCAGGATTTTGTCGGCCACGCTCTTGCCTTTGAATGCCGGGATGGCCCAGATGCCGGAGACCGACAGGCGGCCCTTGGCGTTGAAATCGGAACTGCCGCGATCCAGTTCGGGATGGAACGGATCCTCGAAGCCGAGGACGAAGTTGCCGTTGGTTCCGTCGCTGAATGTGCTGCTCAGGTTGTCGATGGCATGCGAATACGTGTAGTTGGTCTCCAGTGTGAGGCCCGTGTGTCCGATATTGCTGAACCGCAAGCGTCCTGCCAGAGAGTTGTAATTGGAGAGGCCGCCGCCGGTACGCATGTTGATGTTGCCGTACTGCGTATTGAGGCGCGCGGTGCAGTTGCCGGGATCGCCGAATCCGCCCGGAGTGCAGGGGATTCCCAGGTACAGGTTGCCGTAGCTGACGCGATTGAAACCGTCGATGGAGTAGAGCCGTTCACCCATCGAGCCGGAGTACGAAAGCGCGGCCAGGATGTTCGTGCTGATCTGCCGTTCCAAACTCAGGCTGAGCAGATGGGCGTAGGCGTTCTTGATGTTGGGATCGACCGCGCGCAGGCTGGGCGCCGGGAAGACTTTGGTGCCGTTGCTGCCGGCCAGGGGACCGGCATTGCTGACGCTGATCGGAATCGTCGGCAGGTCGACGCCGGCTTGCAGAGAGATTACGGCGTAGTTCGGCGGGTTCTGAATCACGTTGAACGTGACGTTGCCGAAGTTGCGTTCATAGCTGATGCCGTAGCCGCCGCGGATGGAAGTCTTGCCATCCTGCGTCAGCGAGTAGGCGAAACCAATGCGGGGAGCAAAGTCCTTGAAGTCCTTATGCCACAGACCGCCCACCGGGCTCTGATTGGCAACATAGACCTTGCCGGTGGCAATTTGCTGCTGTATGGTGGAGCCCGTTCCAAAGACGAAATTCGAATCCAGAGCCGGGTTGCTGTTGTGCGGCACACCGAAGTATTCCCACCGGATACCCAGATTGATGGAGAGGCGGGCCGTCACTTTGATGTTGTCCTGACCGTACACGGCGTATTCCTTGTAGCGGTTGCTGCGCGAGAAGTTGGGAGGTCCCACGGGCAGTGTCAAGGTGTCGCCCGGGTACTTGCCCTGGGGATAAATCGCCGCCTGGAACTGGCGCAACTGGCCGCCCAGGAAATTGTCCAGCGAGTTTCCGGTGTTCGAACCCAGACTCTCTACCGCGGACTCGTACGCGCCGAAGGTGCGGTTGTCCTGCATATAGGTGAACAGTCCGCCAAAGCGGATGTTGTGGCGGCCTACCACTTTCGTCACGTCGTGAGTCAGAATGACGAAGTTCTGCGGCCCGCCGAAGGGGATCGCATTACCGGGAGTGGTTTCGCTGTAGCCCGGGAATACCACCTGTGCGCCGGCAAGCAGCGGCACGCCGCTGGCATTCATGTACAGCGTGGGGCCGATCGGCGCAGTGCCCAGCGGTTGCTCGTTGCTCAACCGGTTGTAGCTCAACCGGGTCTGGCTCACCAGAGTCGGCGAATAGGTATGCGTAAATGAGACTGTGAGGTGATTGTTCTTATAGGTCTGGCCGGTCTCATAGCCTTTGTAAGGGCTGGTGTCGACCGTGCCCGGGAAGTCCAGTTCGCTGTACAACGCGTACCGGAAGGACATCTGCGACCGCTCGTTCGGGTTGTAGTCCACGTTCCCCACCAGATCGTAAGCGTTTTGCGGAGATCCGCCGCCCGCATCCGCCGGGGTCTTGTAGGCCACCTTATTGAACATGGGAGTGGTCCCCGCCAAAGCCGCGCAGGCGCCCGTAGCCGCTCCGCCCTTGCAGGCCGTCGGCAGATCGTTCTTCGTGTAGGTGCCCAGCGTCGTCAGGTCGCTGCGCTGCGCGCCGTACGCGGAGAAGAACGATTGGGTGTTGGCATTGGATGCCGCGATCAACTGCGAAGTCGGGATCATGAAAACCTGTTCCCCATAACTGCGCACGCGTGTCCATTCGGTGTTCTGGAAGAAGAAGAGTTTGTTCTTCTTCACCGGTCCGCCCAGCGAGTAGCCGAACAGATTGCGGGTGTAGATGCCCTTGTCCAGGCCGTTCGCGTTGTTGTAGTAGCTGTTCGAAGCCAGCGCCGAAATCCGATTGAACTCATAGGCCGAACCATGGAATTCGTTCGTGCCGCCGCGCGTGATCAGGTTGACGATGCCGCCCGTGGCGCGACCGTATTCCGCGGTAAAGTTGCTGGTCTGCACCGTGTATTCCTGGACCGAATCCAGGGGAACCTGCTGGCCCACCGTCGCTGTGAATTCATCGTTATTCGCCACGCCGTCCAGGAGCACGTTCGTGCTGGCGGACCGCATGCCGTTAATGGCATAGCCGACTCCGCGGCCGCTATTGGTGTCGCTGGCGACGTTCGGAACGGTCGCGACGAAGTCGTATGGATTGCGCGTCAAAGACGGCAACTCGGTGACTTGCTGCGAATTGATCGTGGCGCTCAGAGTCTGCGACTCCGTATTCACCTGGACAGCGCCCGCGGCCACTTCCACCGTCGTGCTGGCCGTGCCCACTTCCAGTCTGCGATCCATCGTGATCTTGGCGCCCACTTCCACCACCGAACGTACTCTCTGCGTGGCGAAGCCGCCGGCGCTGATCGTCACGTCCCAGGTGCCGGGAGTCAGGTTCGGCAGCACAAATAGCCCTGTTGAATTCGTGGTCGTCGAACGTTGCGCCCCAGTTGCCACGTTTTGCGCCGAGAGGGTCGCATTCGGCACTACCGCGCCGGTAGGGTCTTGAATGGTTCCGGTGATCTGCCCTGTTTCCGTTTGGGCGATCAGTCCTATGGCAAGGATCAGTCCCAGCGCTAACAGCGCGAACAAGCGAGTCCAACTTCCACTTCGAAACATCAACTGCCTCCTGTAGGCTATTCAGCGGAGCAGTTGGAGTGCCAAGCGGTAAACACCTATTGAGGTATTGAGAGTAAAAGACTTGTTAACCTGAAATACATTATTCAGCCTGCGGAAATCCCCTTAAATATGAAAATACATAGCTTTAGCTACAGGATGAAGGAATCCAAAGGTCTGTTTTTATTGGCGCAGGCTGGCTAGTGTTCGGTGCATGGGGGAATTCCCACACCTCCATCCTCCAGGCACGCACCCACCCGGAGAATCCCCGCTTCCTCGAAAGCCGGCCCGATAATTTGCAATCCGATGGGCAGTCCGTCGCCACTGAGACCGCAGGGAATCGAGAGCGCCGGCAATCCCAAAGCATTGATGGCCCGTACGAGCCGCGTAGTCGCCAGCCGGACGTCTTCCTCCCGTCCGCCCAGCCGAACCGTGGTATCGCCGATGCGCGGCGCGGTATTCGGAGTAGTCGGGCAGATCAGACAATCGACGCTGTCCCACAGCTTCTCGAACTCGCGCACCATTCCCCGCCGCAGCCGCTGCGCATTGATGTAGTCTACCGCGGGCACCAGCCGGCCCTGATCCAGCAACGTCAGCACATCCGGGCCGAACAGGCTGCGATCTTCCAGATACGGCTCGTATACCGCCGAAGCTTCGGACAACAGAATCACGCGCGCCACGGTATTGATTGCCGCTATGTCGGGGACGGTCACGGGTTTCACTTGCGCACCCAGTGATTCGGCGCGGGCGATGGCTCCGCGGACTGCCGACTCCACGTCCAGATCCAGCCGCTCGAAATAGAAGTTCTGCGGGAACCCGATCCGCACCCCGCGCAGCGAACAGCCCTCATCGGGAACATAATCGACCACCGGACGGCGCGACGATGCCGGGTCCCGGCCATCGTGGCCCGCAATGGCGTTCAACACCAAGGCAGCGTCCCGCACCGAGCGGGTGAGCGGACCCATGTGGTCCAGCGTGTACCCCAATGGCAGGCTGCCGAAGCGACTCACGCGGCCGTACGTCGGCTTGAGCCCCACCGTGCCGCAAAAGGCGGCGGGAATGCGGATGGAGCCGCCGGTATCGCTGCCCATGGCTGCATAAACAATATTGGCAGCCACTGCGGCGCCGGAGCCTCCACTGGAACCTCCAGGGCTGTGGTCGCGCTGCCAGGGATTGCGCACCGCGCCGAAGTGCGGATTGGCAGACGTGATTCCGTAGGCCAGTTCGTGCATATTGAGCTTGCCCAACAGAACCGCTCCGGCGTTTTCCAGCCGGTCCACCACTGCGGAATTCTGCTCAGCCACCAGACTGCGGAAAACCCGGGAGCCTCCCGTGGTCCGCACGCCCTTGACGTGGAACAGGTCTTTTACCGCCATGGGTATGCCGTGCAGCGGTCCGCGATCTCGCCCGGCCGCCAGTTCTTCGTCGGCCTGGCGCGCACGATGCCGGGCAGATTCGGCAGTTACTGTAATGAACGCCTTGAGGCTCTCGTTGAGCCGGTCCACCCGGGCGATGGCAGCCTCTGTCAATTCCACGGCGGATATCTGGCGCGAGCGTAGCGCGGCGGCGACTTCGCGAATAGTCACTCGGCTTCCTCGACCTGCACAATGTACAGAGGCTCTTGGTCGGGAGTGAGGTCCCGGACCAGCGGCCGAAACGCTTCTTCCAAGCCATCCAGCGGCTGCGCGATACGGTCGATGTCCCGTGCGGGTAAATCCAAGCCGATGGCCGCGGCCATGGCTCTCCAGTTTTTCACGATGTTCTCCCCTACATCGGCGAGTCTTCGACCCGCTTCCCAGATTGTACTATTCGGAGAGCGGATCTTCGCTGTCGTGGCGCGCTGTCCAGTGGGCGCCGGCAAGTACAATGAGCGCGGCCAGGAAACTCCAGATCAGTATGGTCACCGAATATCGGAAGATGGCGTACTCGTGTTCGAACTTGTCGTCGAGATACGGTGCCAGCAGCATATTCAGATACTTCAAGCTCTCGAGCGCCAGCCCCACCCAGAGGGAAACCCGCGCCACCCGCGCCGGCTCCACTTTGCGATTGGGCAGCAGCCAGTACACCAGGAAGAGCGCGACAATCGAAATGGGCAGCGCCGCCAGCTTGAATACCGCTTTGGTGGCGAACAGCAGAATCTCATAGTGGGTGCCGGCAAACTGCGCCAGCCAGCCGGAGTTGAGCGCGGTCATCATCAGGGAAAGCAGCGCCAGCGCGCCGCAGCCGAAAATCAGCCCGAGGCTCACCAGTTGATTTTTCAGGTAACTCCGATTCTGTGTCACTCCCCAGGCGCGATTGAGCGCCACTTCGAGCGGCTCGAAAATCCCGTTGGCGGTGAAAAGCAGCAGCAGCATTGAAAAGAAATGTAGCTTGGGCACCATCCACGGCTGCAGATTGTTCTTGATGAAGACCCCTGCCTTGCCGGCGAAGAAGTCCCCGATGGCGAGATAGATTGCCTGCTCCGCTGCCGGCCAGTGCAGCACATCGCGGCAGAAAGAGAGCATCACCATCAGGAACGGATAGAATGCCAGCAGAACGCTGGCCGCTATGGCAAGCGCATAGACGTGCGCTTCGGTCTCCATCAAATAGCGGGCTGTGGGGCGCACACGCGTCCACCAGGGCCGTACCGCTTCAAAGCGTTTGGGAATCAATTTTCAGAGTACTCTGTCTTGGCCTGCTGCTGGTAGAATGGCCGCACCAATCCACTTCACTCGGAGAATTTAGACGATGTTCCACTTCACGCGAAGCACACAATTCCTGTTTCTGATCTCGATCGCCACCGCTGCGTCCGCAGCCACGTGGTGTGTCAATCCAACCGGCACCGGCGGGTGTAAGACAACCATCGGAGCCGCCGTGACTTCCGCTGCGGCGGGCGATACCGTTAGCGTCGCCCCGGGCACCTACAAAGAGAGCGTCACCATCGGAAAAACACTCACTCTGGTGGGCTCAGACGCAGCCACCACCATCATTGAGGCCAAAGGCCTGCCCGTCGGCATCATCGTCGATGGCATCAACAACGCCAAACTGGGCGGCGTTTTCATCTCGGGATTCACCGTGCAGAACGCCAAATACGAAGGCATTCTGGTGCTCAACGCGAGTGCCGTCACTGTGTCCAGCAATATCGTGCAGGGTAACAATGCCGCCCTCGATTTTTCCGGCGGCGCCCCCGCCTGCCCCGGTATTGCGGCCTACGAGACCGGTGAAGGTTTCGATTGCGGTGAAGGCATCCACCTCATGGGTACGGATCATGCCAACGTCGTGGGTAACACGGTGCAGAACAACGCCGGCGGCATCCTCGTCAGCGATGACACCGCCGTCACACATCACAACCTGATCAGCGGCAATATCGTCGCCAACAATATTTTCGACTGCGGCATTACGATTGCCTCGCACGTTCCGGCCGACCTCACCAAGTCCACTACCGCCCTCGGCATATACTCCACGATGGTGGTTGGCAACCAGTCCACGGGAAATGGAATCAAAGGCGCCGGCGCCGGAGTTGGCATTTTCGCCTCGGCGCCTGGAACCGCGGCCTATAACAATATCGTCACGGGCAACACCCTGACGGGCAATGGCATTCCGGGCGTAGCGATTCATGGCCACACTCCCGGCCAGAACCTGAATGGCAATCAGATCATCGGCAATACCATCAGCGGCAACGGAGCCGATACGGCCGATGCGTTCACGCCTGGAACCGCCGGCGTGAATGTCTTCTCCGTTTCGCCCGTCACCGGTACGGTCATTTCGCAGAACATCATCTCGGGCCAGGCCCTCGATGTGGTCGTCAACGCGCCGGGCGATACTCGCGTGGTGCGCAACAGCTTCACCCGCGGCGTTGTCGGTATCTTGAATATGGGCGCGGGAACGGTTACAGCGGAAGGCGACTATTGGGGTTGCCCGACTGATCCCCGCTTCCAGTTCCCCGGCTTCAACCTCTGCGCTTCGGCCGTCGGAGCGGTGAACATCAACACCTGGTCCTCCGCCCCCATCTCCAAATAAACAGAATGGCCGCTCCAGGCTCTCCCTGGCGCGGCCACTTTCTTCCGATGTAATAACTACAGTGGAGAAATGCGAAAGGGCGGCCGCCGACTCCTCCTGTTCTGCAATCTTGCCCTGCTCGCGAACCGGAATGACATGCGGCGAAAAAACCGCGGCGCCCTGAGGCGCGTCAAAATTCGCGACGGGTCAGACGAGGTAGCCGGAAGCCGCCCTTACTGTGGACTGGTTCTATGCACTACCTCCTTAGAGTAGCTCCCCGTTTGGGGATCGCGTCTACCCCATTCAGAGAATAGGGCCTGGAAACTAGCCTTTCAGCCGCTTCCACCTTCAATATGCTCCCACTCTTTCCTTATGTCAATATCGTGTTTTCAAACACTGTCTCCTGAGTCGGCACGCTTCATTTTGGCCCTGCATTTGCTCAGCTAAGGCGGGGATCGAAACTGATGCTTTGGTTATGGGACAAAACAGCTGTGGCCTTTTGTGAACAGAAGAAGCAGCTCCAGGACGATTTCGTCGCGGCCACTCGCAACCTCACCGCACTTCTGGCAGAGCAGGTCCAAGCCGTCATTGACGGCGACCCGGACTTTACCAGATTTGACGTGTTGATTCATATGGCCACGGAATCCAAGGAACTGGCCAAATATGCCTGGATCAGCCACGTCGATTCCCACCATTGTGAGGCGGCTTAGATCATGATCCTCACTCGCGTGGAAAAAGAACGAATCAGCGATAGCCGCTTGAAGATCCAGTCCGTTGCCGCCGCCCTCCAGCAGATCGATCCGGAAAAGATTCCTCAATTAGACGAGATTCAGCACTGTCTCGAAGATGCCGAGGCCAGTCTGAAAGGCGCCTTGCGCAAGTCGAAATAGACTGCCCGTGAACTGTGCCATGCGATACTCATGGCTGCGATGCGTGGCGCACCCGGTCTCAAGCTGATTTGGCTCTGCTTCCTCGCCCGTGTTTTCTTCTACGCCGCCATGCTTCCGGTTTGGGAAGGCTACGACGAGTGGAGCCACTTCGCCGTCGTACGGCTGGTCGCTTTCCGCGGCGAGGCGCTTCCCCCGCGCGATAGTCCGCTGCCTCGCGACGTCGGGACTTCGCTCGAACTCCTTCCGCTGCCCTGGTCGTGGCGCTTAGCGGGCGCTCCCCGCATTCCTCACGATGAATTTTGGCAGCTTCCCCCTGAAGCTCGCGCCGCGCGGGAAGCGTCCTTTTACTCCCTACCCGCTTCCTGGCAAGCGCAGGAGAGCCAAGGTCCATACCGTGCCCACGAAGCCTATCAGCCTCCTCTTTACTATTGGACGATGGCGCCCCTCATGATGCTCCTGCGCGGCGCAAGCATCTCGACACAACTGCTGGCCGTGCGCTGGTTCGGTGCTCTGCTGGGGTCGTTCGCCATTCCGTTCACGTTCTTCACGGCCCGGCAACTTCTGGGTAACCCTCGCCTGGCAGCAGGATGCGCGGCGGTACTGGCGGTGATGCCCGGCTTTGCCATCGTGGTAGGCCATTCCGGAAATGACTGCCTGGCCATTGTGCTGTTCTCTGCTCTGATCTGGTGCGCCGTCCGCATCGCCGCCGGAAAGTCCGCACGGTTCGATCAGATCACGCTCGCCGCCGCCCTCGGCTTGGGCTTGCTCACCAAAGCCTATTTTTTGACCGCCCTTCCGGTGGTCGCCGTGCTGGCCATCTGGAAGTGGCGGCGTCACGCCGTCCTCCCGCTGGCCGGCGCGTTGCTCCTCGGAGGATGGTGGTACGCGCGTGCCTATCTCCAGACCGGCACCCTGACCGGCCTGACCGATTTCGAAATGGCCCGCGATGCGCAGACCGGCGGACTGCTGCATCAGGCCCTGATTCTGCCGTGGGGCCATGCCGTCGATTCCATTCTCTTCTCCCATCTCTACGCCGGCGGATGGAGCTTTCTACAGGTGCGCGGCTGGATGTATCACGTGTTCTATCTCATCGTGCTGCTCGGTCTCATCGGACTGGCGCGAGTTCGCCGTACGCGCGAGCTGTTTCTGCTGGCTGCGTTCTATGCCTGCTTCTGGCTCGGCGAGTTGTACCACGTGGTGATTCTATGGGCGGCGCGCGGTGTCGCCACCTCGATGGGATATTACTTGTATGGCGTGGTCGCCGCCGAGGTGCCGCTCTGTACCGCCGGCCTCGCGGCGCTGCTAAAGGACCGCCGCGCCGCATGGGCGACGGCTGTCGGTGTAATCCTCTTCGCCGCGCTGGACCTCTACGCCATGCAGGCGATCGCCATCCCTTATTACACCGGCCTCATCCGCCACAAGGCGAATGGAGCTCTGGCGGCCTTCCATTTCGAGGCGCTCCAGCAAGTGGGCTTCGGCGAATTGCTGCGCCGCATGGTGGCATTCAAAGCGCCGTTATTATCAGCGCCCGTATTGATGCTCCTCTGGATGGCCTATCTCGCCGCCACCCTGACGCTCCTCTACATCGCCGTGGGGCAGGCGCTTGCGCCTACCACCGCCAAGCAACGGCGTGGATTCCAATCGGAGCCGCGACTGTAAGAAGCTGTGAAGAAATCGAAATTCTGACAGGCGGACTAACACTCAATTTCGGCTCAATTCGAGTAATCCGTAGCGGGCGTGCTTTGTGGAGCAGAGTACTTGACGCAAGGTCCTTATGCACATTGCGCAAAAGCGATGCA